>CAZGSQ010000386.1:0-1501 GCA_964528535.1 uncultured Tangfeifania sp. | reverse complement strand
TGGTACAGGGAACAGATTTCCTCCATTTGTACGAAACGAAAAACTGCAAACTCCAGATGGGCGGTTCCGACCAATGGGGAAATATCACCACGGGAACAGAGCTGATCCGCAGGAAAGCAGGTGGTGAAGCTTTCGCGCTCACTTGTCCCTTGATCAAAAAAGCGGACGGCACCAAATTCGGGAAAACAGAATCAGGTAATGTATGGCTCGATCCTGTCAGGACTTCGCCTTATCAATTTTATCAATTCTGGTTGAACACCTCGGATGTTGATGCAGAGAAATACATCAAGATCTTCACCGTTTTGTCAAAAGAAGCTATCGATCAATTAATTGAAGAACATCATGTTGCGCCACACCTGCGTCAGCTCCAGAAAGTTCTCGCCAAAGAGGTGACCTGCATGGTCCATTCCGAAGCAGATTACAATCTTGCAGTTGAGGCTTCGGAGATCCTTTTCGGAAAGGGTACAGAAGAGACTCTTCGCAAATTGGATGAGGCAACCTTCTTGTCTGTCTTTGAGGGAGTTCCACAATTCCATGTTGCAAAATCAGAATTGGAGGCAGGAATCAACATCATTGAGCTTTTGGCAGAGAAAACGACTGTTTTCCCATCAAAAGGGGAAGCCCGCCGTACCATTGCTGGTGGTGGCGTTGCCGTGAACAAGGTGAAAGTTGAAGGCCCTGACGAAATTGTCACACTCGCGAAATTGATAGGCGATAAATATTTATTGGTGCAAAAAGGGAAGAAGAACTATTTTTTGCTGGTAGTTCAGTAAGTTATTGATTTGTAAATACTTTTAAAAGTAATATTAAGGCAGGCTGACAAATTATTTAAACTGTGCCTTTGGCACAGAATATCGGTAGATGTCCTAAAAACGATGGAATATATCGTCCCGGACGGGACGATATATCTGATTTTAATCTTTTTTCTACCCATATCTAATCCTTTACAGGATTAACAATCATTTTATTAACTTTCATTGTATAATATTCAATGCCAGAGGTCTAAGTGATCCACTCACCTGAAGTAGGATAGTGATAGTCTCACTTGAAGTGAGGCTATCACTATTTTCTCCACAAAAAAAGGCCGGAACAGGAGCAATTCCTATTCCGGCCTTTCAATAATAATATCCTCTAAATTAAAGAGTTACTGGCTTTCCGTTTTTGCCCAACAAGATCGGGTCTCCAAGTCCAAGTTCTTTCAGCTTGTCAAACTGGGTCGCTTTATCTCCAACGATCAGGTAAATCATCTGGTCGGGATGGATAAACTGCTGCGAAAGTTTAGCATGGTCTTCAGGTGTCATTTTCTGAACAATGGCTTCGCGCTGTTTGATGTAATCGAATGGTAAATTGTACAATACGATCGGCATCAACATATCGTTCAACTGGGGCAAAGTCTCAAACCTTCCTGAGTTGCTCTTCAACAAAGTGCTCTTCACCTGGTCAAGATCTTCTTTTGCAATCCCTTCGGTGTATTTCTTCACCTCATCGCGGATGATCTGGG
>CAZGSQ010000385.1:0-1502 GCA_964528535.1 uncultured Tangfeifania sp. | reverse complement strand
GAGATAGCTTCAGGTGACTGGAGTTCAGACGTGTGCTCTTCCGATCTTGAAATAGCAAGAGCAAATGGCTGGAGATAACAGAATAGTAACCGAAAACTTCCTGCGCTTGAATTTTACCCCTCAAACAGGGATAACAGCCGGAACGGATGATCTGAAAGCAATGAGTTGTGTGCAGATCCGATCAAGGTATAAAGTCGGTATTAACGGGGGGATGGAGGACTACCGATGTCCCGGACAAAACCAGATTGTAACAACGGCTGTGCTCACATTCTTAGGTGTAATGACACCAAACAATGATGGAACAAACGACACATTTTTTGTCACCAATTTGAATTTGTTCCCAGTAAATCACATGAAAATCTGGGATCAGGGAGGAATAACCTGGTATGAAGTAGATAACTATCAATCATCAGCTGCAGCATGGAACGGTAAAAAGAATAATACCGGAGCATTAATACCAAACCTAACTGTTGCTTTTTATGGGTTGACGATTTTTGGAACAGTTGTAGCTTCCGGAAATGTTACAATAACTTATTAATCAAATAAATAATTAAAATTCAAATAGAAATTATGAAAAAGCAAATCACAAGATCAAGGGTATTGGAAATCGTACAAGGGTATGAAGTTTTGAAATCGCTGTCGGGCATCAAACTGGCTTATGCGATCAGTAAAAATATGACTGCGCTCAAACGTGAGCAGGAAAGCATCAAGGAAGCAGTTCCGAAAAATAAGGACCTTGAAAAGTATCGGGAGCAGTATTCTGAAATCCTTGAAGAAGAAGCCAAAATGGATGAAAACGGCAATTTTATTCCTGTTGGAAATGGAAATGTTGCCATCACCAATCTCACTAGTTTCAAGGCAAAAGTAAAGGTTCTGGATGAAAAGTATGCAGTTCAGCTGGCAGCTCAGAAAGCGAACGAAAAGCAGTTTGAAGATTTTCTATCCGAAGAATTTGAGTTTGACTTTTTTCAGTTTGAAGAAGTCAATCTTCCTGAAGCTATTACTGTTGAGCAAATTGGCTTACTAAGTGAAATGATCAAAACAGAATAGAACTATGCTGTCGCTGACTTTAAACGGAAATAATATCCCTCTCTCTGTAGACTTTTCCATGCAATTGACATGGAAAAGTCCGGTTTGTGCTTTCGATAAAATACCCGGAAGTTTTGGCCTTGGGATTACTTTTCCAATTAATGAGTTTACCCGCACCTTGTTTGGGTTTCCTGAACGATTTGCCAAATACAGGACCAATTCTAACCAGAAATTCCCGGGTTTCGAGATCAGATTTGGTGGTGTGCTGCTGATGGCCGGTACTCTTACCATTACCAACGCATCCGCCACCAGTTATGAAGCCTCCCTGATTGACCAGGTCGGGGTTTTAGGAGAACTTGAACAGGAACGCGATTTGCTGGATATTCCTGCATTCTCCCAGGAAATTGATTGGGTGGGCAGTCCAAATTATAATCCGGACCAGCACTGCTATTGTGCATTTCCAATTGTGAATC
>CAZGSQ010000384.1:0-1509 GCA_964528535.1 uncultured Tangfeifania sp. | reverse complement strand
GATCTTTAAGATCAGTTTTATCCAGGAGTTGTTTTTTCAAACCAGCCAATTCATCTGCCCAACGGTTTTCCTCAATGGCCTTTTGCTTGGCAATGCCCTCTTTCAGGTTTCCCACTTTTGCATCTGCCAGTTCTTTCTGAGCCTTTTCCAACAGGTCTTTAACAACCTTTTCAGCATCTACTTGCTTGCCTAATGATTCAGCATAAGCCTGTTCGTACTCCTTACTCCCCTTTTTGTAGATCTTCATTTTCTCATTCAGAAACTTAATTTCCTGAATGAGCAGTTCTCCTTTATACTGGTCGTCAGAACTTAATCCTTCGAGATTGCGTTTTTTGATGGCAGCCATTTCTGCATTGTGAGCAGCTTCAGCAGCAGCAATGCGCTTTTTGACTGCATCACTATTTGCACCTCCCGGGCCGTCAGCACTTCCTTCTTTGGCCGTTCCAAGTTGATTAAGCCGTTCGATTTCCTTTTGGATTGTCTCGATATTCTTATTTCGGGCGGTAATTTCAGCTTCAGTACTGCGAGGCATCTTGTTGGCTTGTTCCAGTAATAGTTCCTGTTCCCGGACCAGATCCCGAGTTACATCGGTTCCATCAACTGCCCCCGGACTTTTAGCATCCTCAATCAATTGCTTTTGGGTAATTTTTAAAAGTTTTTCTTTCTGGAGGTTGAGTTCGGTTTGTTTCTCAGTCATATTGGAAACGGCTGTTGCAGCATTGCGACCAGCCATGACGGCAGTATTTCCAAAGGAAAGGATTGCGTTTCCTGCTCCTTGCCAAAACGAAATATCAGCTCCATTTCCAGCGGTCAGATCCAGTAATTCTTTTTCGATTTCGATCAGTTTTTCACCTGCTGCCTGAACTTTGGCTTTTTGAAGTAGCGTATCAATGTAATCCTTTACAGCAATGGTAGCGCCTTCAGTATTGATCGTTTCCAGGGTAAGGCTTCCAAGATATTTGGGAGAAATGGCAATCAACTGATTCAAGGCATTCAGGCGATCTTCTTTGGATAGCCTTTCATTTCGAGCGATGTCAAGCAATGAACCCAGTTTGATCTTTTCTTCCACAATATTTTTCTGAGCTTCCAGATTCACATCGTTCAGTACCTTCTGTGCTTTTTGTGCTGCTGTCATTTGTCCGGAGTAATAATACAAGGCAGTTCCGGCGGCAACGATTAGTCCGACAAATAATCCGATTGGATTGGCAGCCATGGCAGCCGAGAAAGCACGGAACTGAATGGTTGCAACAGCCAGGTTTCCGGAGAGAAGTGCCACCCCTGCATTATAAAGGGCAATGGCGGCAAACTGAGCATTATATGCCAAAGCCTGTAATTTTCCGATCACGATGTTGATCAGTTTTTCCTTATTGAGTCTGGCTTCCCACATCGCGGCCAGTTTGGTTGCAATGGTATAAGTGGTAAGAGAATAAACCAATGTAAGAATGACGGTCTTATTCTGACTGAAAAAGTCAATCATAACGCTCATGCCTTTAACGAAATAAGACAAAC
>CAZGSQ010000383.1:0-1512 GCA_964528535.1 uncultured Tangfeifania sp. | reverse complement strand
AATTTCCCGAATTTTATGAAGAAATGGTCGGTATTTCTGATGGTTGTAATGCAGGCGGATGCAATACAACTATTGATGAAATCATCACATGGAATTTTTATTGTTCCATTCCCTATTGGTATTCATTAAAATCCGATTCACGTGTTGGAAAAGAAGGTGGTGGTGCTATGGATAAATGTAGTGCATTTATTGCTGTAGGAGATTGGACAGAAGATGGAAATATCGTAGTTGGTCCCCTGGCCGAACCAACTGAAGAATGCCTGGTGATGCTGAGTGGGCGAATCAACATTGTTTTAGCAGGCCAATCTTATGACCTTGAAGAAGGCGATAGTATTTATTTTGATGGAAACAACCTGGAAAGCCTGGCTGTGATTGGCAACGGACAAGCCACCTATATTTCAGTTATAACCCCACCTGCTTTTTAATTCTGACAAGATGTTTTTTGATATTTAATAACCCTAAACTTAAATTCACTCCATTAAAAATAAACAGGGAGCAGAAACCATGTTGATTACCCCATCTTGGTGTATCCTGTCAGCGAAAGAAAAACCCCGCCAAAATTGGGGTGCTAGGATAGTCGATCAGGAAATCATGGACATTGGTCCAAATGATGATCTACTCCAAAAATACCCTGACGATGAGGTCTTGCAGGCTGCCGGTCAGGTACTGGCACCCGGTTTTGTGGATGCCCATACCCATCTTTACGGCATCCTGGCTCATGGTATTCCTCTCAGCAAAGCTCCAAGTGGGTTTATGCCTTTTCTTGAAGAGTTTTGGTGGCCATTGATAGAAAACAGGCTTGACCAGGAAATGATTTGCGCGGCCACAGATTACAATTGTGTTGCCATGATCAAATCGGGTATCACAACTTTTTACGATTGCGAAGAAGCTCCGAATGCCTTGCCCGGAATCCTGCCAGCCCAAGCCGAAGTGGTAAAAAAACGAGGATTAAGGGCAATCCTTTCCTTTGAGGCCACACAAAGAGTCAGCAAAGAAAACGGATTATTGGGATTGCGAGAAAATGCTGATTTTATTCGCGCGAGCCGCCAAACCGGTGGACTTGTAAACGGCTTAATGTGTTATCACACAACATTCACATGCGATGCAGATTTCATCAAACAAGCTTACCAACTGGCAGACGAGCTAGGTGTCCAGGTGCACGCGCACTGCTCCGAGGGTGTCTATGAACCGGAGAATGCGCTCCATCACTATGGTTTGCGAACGATTGAATATTATGACAGACTGGGAGTACTTGCTGAAAACAGCTTACTCTCCCAATGTGTGCAAATTTCCAAGAATGAAATAGACATTTTGGCACAGAAAAAAGTTAAAGTGACTCACATGCCCCTCTCCAATTGTGAAGTTGGAGGAGGAATTGCACCTATCCCTTCATTAATTGAGGCCGGGGTGACCGTGGGATTGGGTTCCGATGGTTACATTACCGACTTTTTTGAAGTCTGGATGCTGGGCATCGCAGCGGTTCCTTCCGTCATCTATGCGGTGATGTGTCTG
>CAZGSQ010000382.1:0-1522 GCA_964528535.1 uncultured Tangfeifania sp. | reverse complement strand
AAATCTATGTTTCACCTACAGGGAACAATCAGAATGACGGAACCCGGACAGCACCGCTTAAAACAATCGGAAAGGCCAGTGAAATGGTCCGTCTGCTTCGGAAAAAATCACCTGAGAATGCTGTTGTTGTGTCAGTTGGTGGCGGTATTTACCCAATTGAAAACCCTGTGATACTGACTTCAGAGGATTCTGGCAGCAAGGATGCCCCGGTTATTTACAAGGCTGCAGATGGTGAGAAACCTGTTTTTACCGGAAGCGTTTCGTTAAAGAATTGGGAACTGCTCTCCAATCCGGAAAAACTAAAAATACTCTCACCGGAAGTAAATGGGAAAGTATATGTAACCGATTTAAAAGCAGCGGGAATTTCTGATTTTGGCGATCCGACAGATATCGGCAAACGTCCTGAATTATTTTGCAATGGTCAGTTGCAAACCCTTGCCCGTTGGCCCAATAACGGGTTTACAAAAGCTGGATTGGTAAAAGGAAAAACTGCATTGCCACCAACTTACACCAAGGAAAGGGGAACCGTTGAAGGGATATTTGAATATACAAATAAACTACAGGATCGTTGGGCAAACGAAAAGGATGTCCGGTTGGGCGGATACTGGTATTGGGACTGGAGCGATGAATTTCAGAAAGTAGAGAAGGTTGAAGTCAATTCACACACTTTATACTTGAAAGAGCCCTATCACAATTACGGTTACAAAGACAGTCTGCGCTATTTTGCCTTGAACCTCTTTTGTGAGCTCGATCAGCCCGGAGAGTGGTATCTCGACCGGAGTGAAGGATTGCTTTACTGGTATCTACCCAAAGATGTTAATCTTCAAAAAGATGAAATAACCTTGTCTGTATTTGGGTCTCCTTATATGCTCGAAATGAGAAACTGTTCTTACCTGACCCTACAGGGACTGACCTTTCAGGAAGGGCGGGGAAGTGCCATTTTGGTGAAAGAAGGGAAAAAGTGTCTGATTTCAGATTGCCGGATAGAACGTTTTGGAAGCGATGCCATCCATATGCTGGATGGTTCAGAAAATGGTATTTCAGGTTGTTTGATCCGGACATTGGGTTGCGGTGGGATCCGGATAAAAGGGGGTGACCGCAAAACACTCACTCCTGCCAATCATTTTATTGAACAGACTGTCGTAGAAGATTTTTCACTCTTCAAACGGACCTACCAACCTGCCGTTCATATTGATGGATGCGGCATCCGGCTCTCAAACAACCGTTTCCGGAATTCTTCTTCCTCAGCCATGCGGCTCGAAGGAAACGACTGCACAATTGAATACAACCAAATTTCGAGGGTTGTCAACGAATCGGACGATCAGGGAGGAATCGATATTTTCTACAATCCTTCCTATCGTGGGAATGTGATCCGCTACAACCATTGGTCGGATATTGCAGGTGGTACGCGTCATGGGGCAGCGGGAGTTCGGCTCGATGATATGATTTCGGGGGTATTGATTTTTGGAAATGTGTTTGAACGGTGTGGCGTGCTCAATTTTGGTGCTGTCCAGATCCATGG
>CAZGSQ010000381.1:0-1525 GCA_964528535.1 uncultured Tangfeifania sp. | reverse complement strand
TGAAAGTACTGTCAATTCCCAGTTCATAAGTGGCCAATTTTGAAACCTCTGCATTTGAAATGGGCTGATTGTCTCCAAAACCCGAAAAGATCAGGATACTTCCCGGAAAAAGATGATGAATCCGGATTCCTTCTGCCAATCTCCCCAAACTGATCAAACCCAGTTGATTGGTATAAGAAAGTCTATTATCCGTTTCATAACCACCTCCCAATACCAATATATGAAAGGTCGAATCTTTGGACGAACTCAAGGTTGAATTATCCGAATTAAGAGTAACCGGCAGAAATTTATTTTCTAGTTTCCCAAGAAAATATTCCGGAACAAAAGGAGTACTAATTACCATGAACCAACCAAAAGCAACAACCGCTGTCCATTTTGATAATTTCCTCTTTCTTGCCACATAAAAAACCAATATAGCCAACAATAGAATCCATATAATCGCAATTGGCGTCATCACTGCCTTAACAACCTCCTTTAACACCAAATATCCCATCTCATGTCTCATCTCTCATCTTCTTATCTAGTCAATCCTTATTAATTCGTTTTTAAAATTAGAAATTCATCAAAGAAGAGTTGCTGAAAAATTGAAATAAGGTAATTTTTAATTTTTCGTTTCAATTCCTCCATCAATTTCTTAAAATTCCAGGCTGCAGCAGCCAATAATGCATTGATTTTCGGCGAATTGTCTCCACTCAGATAATTCTGTCCCATTCTAAAGCGTTGCTTTAGGTGTCCGATTACAGGTTCAATGGCTGCTCTTCTTCTGAATTTTTTCCTTTTAACCCTTTTAATGTATTCACTGTCACGTTTTAAAGGCTTATTAGGTGTACTAATCGAGACACCGTTAATTTCAGATTTGCCTCTGCCACCACGATCATACACTATTTCCTGGGGTTGGTATTGAAAGTTCTTTTCTATCTGATTTAACAACGGTTCGATGGTGTGACTATCATGCGGATTTCCTTCAAACGATTCTATGGCAAGGATAACAAGACTTTTGGGGTTCAACATGAGCCCAATTTTATTACCAAACTCATAAGGTTTATGCATCTTTCCTTTGGCTATACAACAAGTAAAAGGCTTGTGCAAACTGTATATTTTATTTTTGTCATCTTTTCTCTGTTGTATCACTCTGCGATATAAATTCAAATCATTAGCATATTGGTTAGTAGCTTCTTGATCTAAATTTCTTTCTAATTCGCGCAATTGTCTCCCAGCCAGTGTTCTTAATTTTTGTTGTGCTTTTCTAGCTTTTATTCTACGTTTTGGATGGGTTGGATTGTAGGTGTCACGCACTAATTGTTTGCTTATCCTTTTGTAGCTCTGACGCTGCTGTATCCCTTCGTTTTCAGCTATGGTATTACACCTGTCTATAATCTTTTTGGCTAGTTTTGCATCCGTAGGGAAGGTTGTATTATTTTCCTGTACAGTGGTATCAGAGAGAAGCATTTTGCCCTTTGCCCTGGAGCCTGTAAATACCGGGTGAAAATTGCACAGGTCCACCGGTTAAAAAGTGAACAGCTTA
>CAZGSQ010000380.1:0-1529 GCA_964528535.1 uncultured Tangfeifania sp. | reverse complement strand
GCATCAATGCGGATGGCGGGATGCCCCATACAGCACCCAACCCCTACCCTGCAGGTGGAGGTCCCTACTGGTGCGGTTTTATCATTTCCGCTTCATGGAAGACCTACCAGAACTATGGCGATGCCCGCATCCTCGAAAAATACTACCCCGAAATGAGGCAATGGTTGACCTATGTTGAAAAGTATTCACCAACAGGTCTTTTGCAAAAATGGCCCGATACCGAATACAGGGGTTGGTACCTGGGTGACTGGGCAAGTCCTGAAGGGATCAAGGAAAAGTCGATGAACTCAGTCGATGTGGTGAACAATTCCTTTGTTGTGAGGTGCTACGACGATATGACAAAAATTGCCTCGGTGCTTGGTAAAACCGAAGACATTCAGAAATATGCGCAAAAACGGGACGATCTGAAAAAGAAAGTCCACCTGGCATTTTACGATGAAAGGAAGTTCATCTATGGTGATGGGAACCAGATCGACCTGACCTATCCGTTACTGGCCGAAATTGTTCCTGTTTCGTTGATCAAGCAGGTGACCTCAAGTTTGAAGACCGAGGTTGTCGTGAAGCGAGGCGGACACATTGCCTGCGGATTGGTTGGGGTTCCCGTTTTTACCGAATGGGCCACCAAAAACCTTGAGACCGACCTGGTCTATTCGATGCTCAAGAAGAGGGATTATCCCGGATATTTGTATATGATTGACAATGGGGCGACTACGACCTGGGAAAACTGGAGCAATCCGCGCAGTTACATCCACAATTGTTTTAACGGGATTGGAAGCTGGTTCTATGAAGCAGTTGGCGGGATCCGCAAAGAGCAGAATTCCCCCGGTTTTCAGAAAGTGATGATCCGGCCTCAGGTCCCGACCGGTGTAACCTGGGCCAACACGACCAAAGAGACGCCTTATGGTACATTGGTGGTCAATTGGAAAGTTGAAGGGGACGACCTTAACTTACATCTCGAAATTCCGGTTGGAATCACTGCCAAAGTGGTCCTTCCTGAAGGAGTTTCTCAATATCAGATGAATCAGAAGTCGTTGAAATTAAAAAAGGATCAGTCTGGAATAGAGATTTTGAGTGGGAAGTATGATTTGGTCTATAAGAATGGAGGGAAGAAATAATATTTCGATCTTGAAAAGCATTGAGAATTGTTTAGCCTTAAAAGAGGTTGTCAGATTATTTTCACTATATTTGAGATAAAATTTTAATACGATGCCAGAAGTATTTAGAGCATTTGGATTTGTTTTCTTTTTTTACGCAAATGAGGGCAATGAACCGATGCACGTTCATGTAAGAAAAGCTGGTGGGTTTGCTAAATACTGGGTTGAACCAATTGAACTTGAGTTCTCCCAAAGCATGAAAGTTAATGATTTAAGATTAGCTGAACAACTTATAAATGAGCATATAGACCTAATAAAGGGTAAGTGGTATGAGGTACATGGTCGCTGAATTAATGTTTACGGTAGAAAAGGCATTTTATGAAAATGGCATGATTTCTCTTTTGATGTCAGATAAAATGGAGGTTCGCTTCCCTG
>CAZGSQ010000379.1:0-1531 GCA_964528535.1 uncultured Tangfeifania sp. | reverse complement strand
TTCGCTATTAATAAATGTTATACGATCCTTAACTTCCATACTTAAAAATTCATTACCATTAAGCTGGGCAGCCAACATAAGCTGTGATAAAGCCAGTTCGTGAAAACGACTATTTTGTCGAATATCGAGTTTTGCTAAATGAAAACCAAAGGTATTCACTGTGCGAATCGTTTCGCTCACATCTGCAAAAGCTATTTCCGAAGCATTATTTTTTATTAAAGTCTTTTCAAGAATGCACAAATCGGCTACCAATTCATGGGGAAAGTTATAACTTATAGCTTCTTCTTTATATTCCTGTATGTGTCCATCAACAATGGAAACAGGTAGTTTAACAAGCAAAAATTCAATAAATTGCTTTAAAGCTTCGTTCGGGTATAAGGTTTTATGCAAACTATCAAAACCAATAATTTCGTTATGCAGACTCTCATAACGTAAGCGGAATTCGGGGCTTAAATCCTGAACTTTAGAATTAAAACTTAGGTTATTTTGCAAACTTGACAGCACCCGCTTTATTACCTGAAACGATTTAAGCCGCAACTTTATCAAAGTATTTTTAGTTACCTCAGCGGTTACAAAGGGATGGCCGTCTCGATCGCCACCTACCCAGTTGCCAAAGGTAATTTGAGGAAATTGTTTGGCATCGCGTATAAGCATAGGATCAAAATCCATTTCCATCCATGCCTGTATCAGTCTTCTGTCATGAAGGGCAATAACTTCAGGAAAAACCTGTGTAAAATAATGGATAATATTGTCAAGTTCAGTGCTCACATCAGGTTTTTCGGTAAACACATCAGAGATTCGCCAAATTCGGTGAATGGCAATTTTTATATTGTGTCTAATTTCGTTTTGCTCAATTTTGGTAAACATCCTATTCTCACGTTTTACCACCAGCAAATATAAATTGCGCAAATGCTCAAGCATAATGGTGCGCTTTGCTTCGGTGGGATGAGCCGTTAAAACCGGTTCAACGTGTATTTGTGGCAAATAAGCAGCAATTTGTTCGGCGGTAAAGCCATTGTTTTTTAATAAATGCAGATTGTATGACCACAAACCGTTTATATCCGCCGGCGACTTTTGATCTTCAATTAACCTGCGGTTCTGAACGGCTCCGTTTACTTCAACAATGTTAAGCAACTGAAAACATGTTGAGTAAAGCTGAAGGTGCTTTTTAGTAAACGAATTATTTTGAAAATCTTTAACAGAATTTATCCACGGAATTTCGGAAGCCAACTCATCCTCTCCCGATTCAAGCATGACTTCTTTCAAACAATTTAAAAGAAATTCGAGGTCTTCGTATGGCTTCCCTAAGTTATTTCGAACGAGTTCTAGTAATTCCATGAATTTTACTTTTGTAACAAATATTTATAGAATAAATTTATCCACAAATTTAGCGAGTATTCCTTAATAGAAAAACTAATTTCCGAGGCTATTTCATAATTTCTGCCTACGTATAGCGTTTTATTAAGTAGTTTGAATAACGAAGAAAAGTAATTAATTGACTGAATTTTAATTCGAAAAGCTACGGGGAAAG
>CAZGSQ010000378.1:0-1531 GCA_964528535.1 uncultured Tangfeifania sp. | reverse complement strand
CACGGCTCTGAACACTCTTTCCCTACACGACGCTCTTCCGATCTCTTCAATCAGGACTTACCTGGAAGAAATAAAATTCAGGAATTATCAGTTCGTTGATGGAAATCTAAACTGGAATGTCTATGACCTTGTCCGAAAGGATTTTTCGTTCGCAATGACAAGGTCAATTACTCAGAAAAAGATGGTTGCTTCACTTCGTTCGCAATGACAATGTCAATTGAAGGGAAAAAAAGCGGGGCAATTCGTCAATTGCCCCGCTTCTTCATAAATCTAAACCAACTTGTGGTTTTCAACCGGAGTTCACACCGGGTTTTCGTCATTTCTCCCATTTTGGGAGGACACTTTTTTCTTTTTATTTGCCTTACGGCATTTCAAATATACACCAAAAAAAGGCAGATGGCGGCTTTATTTGTCTTGACTTTCGGGAATCTTTGGCTTATATTGCAATTCGCCAAAATCTGAAAATAGGTCTTCCCAGAATAGAGAATTGGCGCATAAAACAAAAGATCCCACCCTTTGGGGGGCGAAAGAGAGTTACATGCTACAATTGGGCTAGTAACTGCTTCAACCGGGTCTCTGCCACTTTTAAATTATAACTTAAATTGGTAAAACGGGTCAAAGATGCCTCGTAGCTCTCCTGAGCCTGGCGTACTTCCAACGAAGTAGTTTGCCCCAGCCTCAATCGCTCCATCGCAATAAAGAGGTTCTCTTTGGCCAGGCTTTTGGTCTCTTTCTCAATGGTCAGAAGTTCTTCCTGGATCTGGTAGGCGGTAATGGCATCCTGCAGATCGGTATTCACCCCGATCTTCACATTCTCCAGGTTGTATTCCGCAGATTTGAGCTGCAACCCTGCAAGTTTTATTTGTCTGCGGGTATTGCCTGCGTTGTAGATCGGGATGGTCAGGGCTCCTCCAACCTGGGGGCCATAATTCTGGTGCACCAACAGGGTCGATGCAGTATAATCATTTCTGAGGAAATTATAGGCGGCCGTCATTCCAAGCTTTGGATAGAGAAGACGCTTCTGTTCATCCGCGATCAGTTTTGCGATATCTACCTCTTTTGCAGATGCGATGATACTCGTGTTGGTATTCATCAACGCCTTGACCAGTTCCTTTTTATTCAGCGTATAATCGTTGGGGATCGAGTCGGCCACCTCGAATTGCATTTCCGGGTCGCGGCAGAGGATCTGGTTCAGAGAATGCTTTGCCACGATGATGACGGCCTCCTGAGCAATGGCGCTTTCCCGGTTTACATTGAGGTCGATCTGAGCCTGGAGGTAATCGGTTTTAGGAGCCAAACCGGAATTAAAACTCCGTTCCAGGATTTTCACCCTTTCCTTGTTCAGCGAGATCACTTCATTAAAGGAGTTCAACTGTTGTTTCTGCTTTACCACATTGTAATAGGCCAAGATCACATTGTAGACGGTTTGCAGCACAGTGGTCCTGAACTGAATCGCACCCAGCGCTTCAATCTGGCTCAGTTTGTTCTTTGTCACGAACATCTTCCCCCCGTCAAACAAGGTCCAGTTCAA
>CAZGSQ010000377.1:0-1533 GCA_964528535.1 uncultured Tangfeifania sp. | reverse complement strand
AGATAGCTTCAGGTGACTGGAGTTCAGACGTGTGCTCTTCCGATCTGCCTGTCTTTGAATTTATGCGCCCATTCATGATATTCGTCAAAAGGATAAACCCAGACCAACGGGCCCGGAGCTGTCGGGGCGTCCATCCGTGCTTTCAGAATATTCGGAGTTACTTCGTTTGGCACCTGTACCGGCATATTGCCATAAGTATCATCAATGGTCAAAAAACTCAGGTGGGTTGGGATTCCTATATTTCCTTCCGCATCGATTCGGGAAACAGATAAGGGGAGGTAAATGTCGTGCGGTTCGCGGCCATAACGGTCCAGCCATGGACTGTTGACCCACCAGGGGTCGTGTGTATAATACCTGAACAAGAAACGGTTGTCTGGCAATTCAGACATTCTTGACATATAACCAACCATCTCCAATCCAAAATCGCCATCGAGGGCGGCCCATGGGGAGTTGGGTGGCGGCAGCATATTGAAATTCCCTTTGTAGATGTTCTTTAAATCAACCGCATCCCTTGCAAGGTCGGCACCGACCGAAAGGTTTGTGCCGCGTGTCTGTATGGGGAATTTTGGACATTCCTTTCTGAAAAGCTTCCAGAAGTCGATGATTTTAACGGTTGCCCCTTCGAGTTTTTCCTGGTCAAATCCCTTTCCTGAAAAGATGGCCCCTGTTGCGGACCAACCTTCTGCCCCAAATCCAAACCCATTGCTGAACCAGATAAAATCGAATCCAAGATCGGAAAGGAAATGCTGGCTTTGCGCTCCAAAGAATGTTCCGAAAGGTGTTCTGGCAGGAATCCCCTGTGGAAACCCGGCGTAAGATTCGCCATCGGCTTTTAAAACGGAGTAACAACTGACAAAGGTTTTTTGTCCCATTGCGTTGCCACCCAAAATCTCCGGGTGTTTTTTGTATTTGAATTCAGATTTTGCAAATTCGGGGCCCGGATCGAAAGTGGCACCCACACAAACAGGTTTTCCGGTAATGCTGCGACCCGCCTCTTTCAGCGACTCAATGATAAATTTGAGGTCGCCATACGAATAGTCGGGTGGATTTTCGATGTAGAGATAAGCCCGTTCATGAAGAGATAGCTCTGCAGGACCCGAACCCACTTCATGGTCTGTATTTGGGTTGCCCATGTATTTTGCCCATTCCAGCGGTTGACGCAGATTCCCTTTGTAATCCAGGATTTCGGAACCATCGCCTGTCCATAGCATGACCGAAACGGTATCGGTTTGGCGCAGCAGGGCAGACCATTGCGTAAACACCTCCCTTGCAACTTCTCGGATATAAGCCTTGTCGTTTTTTTTGAACGGCTTCAGCGACATCTCCAATGTGATGTTGTGAAATCGGTTTTTCTGAAGGGCAGGATCCTCAATATTTGTATTGTGTTAGAGGGAACCTTGGTAAACAAAGGCCAGAATAAGGATTATGGCGATGAAAAATCCAGGTCTTTTCATATCAAAATCGGATTAAACTCTACGGATAAAATTAACCAACTTTGGGATAGCAAGATTAGTGATAGTCTCACTTCAAGTG
>CAZGSQ010000376.1:0-1533 GCA_964528535.1 uncultured Tangfeifania sp. | reverse complement strand
CTGCTTACGATCTGGGAATGGAGGCAAAATCAGTTACCGGCGAGTCAAATGCGCCTGAAACAGCAAATAACATTATTCAGGATTTGACCTGGGCTGCCGTATTAAAAGACTTTGGTCCTGGTGCGGACAAAACAATTCCCAGGCCCAAAAACTACGACCCATCCCTTTACAATGGATGTTGCTCAATGACAGTTGATTCCATTTTGATCGACTGCAATAAAATGTTAAGTTATGGACGGTTGCCCAATCAAAAATACATGATCAACTGGCCAAGGCATGGAAACGACATTTATCTTGCGGTAGTCGAAATGGATTATTCCCAACGCCGGCAAGAGTTGATAAAAGCCAAAGAACGGACATTGGGTTTTATCTATTATATCCAAACAGAATTGGGTTTTAAGAACCTGGGACTTGCCGAAGACGAATTCACGACAAGCGATAAATTGCCTTATGTTCCCTATCATCGTGAGGGACGGCGTTTAAGGGGAATCCAAAGGATGACAATCAATCATGTACTCGATAGGTATGGCAAATCTCCATTGTACAGGACCGGTATTTCGGTGGGCGATTATCCGGTTGACCATCACCATGCCTGTAATCCCGAAACCCCCAAAATTAGCTTTCCAGCGGTTCCCTCTTTCAGCATTCCATTGGGAACGCTAATCCCTGAAAAAATTGACGGTCTTATCGTTTCTGACAAAGCCATTTCGGTTTCAAATATCATCAATGGTTCGACACGACTGCAACCCTGCGTTTTGTTGACAGGGCAGGCTGCAGGCGTTCTGGCGGCCCTCAGCGTAAAAAATAAAATTCCTGTCCGTGAAGTAAATATCCGCAACGTACAGCAGGTGCTGCTTGATGCGAATGCTTATTTGCTCCCCCTGGTGGATGTTGACCCTACCGATAAAGCTTTTCAGGCCATTCAGCGTGTTACGGCTTCAGGTATCCTAAAGGTGAAAGGTGAGCCATATAAATGGGCCAACCGTACATGGTTCTTTCCGGATACGACAATAACGGTTAAGGAATTTTCGGAAGGGTTGCATGAATTTGACAATAAAGTAGCTATTTCGGATGACGAATCCCTTTTAACTGTTAATAAAGCAGTTAGCCTCTTATCAAATGTTATGGGTAAAGACCGTTTACCCGAGATACAAAAGATTGAAGAGAACATAACGACCCTCAAAAATGATCCTCAAAAAGCGATCACAAAAAGGGAGCTTAGTGTTTTGTCCGATGGAATACTCCTGCCATTTGAAACCAAACAGATCGGGTTTGATGGTTTTTACAGATAAATTCATCATTCGTGATGAATTTGAAATAACTGATAGTTTTTTAAAACATTTTATTGAATCGCTTGTTAACTTTTTTTAACTTTAAATTACAATTATGAAAAAATGAGTTAAATTTGAACTTTTAAAACTTAGGAATACAGTATAACCAGTAGCGTTTCCAATAAGTAAATTAACCTGGTAAATTGAATTTTTTTTTATTTTTTCACCCAAATCATTTTTATTATGAAGAAAAGAATGTTTC
>CAZGSQ010000375.1:0-1539 GCA_964528535.1 uncultured Tangfeifania sp. | reverse complement strand
GATAGCTTCAGGTGACTGGAGTTCAGACGTGTGCTCTTCCGATCTATCGGTGTAGTTGACCTTCAATTTACAGATCATCTTTGGCATCCCATAGGCGATCACAATTTTTGTGTATCGTTCACGGTTGATGTTGTAAAAACCATTCCCAACAATCACACCAATTGCGTTTTTACCTTGCTGAAGCTGGGAAGTAATTTCGTAAGTATTGTAAAGGCAGGTCTTGTCATAAAAAGTCCAACCGGGCGACAGGAAACTTTTTCCAATTTTTTGTCCATTAACAATGGCTTCGTATTGACCTAAACCACTGATGTATAACTTTGCACTTTGAATTTTCTTCCCTACTTGGAACTCTTTCCTGAATTGTGGGATGATGGTTCTTTTGATTGCCTTCTTTCCCAATTCCTTTCCATTGCCATGAACTGCAGGTACGACTTTCATCGAATCGGGAAGGTTTTCATAACCGATCCATTTCGCGTTTTCCCAATCGCTGGCCAACAAAAGTCCCATTTGCAAGGTTGCTGGTTTGCTCCATTCGGTGGTTTTGCCGTTCTGGTTGGTCACCTTCACTTTCCAGTAATAGGTTTTCTCAGAACTCAAGGTCAATCCGCTGTATTCGACCTGGATTGAACGGTCGGATTTCACAGTTTTTGAATCCCATATATTCCCGATATTATTTTGGAGCTTTTCAGGACTGTCGGATACAAGTATATGATAATCAGATTGAATTGTATTTCTTTCTGAAGAAGTGATGATCCAGCTTAAACGCGGATTCTTCATTTCGATGCCAACAGGATTTATCTTCGATTCGCAGGTCAATCCCGAAACTGAAAATTGATTTTGGGCAAATGCATTGCTAATCAATAATATGGAAACAATTGTCAGTAAATGCTTTAGTGTGGTCATTTGGGTAGGATTAGATTTTTGAATATTTTATCGGATACTTTAAGCGCTGTGCCGTGGCGGGCCTCTTTGGGAAAGGTGACCTGATCGGAGACATCTTCCCAATCTTTCAGGTTTTTTGACCGTATGGCTCCGTATTTGTGATCACGGTATTTATCGAAATAGATATAGACATATTCTCCAACCTCAAGTGCCGTTGGTCCTTCCGCCCAATACTTTCCTGTTATGGGTGCAGAAACGTTGGTTGGGTAGGGGCCTGAAGCATGTTCTGAAACGGTCATCCGGATGTTTTTCTCGGGTGGGTTTGGATTTTCGTTTTTCAGGAATAGATAGAATTTGTTGTTCCTTGGCAGTATTGTTGCATCGATCACGCTAAAATCGGGATTAAAGAATATTTTCGTCGGACTAAATTCTTTAAAATCGGCTGTCGTGGTGCAATAAATCCTGTGGTTCAGCCCCTTCTCTGTCTCGGAACCTGCAACATCCGAATGTCGTCCCGGGATTGTTGTGGCCCAGAAGATGATATAATTCTTATTTTCAGGATCATAGACCATTTCTGGTGCCCAACAGTTTTTGGCAGTCGGTTCGTGGGCAGATCGGAAGAGCGTCGTGTAGGGAAAGAGTGTTCAGAGCCGTGTA
>CAZGSQ010000374.1:0-1541 GCA_964528535.1 uncultured Tangfeifania sp. | reverse complement strand
GAGTCGATCAGCGCGATCTATGACTATGAATCAATCGGTGGTCTCTGGACAGAAAAAGAGTTGTACGAAGGGAAAACGCTTGCCAACTGGTATCCAGGTCAGTTCAAATACACCGATTTAAACAATGATGGTGTCATTGAACCCAATGCAGACCGGAAAATTATCGGGAATAAATCGCCAAATTATTGGTTCAGTATCAACAATAACCTGAGCTATGGCGATTTCACCCTGTCATTCCTTATTAACTCGATTCAGGGTGGCAATGGATACTACCTAAGCGATAACGCTGCAGTTGTCAATACGCAATGGAATTCAGACAATGTTTACAGGGTAAACGGTTCGGCAGTACGTCCTTACTGGACACCTGACAATGGAGTCAACAATGCAACAGGTATTTACAATACTCCGGTTGTTCACGGAGGAGTGTACGAAAGCAGAAGTTTTGTAAGGTTGCAGGATGTTTCCCTTAGTTACAACTTCAAACCTGCTTTGCTGAAATCGCTAAAACTGGAATCCTGCCAGTTGTTCGTCACCGGTAAAAATCTCTATACCTGGACCAAATGGTCGGGATGGGATCCTGAAATCGGCGATAGCAACTCTCCGCTGATGAGGAATATTACGACAGGTTTAAAACTTACATTTTAGTTCCTGAAAGAATTGTTGCCAGTTTCAATAACAGTAATTTAAAATACAAGAACAATGAAAAAATATTTATACTTATTAAGGAAAAAGTATTCCTGGACTGCCATCCTCCTTTTATTGGTCTATTCGTCCTGCACGGACAATACCCTTAAAGAGACTCCCCTCGATTTTCTGGCACCTGAAAATGCCTACAATACTGTACCAGGAATCAGGCAGGGTATCAGTGGTTTACATTTCAGTGTCCGCGACGCCTGGTTTGGTGGCGATAACCAGGACCAGTTTGCGATGCTTTTCGGCTGCGGTACTGACATCGCATTTCATGGAGAGACACCGGGGGGTAACATAAAATTGGTCAACTACCTGACCGAGATGACCCCTGCAAATTCCATTTTCACCTTTTTCTGGGACCGGAATTTCAGCTTGATTCAAAGGGCCAATGCATTGATCGCCGGGATCAAAGCATCTGATAAAACCATCTGGACCAGCGATGCCCAACAAAATGCTTTCCTGGCTGAAGCAATGTTTTTCAGGGCCTATGCCTATCGGATGCTGGTCTCTTTCTACGGAGATGTTCCATTGATCACAGAACCGACCAAATCGGCTAAGACAGATTATATAAGGAATCCCAAAGCGGAAATTTACAAGCTGATGGAAGATGACCTGACCTTTGCGGTGGCCAATTTGCCTGCACGTGGAAAGGAAGAGGCTCCGGGAAGGATAACCCAGGCAGCTGCCGGTCATTATCTGGCTGAACTTTACATCACTGAAGGTAAATTCCAGTTGGCCGTTGACGCAGCCTCCAAGGTGATTGACGGTGCCGGTTATGCTTTGATGACCAAGCGTTTCGGATCAACCAGGGATGTTTTTGGAAAAGGGGATGTTTTTCTGGATCTTTTCGC
>CAZGSQ010000373.1:0-1544 GCA_964528535.1 uncultured Tangfeifania sp. | reverse complement strand
GCCACATAGAGCAGGTTCAGGTTGTCAACCGAACTGTACAACATCTCTTTGTAGTAGGCTTCCGAAAACAGCGTTTGCTCCAGGGGCTTCCCATATCTTACCAGGACAAGATCCATCAGGTCGAAAGGCGGTTGTTCAGGATGGCACCAGAGAAAAGGAGCTTTAATCCCGTTAGGCACAATCTCCCAATCGCACAACGGGATAAAAACAGTATGGAATTCAAGTCCTTTTGATTTGTGGATGGTAAGGATTGAAATTGCATTTTGTCCTTCAGAGAGGGTAATCGTTTTGTCTTTGCCCGACAACTCCCACCAGTCGAGAAAGCCGGCAATTCCACCAGCCCCATCCCGGCCGTATTGCAGGACCAGGTCGAGGAATGCCTCAAGATAAACCATCTCACCTTTTATCTTGTTCAGGCCAAAATTCTCCGCAATCCGGCTGGCAAGCTCAAATAATGGCAAACTCAGGATCGAAGGATCAAAAGTAGCATCAACAGCCGATCTGAACCAGACCTTAAAAAGTTCGGGTACTGCTTCATTTGCTGCCAAATAGGTATGATATTGATCTTCTGCGATGATAGCCAGATTTTTATCAATCATTGGAAGCAGGTAAACAAAATAGCTGAAAATAAGATCTGCTTTCAGGATCTCGTTTTCCTGTCCGGAAAAGAGCGAAAAGAAGTTGAGGATAAACCGTACTACGGGAGACTGCCCGATGATCAGCGAATCGTTTGAAATCACATCGTAACAATAGGGGCTACCAGGGTTCATGATTTTCCGGTCCAATAACGCCCTGGCAATCATGGAACCTTCCCTTTTCCCGCGGACTAGAATTGCGATGTCTTCAGGTCGCACACCATTGGCTTGAGTTGCCTCGATCTGGACAATCAGTTCTGCAATGGCAAGTTCCCGGAATTCGCTTTTATTTTTAGTGGTCTCATTTTCAATAAATTGCAATCTGACATATCCTTCTGTGGTTGACTTTCCCGAAAAACGCTGAAAATGATCGCTGTATGCCTTTTCGATCACACCATTCATGGCGGATAACCCCTCAGAAGTAATACCCGAACTGATTAGGGTTGACTCAAAATCAGTATTCAACAGACGTGCAGATTCCCTGAATAGGATATTGTTGAAATCGATCACCTTTTTGGCGCTGCGCCAATTGGTGTCAAGCGAAACCACAGAAGACCCAAAGTGGGAGAGGTCCTCCTCAACTTGTGTCGAGAGGAGGTTCCAGTCACCGTTCCGCCAGCGATAGATCGACTGTTTGACATCACCTACAATAATATTCCGGTGATCTTCGGCCAATGAATTCTCGATCAAGGGTTTGAAATTGTCCCATTGCAACCTCGAAGTATCCTGGAACTCGTCGAGCATAAAATTGCGGTAAACCGACCCCATTTTTTCATAAACAAAGGGGGAATCTGTACCGGCAATGACCCTGCGCAGCAATTGGGCAGAATCGTTGAGCAATACAAGGTTTTTCTCTTTGGAAACTTCCTGAACTTTCAAGGCGATATCGGTAAGCAAACCAAACGAAAA
>CAZGSQ010000372.1:0-1546 GCA_964528535.1 uncultured Tangfeifania sp. | reverse complement strand
TTACTGTCGAAAACAGGGAATTCGCTGCATGTAAAAACATTGGGGATCACTATCCGCAACTTGTTGTTGTTCAGGCAGAATCAATTATTCGATTCCTTGATTGTCAAAGAATCGGAACGGTTGGTGCGCAGCCGGGCCTTTATCCGGGATGTTTCGTTTTTTGTTGCATCAACCTCAAAAAATTCCGACTCAGTCGATGTGGCTATCCGCGCCCTCGATATCTGGAGCATCCTTCCCGATGGGTCAGCCTCCACCTCGGGGCTTACAGTCAATCTGACCGATAAAAACTTCCTGGGATTGGGCCATGAATTCCAAAATGTTTATGAATGGGATTCTCATAAACAGGCCAATTCGTACGTCACAAACTATTCCATCCCTAACTTCCGCAACACATTTATTAGCACTACACTACATTTCAATATTCTGGGAAGTGAAAATTACAACCGTAGTTTGGTTATTGAACGGCCGTTTTTTTCACCTTTTGCAAAGTGGGCTGCAGGCATCAGTCTTTCCCAACAGTTCCATCAGGATTCCATTCGGATTCCGAATTTGTTGTTTGTACCGCAACGTTTTAAACTGAATGCCCAGGATTATTGGGCTGGCCATGCCATCCATATCTTTAAAGGCAATTCTGAATACGACAGGACTACTAACCTAATTTCTTCTGTCCGGTTTTTACGGATCAGGTATCTCGAAAAACCCTCAGAACTAATTGATATACAGCATATGTTTGCAAATGAAAACCTTTATCGGACAAGCGTTGGAATCTCAACCCGTAAATATGTGCAGGACCGGTATATCTTTAAATATGGAATGGTTGAAGATGTCCCGATCGGGAAGGTCTTTAGTATTACCATGGGGATCCAGGAAAGAAATGCAGATATCAGGCATTACATTGGAGCGCGTATCTCGTCGGGGAATTATTTTTCCTGGGGATATTTCGGATATGATTGTGAATATGGGACTTTTCTGAAGAAATCAAAATCTGAACAGGGCGTTTTTAAGTTAGGTGTCAATTATTTTACAGGCCTGAAGGAGATCGGGAAATGGAAGTTCAGGCTATTTGTCAAACCGCAGTTGATACTTGGAATCAACCGTTTTGATTATGATAGTTTAACGCTCAACCAGGGTTTCGGTATAGATGGGTTCAACAGCAAAGGATCATCGGGAACCAGTCGTACAATGCTGACATTGCAGACACAAGGATATGCACCATGGAATTTCATTGGTTTCCGGTTTGGTCCGTTTGTAACCTGGTCAATTGGATTGTTGGGTGATCCACAGACCGGCTTTAAAAACAGCAAGGTGTATTCACAGATCGGATTTGGCCTGCTGATCAAAAATGAGAACCTTTTACTCAACACTTTTCAGGTTTCGATTGCCTTCTATCCGGTTATTCCAGGTGTGGGACAAAATATATTCAAGCCCAACTCATACAAAACCAGTGATTTTGGACTGGCTGATTATGAAATTGGCAAACCATCCATTGTTCTCTTCCAATAGAAATGTGTGAATCATGCAATTTAAACAAATAGTTGTGTAACAC
>CAZGSQ010000371.1:0-1547 GCA_964528535.1 uncultured Tangfeifania sp. | reverse complement strand
TCAATCTTCAGGGAATCTGGAACAATGAAATCATCCCTCCATGGGCCAGTGGCTACACGATGAATATCAATTCGGAAATCTATTATTGGATGACAGAGGCTGCCAACCTGGGTGAATGTACCGAACCGGTTTTGAAATTTGTGAAGCAGATGGCGGTCAATGGTACCGAACATGTGAAGGAGAGTTTTGGCTATCCTGGCTGGACAGCCCATCACAATACCAGCATCTGGCGAACCGCCCAACCTGTTGACAATGCCAGCTGCTCCTTCTGGCCCATGGCGGGCGGCTGGACTTGTCAGCAAATCTGGACACACTACCGCTATTCCAAAGACAAGGAATTTCTGAAGGATTACTGGCCCGAACTCAAAGGTGCAGCCGAATTCCTGAGCCATTGGCTGGTAAAAAATGATCGCGGGTATTATACAACTCAGGTTGGCTCCTCTCCAGAAAATAGTTATTATCCTGATGGACAAAAATATACAACCCCTTTCTGCGAAGGTGCCGTGATGGATTTGATGATTACCAAGGAACTTTTTACCAATTGCATCGAGGCTTCGCAAATTCTTGATTTGGACAAAGATTTTATTGTAAGGATCAAAAACCAAAGGGATAGCATTCAACCCTACCAGATTGGGTCGAAGGGACAATTGCTCGAATGGGACAAAGAATATAAGGAAACGGATCCGAAACACAGGCATATCTCGAATCTCTACGCATTAAGTCCTGGTTTTGAAATATCGAAAGAAGGCACTCCGGATCTTTTCAATGCTGCCAAAAAGACCCTCGAAATCCGCGGAGATGAGGCGACCGGCTGGTCGATGTCGTGGAAGGCCTGCTGTTGGGCAAGGTTGAAGGATGGCAACCATGCCTACAAGATTTTCAACAACCTTTTTGTCATGGGTGACAGGAAAACACCTGGCTTGTTGCCCAACCTGCTCTCTTCCTGCCCGCCGTTTAACATTGACGGCAATTTTGGCGCAGGAGCAGCAGTCATTGAAATGTTGCTGCAAAGTCAGGAAACAAAAATAACAGATGGGAAAATCCTTCCTGTCATCGAACTCCTTCCTGCGTTGCCAGACATCTGGAAAGATGGTTCAATCAATGGTTTGCGTGCAGCGAATGGATTTGAAGTCAGCATCAGCTGGAAAGAGGGCAAACTGGTGAATGCAACAGTCAAATCGATCCTTGGCGAAGAGGGGATCATCAGGTATAACGGGAAAGATACACGTCTCAACCTCAAAAAGGGTGAGACCATACAATTATAGATGAACCATAAGACTTATCTAATTAATTTACAATACTTTATAAACTATTAAAAAGGCCTTAAACAATATTGAATTGAAAATTGTAAAAAATGAAAAGAAACCTTCTTATCTACTTATTAGTTGGAATGATGTTTTTAAATATTTCTGTTACTGGTCAGAATAACTCCACAACATCCTATGAATCAACTTATGAATCGTTAAAAAATTATTCTGCACCTGAATGGTACGAAGATGCAAAAATCGGTTATTGGGTAACCTGGGGAGTTTATTCTGTTCCTGCAT
>CAZGSQ010000370.1:0-1551 GCA_964528535.1 uncultured Tangfeifania sp. | reverse complement strand
TAATTAATACAGTAGCAAGAGCAAGTTTTGGACTATCACCAGTTCTTACAAGAAAATCATAAGTTCTTTTTTGCTCTTTATTTATTTTGTTAATCTGATTTTCATATTGAGAATCAGTCATTTTATCAGCAATTTTATATATTTTCTCACCTTCGGTCATTCCACCCTTTGCCAGGAAATATTTCCCGATGACCTGATTCTGCCTGTTTAAAAGCAGTAAATATGCAAATTCCACATGGTCATAGGATGGCCAGAAAGTTCTTAATGCATCATTTGCATCTATAGAACCAGTAATCTTGATCCGGTCTGCACTTTTAACCTTTGAATTATAGGTAATTTCTACCTCTGCTATGGAATCGAGTTGTGTGAAAAGATTGTTCATGATTAATTGTTTAAAAGCTGTTAATGTGATAATTGAGTAAAAAAAAAGAGGCTTTCGCCCCTTTCTCTATAGTCCTCGATCTGCATCTGAAAAAGATTCATCACCATGTCCAGTACCACCAAGATCTTCATCCTGGTGGCATTCATCATCGCCTCGAGCCTGGCCCTTGGGGCACAGAGCCTCAAGGACAATCCAAGCTACCAAAAAAGCCTCGAGCTCAAGGCCATGGCCGCCCAGGCCTACGACGACGGCGACTACGACGCCGCCGCGGAATTCGCCGCGCAGTCCAAGGAATACGCGTCCCTTTCGGATCAGTATGTCGACAAGATGATCGCCAAATTCCGGGCCGACAAGGTCATCGCACAGGCCAAGGAAAAGATGGAATGGGCCGACGGCATGGACGCCAAGACCCGTTTTCCCGAGCAGTACGGCAGGGCTTCAGACGAGTATTCCTCCTCGCTCGCCTCCTACGAGGCGGAGGATTATCCGGAATCCGCCGACAGGGCCCGCTCCACGGTCGAGGCGGTGAACGCGATAGCCGTTGCCGACGCCGACGCGGCAATCGCCCAAGCCAAGGAAAGGATGGCCTGGGCCGACAGCATCAGAGCCAAGGACCACTACCCCGACAAGTACAGCGTGGCGGCCGATGCCTATTCAGGCGCCTTGGGCGCCTACGATTCGGAAAACTACCCGGAATCCGCGGACAGGGCCAGAAGCGTGGTGGCGGCGGTCGATGAGATAGCCGTGGCCGACGCCGACGCGGCCATCGCCCAGGCCAAGGCCGCCCTCGGTACCGCCGAGGCCATCGAAGGGCCGAAGAACTACCCGAACGAATACGCGCAGGGAAAAGCCGCCCTCGGGGACGCCGAAGCCGCCTACGAAAGCCAGGACTACCTCAGCGCAGCGCAACGTGCCCGCGACTGCGTGGCTGCACTGGCCGGAATCAAGGCCAAGGAAGTCGTCCAGGTCGTGGCTCCCAAAGTTGAGGTCATCACCTGGCCTGCGGTCTACGTGGTCAGGCTGATACCCTCGCGCCGCGACTGCCTGTGGCGCATCGCCGAGTATCCCTTCATCTACAATAACCCGCTCAAGTGGCCGGTGATCTACGAGGCCAACAAAAAGACCTTCCGCGATCCCTCCAACCCCAACCTCATTTTCCCTGGACAAAA
>CAZGSQ010000369.1:0-1564 GCA_964528535.1 uncultured Tangfeifania sp. | reverse complement strand
AGAATGTCTGCTACATTTTTTCCTTGTTGTAGCAAGTAAGAACAACGTGCAATATAAGTGTGATATGCCTTTGACTGATTCCACCATGTCTGGTTTCTGGCCCAATGAACACCATACGGACCCATTGTCATTCCTGGTTTCAAATTTGCTTCAAGCGGCTGATGAGCAAAAGTGTGATAAAAGAATTTATTAATTCCAATAGCAAAGGCCCAGTCTCCCTGATCCTTTAAAGCACCTGGAAACAACTTCCAGCCTTCTGATTTTTCTGCGGTAAATGCTTCAGCCTGAACAACGGGTTTGTTGGCAACATGGGCAATGGATGAGGCTTCGATGCAACTAAATGAAGTATTGTAGCCAAAGTTTTTACTCCAGAATTCGCACATTGGAACATCTGCAACTGATCCCAGTTCGAGATCAGCAGTCGGATTCATGTCATAAGGTTCAATGGAAAGTCTTAACCCACTTCTTCTACCCACAGCCTTGAAATGTTGCGCATGGTTTTCTACCACCAATTCCTGAGCTGTTTTACGCACATCCCATAAGAAGCGCTCACTAATTTCATTTGACCCGACTATGGTTCCTGAATAGGTAGGAAGATAATACAGAGGATCATATTTTCGGCGATTTTGAAATTCAGCGCGAAAATTGGCAGTCCAGTTTTGTGCCCCCATTTCCCAACTGTCGATGTGAATCATTTTCCATCCTCCCGTTGATTGTGTTGAAAGAGGCCCAATCTTTTTAAGCAGCTTTCCAATAAATGCTTCGTAATGCATATTGAATGCTGTAGTATCTATCTTGTCACATTCAAAACCCAATCCGGGTTCGGGGGCAGGACGGGTTACAGCACCATTGTTTCTTAACCCCAGCCGTTGTATCGTCCATTTTCCAGGAGGAATACTCCAAATCAAGGAGCCATCTTTTTGAAGATTCTTGCTAATATCAAGTATGCTGTCTATTGCAACGGAGGTTCCTTGCTTTGATTCGGGGTAAGAGATGGAAGAAGGCAGAAAAGATTTAACTCCTTTGACGGAAGAGAAGGGAGCTCTGTAATAAAGCGCTTTCTCTTCCAGGTCGGGTATCAAGGCAGTTTTATCCGGAGTACGAAATGCAAGAACTGCAACATCAGAATAATAGTTTTCCCATTTTGATCGAAGCGCTTCAGTTAGGGCGTTGTAACCGAAATAGGGCTTTTTGGGCATTGGTTTTGATAAAAACCCATTGAAAAGGCTTGGCCCACTTACCAATGTATCTGAAATGACCAAATGTTGCATTGATTGAGCCGGCTCAACCCAGGGTCCACCGCTTCCGGCCCATCCTGGACCAGAGCCGAGTGTCAGTGTGATGCCAAGTCGCTCAGCTTCTTTTACAGCATGTTTAAATAGTTCCTGCCACTCCTCACTAAGAAAAGTTATGGGCCCTCTTGGAATTCCCACATTGACTTCAAGAAAAATAACACTGCCAATTCCGGCTTGTTTCATGGACTCAAGATCTGCAGTCATGCCCTTGCGTGAAAGGTTGCCATCCATAAAATACCAATAAACTCCTGGACGCGTTGAATCCGGTG
>CAZGSQ010000368.1:0-1568 GCA_964528535.1 uncultured Tangfeifania sp. | reverse complement strand
CCGCTGGCTGTGGCGGCGGCCATTGCCAATCTGAAAGTGCTCCAGCGCGATAAGCTAGCGGCGCGGGCGGCTAAGCTCGGGTCCTGGTTTATTCCCGAGCTGGAGCGGATCCAGCGCAAATATCCACAGCGGCTCGGCTGCTGCTGGGGCAAGGGACTCGTGGCCGGAATCCAGGTGGTCAAACCCGGGACCCGCGAGCCGGACCCGGCGGTGGCAGTGGCAATCAATCTCGCCTGCCTGTACAAGGGCGTGCTGATGTTCGCCCCGGTGGGCGTCGGTGGAGAATGCCTCAAGATCGCCCCGCCACTGACGATTGCCGAGGCCGCGCTGCGCGAGTCGCTGGCGGTCTTCGAGGAATCCGTCGACGAAGTCATGGCGCGGCTGCCGTGATGAGCTAATGCCGACGCTGTTTATTGACGGCTATAAATTTCGTTTCTACTCGTCGGACCGAGTTGAGCCGCCACATATGCACGTGATTCATGGTGGAAAAGTCGCCAAGATTTGGCTTTCACCGGTTGCTGTGGAATACAATCACGGTTATAATGGTGCAGAACTGAATCGGATCATTCGACTAGCGGAAACCAACCGCGAACAGTTATTGAGAGCATGGAATGAATACTTTAACCGCTAGGCCCCGCAAGACAAAAACCTCGACCCGCGCCGCGAAAGCGGTTCGCTTCGATAGCGGGATGATCTACGTTGAACTAACCGATGGCCGGGAAATCGGAGCACCACTGACCCGGTTCCCATGGCTGCAACATGCGACGCTCGCCCAACGCCGCAAATGGCACATTGAGCCGCACGGTTTTGCGGTCTATTGGGATGATTTGGATGATGGCATCGAGATCGAGCATCTGTTTGACTAACCACCGCGCATCTTCTTGGATGATCGCGGCTATGGCCATCCGTTGCGAGGCGAAGCTGACTACGCGCAACGCCGCCGATTTTCAGCTTTTTGCCGTGCATGGTCTGCGACTGGCTTGAGGCTTTTATCTCCCGAAATTTACCATGAAAAATTATTTTGATATCCAGGTTAACGGCTACGGCGGGGTTGACTTTCACAAGAATGACCTATCGGTTGTAGAACTCCACGGGGTTTGCGAGCGCCTTCAAAAAGACGGCGTGACCGGCATTTTGGCAACCATCACAACGGACGCAATTCCGCTCATGGCGCAGCGGCTGGCCCGGCTCGTCAAACTCCGCCAACAGGATCCGCTCGCGCAGCGGCTAATTGCCGGCCTGCACATCGAAGGCCCATTTATCAATGAGACACCGGGCTACCGGGGCGCACACCCCGAAGACGCCATCCACCCGGCCAACGTGCCAGAGATGCAACAGCTGCTGGCGGCTGGCGGCGGCCTGGTCCGGCTGGTCACGCTCGCTCCCGAGCGCGATCCGGGGCTGGCCACTACGCGGTTTTTGGCCGGCCAAGGGATTGAGTCAGCGCCGGCCATACCAACGCGTCCGTGGACGATTTAAAAGCCGCAATCGATGCGGGCCTGACGCTGTTCACCCACCTCGGCAATGGCTGCCCCATGCAAATGCACCGGCACGACAACATCATCCAG
>CAZGSQ010000367.1:0-1569 GCA_964528535.1 uncultured Tangfeifania sp. | reverse complement strand
TGCTCTTCCGATCTTGATGCCAACTCAAAGCATAACCAGTTATCAGGTTCTAATGGAATAACCACGAATCACAATAGAGAGGCATTGGATGCCTTGATAAAAGAACTTCTTCATACAGACAAACTGAAAGAAGTTGATCCAGAGTACAAGCCCGGTAAACGTAGATTCAAACGAGTCGAAACGCTCAGAAGAAAAGTTATCCATCATACCCAATCCAACTGCGTTGATATATGTAAGCAGATGATCGCCAATGGCGAGAACCATGCAGTATTCGAGGATCTGGATAACGGATTTGGTAGATCCTTCATTAAAACAAAAGATGATTTTAACTTCAACCGTTTGATTAAGGAAATGCATTTATCGTCCATAAAGGACGAGTTCGAGCATATAGCCAGAAAATACAACATCGCAGTATCCACAGTTCATGCTGAATACACATCTCAGCAATGTTCAGTTTGTGGTTATATAGATGACGAAAACAGAAAAACACAAGAAGAATTCGTATGTCTAGAGTGTGGACATACAGATAATGCTGACAACAATGCATCTGAGAATATCAAGATGCGAGTCTCTGAAGCAGTGCCAAGAGATATGTTGCTGAAAGCAAGCAAATTAGGCAATGGTAGCTATTCACCCAAATCACTACATCGATACAAAGTGAAGGAAATGCTGTTGTCGCTCCGTTACAAGGTTTATTTACCTAGAGAAACTATCACTTCTACCGTCTGGTAGATTTTGGTAGGTTTTTTGTAACGGATATTCCTTTGGCGTACCAACCCTTGTATGTATTTCGTTAATTGGGTCATCCATCTTAAAAGCAGGATGCTTCTTTACAACGAATGCCTTATATTCATCTTCATTGTTAACTAGCAATCCATTTGAATGTACATCATCGCTCATGTTCAATCCCACCATTTTTTAATGTTAGATAATTGGGTCTTCACAATTCCCATATCTTGTCTAATTAATTTCCGTTCATTATCAAACGCATTTTCATATTCTTCTTTACTCTTAATTATCTTAGAGTAGTCGATATACTTATCATCCATCAATCTTTTCAACGCATCAGCACATTCCAGTGCTTGTTTGGCATATCGCTTACTGTTAACACCATGTCCGTTTTCAAGGCATTTTGCTTGCGCTCTACACTTTATTTCAAGTGCTTGTAAAGTATAAGTATATTCCCAATCTCTGTCATTCCAAACAAAACTTCCCCATTTTCTTATGTTTCCGGGAAGATGCATCAATCCGTAATAGAAATCTCTGACATGATTCCAGATATGTCTACGGAATGGAATCTCAATGTTCCGTTCAAACCAGTTGAAATGTACATTAAAATCTTCAAACATTTCAGTAACTGAATTGTATCTTTTGTTATCACTCATCATTTAAACCATGTTCCTATAAGTTTCAATTCAGTTGTATATATTGGTATTTCCCAATCATGCTCTTTGTATAATTCATTTAACATAATGAGTCTACAATACTGACCGGGATTAGGTTTAGGTGCTCTCTACAGTTACTGAAAACATGGAATTTTATGCCTTTTAGTAATGGCTTTCCATGAGT
>CAZGSQ010000366.1:0-1571 GCA_964528535.1 uncultured Tangfeifania sp. | reverse complement strand
CCGCCGAAAACTCGGTGTGGGCAAACTCCGCGAGTTGCTGGCTGGTGATCTGCTCTTCAAACAGCGAGTGCATCACAATCGCCGCAGCTCCGGCATCTTCCACATACCGGTCTGCACCGATTTCTTCGGCAAAGTGGGCGGTAACCGGCGCTCCTCCGACAATAATTTTCACCTGGGATCGCAGCCCTGCCTGTTCGACCGCCTCAATAGTGGTTTGCATGAATTTCATAGTTGTTGTCAGTAATGCCGCTATGCCGACAATATCCGGCTGGTGCTCCTTGATTGCCGCGACAAAGGCATCTGCCTTTACATCCACTCCCAAGTCTATGACATCGTAACCGGACCCTTTGAGCATCATACCTACAAGGTTTTTACCGATATCATGCAAATCACCCTGTACGGTGCCGATAATGATTTTGCCCAAATAGGTGCGTTCACTTCCCACGATATGGGGTTCCAGTATAGCCAGTCCCATATTCATGGCACGGGCAGCCACCAACATTTCGGGAACATATATTTCCCGCTTGGAAAACCGGTCGCCAACAGCCACCATCGCTGCTATAAAGCCCTGATTGACGATATCATCCAAATTGACGCCATCATCAATCGCCTGTGCCACCAGTGTCTGAACTTTTTTCCCTTGCCCTCCCATTGTCGCTTGTTTGATTTCTTCAATCGATGCCATTTCTCAGAAACCTCCTTAAAATATTTCTTTTAAACATATTAGTTCATAGGCTCAAATTGTTTTGGGTACTCAATACTTCGCTTCATCCTGTGCTTTTTGGATTTCGCCGGTTTTTCCTCGGCATTGCAATGCTTCTAATAATTCACTGAATTTTATAACTTCAATAATTGTTCGCCTATTCAAAAAAATATCCCTGTGTAAAAAATGCACAATTTTCTTCATATAATACAAAAAGGTGTGCGTAACGCACACCTTTTTGTATTATACCAAACTGTTTCACTCATGAATGCGCAAGTCGCACATAAACGGCAGCCAGTTTTATCAGCAAGGCATCATGGAAACTTTTTTCAGGGTCCAGCCCCGTCAATGCCCGAACCTTTTCGATTTTGGCCGCAATCGTGTTTCGGTGGAGGAAAGTCTTTTGGGATGTCCTCACAAGATTGAACCCTTCATCCACAAAAATTTCCGCCACATGCAGCAACTCCACGTCGCTCGTTCCGTCTTTCCGCTTCAGTGAGCTAATGATCGGTTGCAGGATTTTGTCTCCTACCATGGGCGGAAGGGTTCGTGTTATCTGTTCCACCAAAAGATCGTCCAGAACGTACAACCCATTGCGGTTAAGAAAATTTGCGCCCATATTGATCAGGGATTTTGCCTCTTCATAGGACTGCTTCAGTTTCGGGAAATCAGTGTAAAAGTTGCCGTATGCCATGCGCAGGGAGAAAATTTTGCTTGATTCCAGGTCCTTGAGAATGGAGTTGCAAATCAGGTCCAGCGCCTGATACACCTTGCTTTTGTCCGACACCTGGAGAAAAGCTTTGATTATGATAATCTGATTGTTGTTCAGCTGTGTGACGATATCTTGTCGGGTCAAATAACGATTGGA
>CAZGSQ010000365.1:0-1577 GCA_964528535.1 uncultured Tangfeifania sp. | reverse complement strand
AGATAGCTTCAGGTGACTGGAGTTCAGACGTGTGCTCTTCCGATCTAACCTCTTGCACCGCGCCGGTGAAGACACTGCGTACACTTTCATATGCAGGTTCGTCGGTCTGAGGCTCGTGAAAAGCGATTTGCAGGCCGTGCTGGTAATCGATGATGCGGCGTACGGCAAAATCGGCATGGGTAAGACTGTTTTGAACCGACATCTGATGTTCGCAGATCAGAAGCGCGAGTATGTCGCTTGTGGGGCGGAGATAGCGCGTCGTTTCAAAAAATGCCGAGAGCTCCGTTGGCCGGGCTAAAGAGGTGCTAAAGCGCAGCTGATCGCCACTCTCGGATGCGAGGGCGTTGCCGCGATGTGAGTCAGCGCCGTGATAGCCGGTGACATACCAGCCACCCCAGCGGTCGGCGAAGGGAGTTTCGTCGTCTACGATCTGAGTGCCTTGACGTAGCAGAGGATCGCCGGCGGCATCTGGGAAAACAGAGCGTACGAATAAGCCGGGAATCTCACGTACAAACACACCGCCGTGGCAGCGCAGGCAGTCAGACTCACGCTCTATTTTTGGGACGGTTTGCTGCGGGCCGGGTAGGGTGAGTGTGTAGAAAATAGGTCCTAGTTGTGGATCAATGGCCGTGACTTCTACCAGTCCGCCGGGTACCCAGCCAACGTACACGGAGTCCGAAAAATAAAGCGCGCGTGGTTGATCGGGGTGAATTCGGGTGCGCTGAAAACTAGTACGGGAGAAAACGAGCATCTGGCTTTCTACAGGTACGTCCAACTCGTGGAGTACGGTACGCAACATCTCCAGTTCGCTGCCGCTGAGTGTGATGGCTCCAGATTTGAACCGAGCTTGGAGGCGTGTGACGGCTTCGTGGGGCGCCGTAGAAGAATAATGAATTGGGGCGCGCTCATAGTCAGGTTCGCTTTGCGCGAAAACCATCGACGTGGAAAACATAACGAGAACAAAAATGATTTTTGGGTCTAGAAGTCGCACGAGCTGGTTAAGATTTTTACGAGTGGATGCGGGAGTAATCAGCCCTATCGGTGGGACGCCCCTGTGATTTGTCGCAGACGTTCGCCGATGGTTTCGGCGAGGGTAATAAGATCACTGGCTTCTTTGTGCCTTAGATGGGCTTGGCAATGCCGCGACCAAAGCCCGAGCCAGGCCTGAAAGTGGTGCTCTTCAAGCCCTAGGGGGATGTGTTTCGTGGGCATCGGGCCCTTGTAAAGGGTGGGTCCGCCGGTGGCGCCTGACCAGAAATCGGCAATTTTCTCTAGGTGTGCGGGCCAATCGGTTATGTGTGCGGCGAAGATCGGTGCGATTTCAGCGTGTTGACGCACATCAGCATAGAAAAAACGTAATAATTGGAGCAGGCCTTTGCGACCTCCGAGGCGATCGAACAATGTGGCCTCGGGTGTGATTATAGACATAGGTGGGGGTAAAGACAGTTTAGCGTAAAGCAACGAGCTCGGCCTTGATCTACATCACGCTTTTGGTCGAGTTTGAGCTAGGTTTCTCCGAGATTGCGGCGGAGAGATCGGAAGAGCACACGTCTGAACTCCAGTCACCTGAAGCTATC
>CAZGSQ010000364.1:0-1578 GCA_964528535.1 uncultured Tangfeifania sp. | reverse complement strand
CTACACGGCTCTGAACACTCTTTCCCTACACGACGCTCTTCCGATCTGTACCTTTACAACGTCTGCGAACTTTCCGGAAAAATCTCCTGGGCGCTTTCCCCTTGCGACGGGATGCGCTCTTCGAGTTGATCGACGCGCTGCTGTTGGCGCATGATCCCCGCTCCCCGCAAGAGTTAGCGCTGAGCCCCGCGTTCCGGCGGCGCTGGGGCATGGTGCATGATGCGTTGTGCCATGGTCAACTCGATCCGGCGCCGGCCCGCGCCCTCTTGGCCGAGGCGGAGCCACCCGACGCGATGACCATCGCGGGCTGCGCCGTGTATGGTCTGGATAGCACCATCACCGCCCGCCCGGAGGCCGAGACCCTGGAAGATCGGGGCCACGTGTACTCCACATGTGCGGAGAAGGCCATTGTCGGCCATCAGTACAGTTGGCTGGGCCGGCTCGTCAGCCGCGCCCCGGCCTGGTTTGCCCCGCGCGATGTCGAGCGCATCCCGACCGCGTCGACCCCGGCCGCCCTCGCCGCGGCCCAAGTGACGCGTTTCGTCGCGACCGTGGCCGTGGTCACCGTGCTGTCGGTCATCGTGGCCGACAGCGGGTATGCCAAAGTGGCCTTTTTGTCGGCCTTTGTGGGGCTCACCAACGTCTGTGTGCTGGTGCGCCTGGCCGCCAATCGGGTCTTGTATGGTGTTCCCCCGGCCGCCGAACGCCACCCGATCACGGGCAAGCGGACGAAGCCCGGACGCCCACCGGTGCATGGGGCGAAGTTCGCCTTGAAGAGTCCGCCCTCACCAGCGCAACAGGTCCAGGTGACCCTGGGGGGCACGACCGCCCAACTCAGCGCTTGGTCCCACCTCCACTTCAAAGGCCTGCCGCGGTTGGAAGGCCTGGTCGTGCGGGTCTTGTTTCTGAAAGCGGACGGCACGCCCAAGTATCGCCGGCCCTTGTGGTTGTTCTGGAGCGGCCCCGGAACAATGGCGCTGGCAGCCATCGCCCAGATGTATCTGGCCCGGTATGGCATAGAGCATTTCTTCCGGTTCGCCAAACAACGGCTCGGTTTGCTCTGTGCGCAGGCGCCGACCCTCGCCGCCGGTGAAACCTGGGTCTGGCTGGTGGCGTTCGCGTATACCCAACTGCTCCTGGCGCGCTCCGCGGTGACCCCGGCGTGCGCCCGTGGGATCCCCAACCCCGCTCGCCAATAAAACGCGAGTTGACCGCCGCAGGTGTTGAACGTTCGGGCAACTCTTTCCCGCGGGTTAGGCACATCGGCTGCCGCACCCAGACCCAGCGGAAAAGGTCAGGGCCGCCAAGTAGGCGATCAGCCTACCTCGCGCCCCAAGGGCCCGGTGATCTCAAAAAAGGCATCGGCGGTATCGGCGTAGACCGAAACTGCACGTCAAATTGATAAGGTTCAGTCACCTCAGGTCAACCTGAGGCGGTTTGGAACTCTAAACTTCAGACGCTTGCGTAGCTTTTGCGCAACCAGAGCCCGAATCGTTGAATCAGATGAAATTTCAAACGGCTAAGTCACAGAGGAGATCGGAAGAGCACACGTCTGAACTCCAGTCACCTGAAGCTATC
>CAZGSQ010000363.1:0-1583 GCA_964528535.1 uncultured Tangfeifania sp. | reverse complement strand
CTCTGAACACTCTTTCCCTACACGACGCTCTTCCGATCTCGAAACCGCACATTTAAGAATTTTGATGTGGAAGAGAGTGTCAGTATCCGGGGAATTAAGAATGAATATAGTAACCTCATGGGAATCAATAGAGGCAGTTGCCCCGAACCGAAGGATATTTTCCAAATCGGAATGGGAATGAAACCGGGTAACAGGGAGGCTGCAATAAAGTCATTTGAAGCTTTTGCCATTGCGGCCGGGGATGCTATCGGCAACGCGATCACCCTCGTGGATGGCCTGGTGGTAATCGGTGGCGGGCTTTCAGGAGCATTTCCACTCTTCCTTCCCAGACTGGTGCAAGAACTGAATTCAAAATATGAAACCCTTTCAGGGAAGCAGTTGGAGCGCCTTGAGATCGAAGCCTATAACCTTGAAGATGAAAAATCCTCCATTGGCTTTTTTAAACCAAGCACGATTGAGATCCCGGTTCCTTTCAGTGATAAAAAGGTGCTTTATGACCCGGGAAAGAAAACCGGAGTTGGAATCTCCATCCTTGGTACATCAAAAGCGGTTTCGATTGGGGCTTATGCTTATGCGCTTTCAAAACTTTAAAAAATCTTCCAATGAAACACTCTTATATCTTCCTGGTAATCTGAATCTGAGCCAGTTAATTTTATTTCTCCGATAATTTATTTTATCAACAAAATAAATGTTGATAATTATTTTTCTGTACTTTTGTAGCAACCAAAATAGTATAAACCAACAAATTGACCCAAATGAAAAAAGTTGTACTCTCTTTTATTATGCTGTTCGCGATAGCAGCACTATACTCTCAAACGGTTCCCAGAGAAATGGTGGCCATGGAGATTGGAACCGGAACATGGTGCCAGTTTTGCCCTGGTGCAGCCATGGGTGCGGATGACCTCCTCCTAAACGACTGCAAGGTGGCTGTCATTGAAAATCACAATGGCGACCCGTATGCCAACAACTATTCAAATACAAGAAATTCCTTTTATTCGATCACTGGTTACCCTACTGCTATATTTGATGGGTTATCCCGGATTGCCAATGGAAACCATTCTTCCAGCATGTATTATGCTTACCTACCAAAATACAATGCAAGGATTGTAGTAGCCTCCCCCTTGGCGATGGATATCACCATTACCCACACCGGCCTGAATTATACTGCAGTTATTACCATGACAAAAGTGGGTACCATTACAGAAACTGATCTGAAATTACAGTTCTTTGTAACCCAGTCGGGAATCCAACAGAACTGGCAGGGTCAGACCCACCTCGAGCATGTGAACCGTTTAATGGTTCCTGATCAGAATGGGACGGTCATTGATTTTACCAATGGAAACACCGTTACCAAGACCCTCAACTATACACTTAATGCAGCATGGCCTGTGGAAGATGTTGAATTTATCACCTTTGTTCAGTCAACTTCAACCAAGGAGTGTTTCAACACCCTGAAAAGAGCTGCCATTGACCTTAGCGCTGATTTCACATCAAATGCCACCGTAGTTCCCCATGCCGGCACGGTTCATTTCACAAGCACAGTTTCCGGTGGTTACATTGGCACCCCACAACATTATACCTGG
>CAZGSQ010000362.1:0-1592 GCA_964528535.1 uncultured Tangfeifania sp. | reverse complement strand
GCCCGTGAATTGATTGCAAAAACTCTTTGTATTTCCTGACCAGTTCCTCTTTGACATGAGGGAATTTTGCAGATAAGTCGGTGCTTTCTGCCGGATCTTTCTCAAGGTCAAAAAGCAACATTTCCCCCTCCATTATCATTGGTTTTATTCCGGGATAATCAGCCGGAGTTGCCTGAGCCATTGGCGCAATAATTGTCGAACCATCTGGTCCCCTGCTGTCCTTCCAGTTTTTTAGGTCAACATCCTTATAATAATCCGGTTTTTTCAGGAAGAGTTTCCATTTTCCGTCACGGATGGTCCGTATGATCGTGTCTTTCATTGTAAAGATTGGTGGATGTTGGTCTGATTTACCCTTAATGATCGATGAAATATCTTGTCCATCAAGTTTTATTGCAGGATCAGTTTTGATTCCTGCCAATTTCATTAGTGTTGGCAGAAGATCAGGCGACCAGCATGGAGTCTGATTTGTTTGTCCCTCAGGAAAAACACGTGGGTATCTGATAATAAAGGGAACCCTGGTTCCACCTTCCCAGTTGGTGGCTTTCATTCTTTTTAATCCGCCTGTATTTCCACCATACCAAGGTCCATTATCCGACATGAAAATGAGTACTGTATTTTCAAGAAGGCCTAGTTCCTTTAATTTTCCGGTCACTTGGCCTACCGACCAGTCCAATTCCCGTACGACACTGTTGTATAGTTCCTGGTGATCTTCCTGTGAATAGAAACCAGCCGAAGCAGCCAGCGGTTTGTGAGGCATTGCATGTGCCAGGTAAAGAAAAAACGGCGTTTGCTGGTTCCGCTGTATAAAGTCAAGGGCTTTGGAAGTATATTTTTGTGTCAGCAGCCGCTGGTCAACAGGATACTCCACAGTATCCCTGTTTTCGATAAGCTGTACGGGACGCATATCGTTGGAATAGAGAATTCCGTAATATTCGTCGAAGCCATGTTTTACAGGAAAGTATTCAGGTTTGTGTCCAAGATGCCATTTCCCGATGCACTTGGTATGATAGCCTGCACCCTGAAACAGTTCACCCATAGTGACTTCACCGGCATTCAATCCGATGTCGTTTATTCCGGCATCGGGAGCCGGATTCTGCACCATGCCATGCCTAAGTGGGAAGCGACCGGTCAATAAAGTTGCCCTGGAGGGGGCGCAATAGGGTGTTGGCACATAAAAATCGGTAAAACGAACCCCTTCGGCAGCCAACCTGTCGATGTTTGGTGTTTTTATCTGGTTTTTATTGTAGCACGAAATATCTCCATATCCCATATCATCAGTCAGGATAATCACAACATTTGGATTTTTAGGAAGTATGGACTTTCCTTCACCAACGAAAGGAAGGAAAAAAGCGGTAGAAATAATTCCTGTTGTGATCAGAATATCAGATTGTTTCATTTTTCTATTTTAAAGATAGGGTTATTTAGAGGGAATTTCGAACTCGACACAAAAGGGCTTATGGTCCGATGGATAAACACCATTAACATTGTAATCAATTTGGTCCTTCAACCCTTCCTGGGTACCTATGATATCAGGAGCATATTTGCGAATCAGTTCGATCTGCATATCGCGCCGTTCCTCCCAGGTAGGTTTA
>CAZGSQ010000361.1:0-1593 GCA_964528535.1 uncultured Tangfeifania sp. | reverse complement strand
TCGGGACGATGTTGTTCGCCGCGATGTGAAATTCGGCCAGATAAGCATCAAACCAAAGAACTGGTGAGTAAATACGTTTATTTTATTGCTTGACTTCAATGCTTATTTCGGGAAAAGCCTTTGAAGCTCCATTCAGCAAGGGTTGCTTGATCCCTTTAAGATGTTGATCGAAAAATGCAATAACATAGGTGGTAATTATCTGGGTGATCCTGGCGGGAGTGGTGTTGCTTGCATTCATTGTGACGCTCTCACCACTGATGGTGAGATAGGGTGCTAAAAACATGGCATCAGTCTGGAAAGATTGGTGGGTTGTACCTGCAATATTGATGAAAAATAAGGTGCGCTCTTTCGGAAATAGGCAGATGTTAATGCATCGCTTTTACCGATGGCTTCCAATCCCTGGGCGTTCACGTCAATATTGGCTGCGGTCATATAGAGCACCGGTTGGGAAAGATGTTTTGAATCGACCGAGATGACATAAAAAATGTCGCTGTCCAAAACAGCCACGCTGTGAACGCGAGAATCCAATTGGGCGACTCTAACAGCAGATGCGCCACCGAAGGAATGTCCAAAACTGCCAACCAGATTAAGATCGAATATGCCCGCAAGCACCTGGTCTTCGCGGTTAATCTTTTCCAACTCATCCAATGTGAAAATCATATCCTTTGCGCGGTCATCTTTCATCGCATCCATCATTTCCTGCATTGCCGCAGCATCGCCCTGCAATCCTTTTTGGCAGGTTTTGTTTTGCTTGCACCATTCCTCCATTTGTGTTTTGGTAAGCACACGACCATCCGGCAAGGGGATTACCGGGGTATCAAATGGCTCTGGAACAGCAACAACAATATAACCGTGACTGCTAATCTGTTCGAGCAGGGCGGAATAAAACAAAGGCTGCTCTCCACCTCCCGGCGAAAAAAGTAGAACGGGGAATTTCCCGGCGGAACGCTCTGGGGTCGCATTCCAATAGGCGCTTGAGTGAATGTGATTGAGAACACCAGCGGATTCTTTTGTAAGAGCAACATCCGTATAAGCGTTGCTGAGCGATTGTTCTGCATAAGGGCCGGGAGTTGCGTCAGCATTTGGGCGGGCCGGATAAAAAATGGTGACAACCCATTCACGCGGATCAGTCAGGCCCGGCAGGGCTGGCCGGGTTTTGTCGAGCATGTAGATTGTGGTCTTCCCAACCTTGAACAGCCCGGTCAGGGCTGGAAGGACAAGCTCTCCTTGCAGAGCAATATTCATTTTCTGGGACGAAACAAAAAACCTGGGTAGAAATAAGATGGCTGCGGTAGCCAGTATCAAAATTGACACACCCGCGATGGCAAATTTCCAATTGAAGAACCATTTCATGTATATTCTCCGGTAAATGAACCTGGGACAAAGTGGTTTGTGGGATGGGTGCGCTAAAGTTAAACCTTCAGGAAATTCCAGTAGACCAACTCCCAAAGCATGGCCCAAGCAGCTATTGTCAACAGCGTATAATGCAGTCTTCCGCCGAAACTCCAAAGGCGCTTGACCCAAGTCAGCAGGGTAAAGACCAACAAAGATCGGAAGAGCACACGTCTGAACTCCAGTCACCTGAAGCTATCT
>CAZGSQ010000360.1:0-1600 GCA_964528535.1 uncultured Tangfeifania sp. | reverse complement strand
CCCAGGTAGTTGCCGATAGTACTAATTTTTCGATCTATTATGATAGCGCGAAAACATATACCCTGGCAGGGTTAGAGGTGAGTGGTATCCGATTCCTGGATACTGAAGTGCTCAAGAATTTGTCGGGATTCACCATTGGTGACCAGATTACGATTCCGGGTGACCAGATTACCTCAGCGCTTAAAAAATATTGGAAGCAAGGCCTTTTCTCGGATGTGAGGATCTCCGCCACCAAAATCGTTGACAAGAAAATCTGGCTCGACATTTATCTGCAGGAGCGGCCACGCCTTTCCCAGAAAAACTACAAAGGCATTTCAAAGAGCGAGAAAGAGGATATTGAGAAGAAGGTCATGTTGCTCATTGGAGGGCAGGTCACTGATAACCTGATCAATACTGCAGAACGTCAAATCCTTGGTATTTTTACTGCAAAGGGATTTTACAATACGACAGTAAATATTGTTCAGCGCGATGATACTGCCAAGGAGAATCAGGTCATTCTGGATATCAATGTAAACAAAAAGACCAAAGTCAAGATCAGCAACATTGAATTTGTTGGGGTCAAATCAATTAGCACAAAACTTGCTGAGAAGGCAATGAAGAAAACAAAAGCGAAAAAGCTTAGGAATTTTTTCGCATCCAAAAAATTCCTAGAGGATAAATTTGAAGAAGACAAGGTCAACCTGATAAAAAAATACAACGAAAAAGGTTATCGTGATGCGATTATCGTTGCCGATTCGATCAAACGGGATACGGTCAAAAATACCGTAAGTTTAAAATATTGGATCGATGAGGGTAAACGCTACTATTTCAGGAACATCCGTTGGGTAGGAAATACGGTTTACACTGATCTGCAGTTGAACAGGGTACTTGGGATAAAGAAAGGTGACATCTTCGATCAGAAACTTTTGGACAAAAGGCTAACAGAAGATGATGATGCAGTTTCCAACGAATATTTGAATACCGGTTATCTGTTTTACAATCTTAATCCGGTTGAAGTTAATGTGGAAAATGACTCGATCGATTTTGAAATGAGGATGGTCGAGGGAACTCAGGCCACAATCAACGAGATCGGAATTAAAGGAAATACCAAAACAAACGAACATGTTGCCCGTCGTGAACTTTATACCCGGCCAGGACAATTGTTCAGCAAAGAAAATATTATCCGGTCTGTAAGGGAACTGTCCCAAATGGGCCACTTTAACCCTGAAACCATCAAACCCGATGTTGTTCCCCATCCTGAAGATGGTACCGTCGATATCAACTACGAACTTGAAGAACGCGCAAACGACCAGATTGAACTTTCGGGAGGTTGGGGAGCAGGTATGTTCGTTGGAACAGTAGGATTGAAGTTCTCCAATTTTTCGGTTCGGAATATCCCGAACGGGAAAGCCTGGAAGCCGCTACCAACGGGTGACGGACAGGCACTTTCCCTTCGTGCCCAAACAAATGGTACATATTATCAATCATACAGCTTCTCATTTACCGAGCCTTGGTTAGGTGGGAGAAAACCAAATTCATTTACCTTCTCTGTTTATTATTCGAAACAGACCAGTGAGATCGGAAGAGCACACGTCTGAACTCCAGTCACCTGAAGCTATCT
>CAZGSQ010000359.1:0-1602 GCA_964528535.1 uncultured Tangfeifania sp. | reverse complement strand
AGATAGCTTCAGGTGACTGGAGTTCAGACGTGTGCTCTTCCGATCTTAAGAAGCTTATTATACCAGCTCCGGCCGTATTTACGGATCAGCGCCCCTTCCAGAAACTGGTAAAGGGGCGTTTTTTCTTTATACCCTTTTTCCAGCGCCTTCTGGCAGATTGGCCATTTGTGGTAATTGAGCAGGTCGTTAACCGGGGTTGTTTTGATCCGGATGGGATACAAATGGCATGAGATGGGTTTCGCAAACGGGATCTTTTTCTGCTGGTAAGCCAGCTCGATCGCACAGCGGGCAATGCCGTTGTCGAAGTAAACAAAAACGCACTCCTTACCGTGGATGAGCGGCGTTACGAACTTTCCATCGGCATCATAATCAAACACCCCCATCTCTTCCACTTCCCAAATACCTTCCGCCACCATGAAGGGTTTAATATCGTCGATGTGATCCTCCAGCAGGGAGATCTCCTCCTCCTCCAGCGGCGCACCGGCATCACCCTCCACGCAGCAGGCCCCTTTGCACTTTTCAAGGTCGCAGGCGAAGTGGATTGACTTTATGTCATCGGTTATCAGCGTGTTGTCGAGGGCGATCATAGGGGCAACGCAGGCAATGAAGACAATGTAGGCAATGGGGGCAATGAAAGCAATGAAGGCAATGAAGAAAAAAACGCATGGGGCTCCATCATTGTCTGCATTGTTTGTATTGTTTGCATTGCTTTCATTGTTTGCATTGTTTGCATTATCTGCATTGCCTGCATTGATTTATAAAGTTATTAACTATGATTTCACCTTTACAGGTTTTACAGATAAATCCGGAAAAGCGAATGAAAAATAATATTGTCAAAGATAGAAGTTTTGAACTGGCTGTGGAAATTGTTTTTCTTTATCAGTTTCTGACAAGGGAAAAACGCGAATATATCCTTTCAAAACAGGTACTCAGATCAGGAACTTCAGTAGGGGCAAATATAAGTGAAGGTGTTGCCGCTCAATCTAAAAAAGAGTTCTGCTACCGGCTTTCAATTGCGTACAAGGAATCCCGTGAGACAATGTTCTGGCTCAATCTCCTCTGCTCGACAGGCTACCTTCCCACTGAAAAAAGTTCTCCTGCCATTTCAAAATGCGAAGAAGTCAACAAGCTCCTCTTCGCCATCCTCAAATCCTCCACCCAACCATAACCCTCATTACCTTCATTCCCTTCATTGCCTTCATTCCCCTACAAATATTTCCAGTTTCTGGCTTTCCCTTCAGCGATTCACTCAATCATTCTACGTGAAGGTTTATAACGTCGCCAGAATTTAAATCGTGTGAAAGAGGTGTAATAAAAAATCTGCCTGACCCCAGGAACTCTAAGCAAATAGTGATAGATCCGGTAAGAGATGATCATCACGGCGAAAGTGAGCAGCCACCGTATGATCGTTACCGGAATCTGAACCCAGCCGTTGTCCGGCGGAATATGTATGAATGCCTCAACCTCCTTCCAGAACCAGACGCTGATCACCATATTCAGCAGGCAGAGGATCCCGATGATGTAGCCGTGCGAGGCTTCAATGGCCCTTTTCGGGCAGTCGTTCATGCATCTCATGCAGCTTACGCAGTGGTATGACCAGAA
>CAZGSQ010000358.1:0-1603 GCA_964528535.1 uncultured Tangfeifania sp. | reverse complement strand
CATGGCCGCAATCGAACATGACCGGATTCTGGAAAGTTTTTGCCCGGATATTTCCTTCCACGCATGGAATTCAGGGATACATCAAAATCAACACCATGGGCGCCGGAATCAGTCAGATTTCGTTTGAGCAGGTCAGCCTGTGGGGGCAAACCGCTTTTTACTTCCTGACCACCGTTCTGGTTTACAACCGGCAAATAAAAAAGAGCCGAAAGAAAAACACTGAAGTTGCTCAAATATAATCCCGTGCGTTACACATCGAAGGCAAAGTAAGCAGCGATAAACTTCTCTTTCCGGTTGTAAAACTCATTCACCAGACTTCTTCCGTTATAAATCTGGACACCAAACCTCAGACGCAATTTGTTCCTTTCCTGGGGAACGATCCATCCGGCGGTGAAGTTGATATTTTTACCAAACCCATTCTGCTGGTATGCGCTGATATTGGCAGCGGTAAACACACCGCCTATCCATTTGAGTTTGTGTGGAATATAGTACTCCAGTTCCATGCCGCCCATATAATTCATGTAAGCATACGAATTGGGCCACGATTTTCTCGGTCCCAGAAAATCAATCCCCGGATCAAAATACCCCACTTCCGCGTAAAGCCTCAGAATATCAAGGTTTGGGCGATGCAGGAACCAGAGTGGCCGAACAGATAGAGCCCATCTGAAATCATCCAATACCGGGCCTTGCTTAAACATCGGATCGCGGTCGATGACCGAAGTGGTTGTACGTTTGGGAAATTCATCACCGATATGTGTACAGATATGATGCTTCGAAAAACGCAGCGATAACCACTCAGTAGGATTTGCTGCGATTCCGAAATAATACACCCCATCCAAACCGATGAAATCATTGTTGCCTGCACGCATGTGGCAGGGGGTCATCACACCGATTTCCCCTTCAATGCCAAGTTTCGGATTGCTTTTCGGCCGGAACTGGAACAATGAAATCCGTGCTGCAGGATATACTTCTACATGGCCCATATATTTCCCACCCTTATTTATTTCGTCGGTATAGTCATAGTCAGCATATTGCATAAATTGCATGGCTGCTTCAAACCGGTTGCCTAGCGGGTCGGCAAGGTAGGTTCGGTAGATATGATTAAGACCGACAATTTTAAGGTTCCATTTCTTCAACGGAATCAGGAACGTTGAGTCCTGTGCATGTATTGTAGCGAAATTCAAAAAACAAATTATTGGGATTAAATATTTTTTCATAGGGAAATAATTATTTACATTAATCAAATTTCATTTTATTTAATGGAAATTCATAAATTTTAACTATTCTCAATTATTTCTTGATATATCCGCACCAAACGTCATTATTCGGGCCATTATCGGCCGTTTCACCACCCAGCACCCAGATTTTATCGTTGAATTCAACTGTTGCATACGAGTGTCTTCCACTAAAGGCTGATCCTTTGGAATCGATGGCCCATGCCTGATCTTCTTCTTTCCGATACGTAAATGACAGATCGTTAATTTCCTCGCTTTGCCCATATCGCAGATGCTCGTAATTATCAACTTTCCCGGGTAACAGCCAGATTGAATGATCGTACAATACCATTGAATGACCGGAGATCGGAAGAGCACACGTCTGAACT
>CAZGSQ010000357.1:0-1633 GCA_964528535.1 uncultured Tangfeifania sp. | reverse complement strand
TCGCAAAAGTGTATCGAATATATGTACTTCCGCACCATATTTTTGCGACATAAAATGTGATCTTCAGCGGTAATTGGCACCAAATTTTCAACGCTATGTGACACCAATAACAAGAGTACTGCGAGCGGCTTCGACAACATCATCACTAATTACGCTCAGATCATTGATGCGAAGGATTCGTTCGATTTGCACAAACAACCGATGTAACAATCTGAAATTGCCGCCTGTAATGCGTGCAATTGCGGCGATCGCTTGAGAGTCAGTGAAGTCGGCGTTATCCAAAGTAAGTCCGAGCTGTCGCCAGTGGTTGGTCAAGACAAAAGACAATTCGTCGCCATGCAGTGGACGGTAATGATGGGCAAACCCAACCCGACTGTAGAGTTGGGGATACCTGGCCATACGCTTTTCTATGCCAGGCATGCCGATGAGCATCAGACCGATATTCGTCCGATCAAACAGATCCCTAATGTACTCCAGGGTTGTAGTTGACAGTCTTTCGGCTTCGTCAATGATTAAAAGCTCGACTAGGGAGGACAGTTCATCGTCAGCAGAAATTATTATTTCGCAGTTGATGGCCTGGCTGATACAAATACCTACACGACTAATAAGCCGATTTAACTCTTCGCGGAGTTCGCGCAACGATTCGTTTACAGTAGGTGTGTAAAATACAGCGCGTGAATCAGCCAATGCGGCATAGACTTTAGCATCGGATGGATCGCGCGGCCCCCAGGATAATAAAAGTGGTTCACTCAAATCCCAGTTGGCGTAATGACGGGCCGAAAGCGTTTTACCAACGCCAGCTGGGCCATAGCAGAGGCCAACGTATCGGTGTCTACGCACTGCATCAGAAAACTCGGTAAAACGCCTATGCTCCTTAGTAACAATGAAGGGGCCGGTTCGGCGACCATCAGTTTCAGCCATCGTCAGCTATCCTCCTGATAGGTGCGCAGTTTTGGTACTGCGCGTTTCTGATGTGTTGTTTTCAGGGACGGGGTGGTTTTTGTTGAGCGATCAGGCAAAAAATCGAGCACCCGTGTAATCCGTTCGTTGATCTGATTACAGAGGGATTTGCGATGCTCGGAACGGGCCGCTTGAATATCTTTAAGCGTAATTTCCCGTCCTGCATGCTCTGGATTGACTGCCCGACAGAGGAATCGATTGCGATGAAATACGCGAATTTCGGCAAGGTCACGAGGATCATACCGGATGGTGACGGGTTCGCCAACATAGGCAGCCAACGTGGAGTCGATATACCGTAGCCCCTGAAAGTGGATGCCGTCGCGGTGGACTATACGATGTTTTGCCACCATGACCAGCAACATGTCCAGCTCTTCCAAGCTGTCTGGCATTCGTGGCAACCATCCATCACCGAGCCAGGCCCTGTGGGGTGATGTGTCAATTTCGCTATGTGCGCGGGCATTGTAAGTGCCAACGATATAAGAGCCGATTTCGGCATCCAGTTCGGTAAGAGACAATCGTGGTGGCGTGGCAGGCTTGCCACCTATGAGGTGGCCGGGTAATTCAGGAAGAAGCTCAGTATTCAACGTACCGAAAAGTCGCTCTATCTTACCTCGGCCTTGTGGGCGGCCAACGGTGGAGTATACCAGATGGAAACGCAAATCTGCCGCGACTT
>CAZGSQ010000356.1:0-1639 GCA_964528535.1 uncultured Tangfeifania sp. | reverse complement strand
TGAACTCTTACCACCCGTTAACAAAAATCCCTGCCTATTCTGCTGCCAAAGCATCGGTCAATAATTTTACCGAATGGCTTGCAGTCCATCTTGCAAAAGTGGGAATCAGGGTAAATGCAGTCGCACCGGGATTCTTTATCACCAACCAGAACCGTTTTCTTGTCCTTGATGAAAAAACCGGTGACTATTCTGCCCGTGGCAACAAAATTGTGACTAATACCCCCATGGGAAAATTTGGTGACCCGGATGACCTTCAAGGAGCAGTCTTGTACCTGTTGTCTGATCTATCATCCTTTGTGACCGGTATTGTCATTCCCGTTGATGGTGGTTTTAATGCCTACAGCGGTGTATAACCGTTTAACCGTAGAGACGCGATTAATCGCGTCTTTACAATACATATCATTTATTTCAAAACATTGTAAATTAAATATATACATTATATGAGCCTAGAATTAAAAAAAGATTTCACATGGTCGTTGGTTGTCCCAACCAGTATGGGTGTCAGGATTACACCGGCAAATGGCCAACCTGTCCATTGCAGCGACCTTTATCAGATGTACGCATCGAGTGCAGAAACCAATGTTGCAAGTATTTCCTCTTATCTTGGACTTCCTGTAAAGGTATTGACGACTTTTGTTAAAGATAGTCCGATTGCCCAGTTTATTAAGGCCAATCTGAGAAGCCGTAACATGAGTTTTGAAGGTCCGGAAGTTCCACAGGGTGGACCATGGGGTTATCGCCACCAGTTCAACATTGCCGACAGTGGCGTTGGGACACGTGGCCCAAGGGTACAAAACGACCGTGCTGGCGAAGTTGGCAGGACCCTGAATGTCAAGGATTTTGACCTGGACCGGCTTTTTGGAAAAGAAGGTGTTCAGATTGTCCATCTTTCTGCCTGATCGGTGCTTTATCACCTGAGACGAGCAATTTCTGTCTTGAAATTGCCAGGTTTGCCAAAAAGTTCGGTACCCGCATTGCCTTTGACCTTAATTACCGTGCCTCTTTCTGGAAAGGGCGTGACAAGGAGTTGCGTGATATTTTTACTGAAATTGCCTCATTGTCTGATATTTTGATTGGTAATGAAGAGGATTTCCAATTGTGTCTTGGTATTGAAGGGCCTGAAGCCGGTGGAAAAGGGATCAGTTCGGAGATCGATGGATTCAAAGGGATGATCGGTCGCGTAAAAGCTGCTTTCCCGAATGCTTCCGTATTCGCTACTACATTACGTCAGGTGATCAGCTCAAATGAACATCTTTGGGGTGCAATTATGCTCGAAGGAGAGAACTGGCAGGTGATCGAACCCCGTAAAATCAACGTACTCGACCGTATTGGTGGTGGCGATGGTTTTGTAGGAGGCTTGCTCTATGGAATCCTTAAAGGTTGGGAAGCTGAAAAATGGCCACAATTTGGATGGGCCACAGGAGCTTTGGCCACCACATTCCTAACAGATTATGCCCAACCTGCCGATGAGGAGATGGTTTGGAGCATCTGGAACGGGAATGCAAGGGTAAAACGTTAACATCAGGATATACTTTTAGTCATTTAACCAGCCCGGGTTCTGGAAAAATACCGGGCTATAATTTTAAAATATGATCTATTTTCAAACCGGTTCTCCAACTGCTTCATTATCACATGATGA
>CAZGSQ010000355.1:0-1641 GCA_964528535.1 uncultured Tangfeifania sp. | reverse complement strand
CTTTCACCTTAACGAGATAATAATAGATAACAATACCAATAAACCATACCGCAAATATCCTGTATGAGAAGCGAAATTGCACCAATTTATAAAAATAGGCTTGTGCCATCGACAGGTCTCCATTCCAGATTAATGGATCCTTTCCAAGCAAAGAGATGATTCCCAACGATCCATAAAGAATCACTGAACCGATCTCAATCATTTTCTTTTCATGGTCGTTAAAGTCCTTTTTTCTCAAAAGATACAAAAAAAATGATATAAGGAAGGGGATCAGAAGAACTCCTGTATTATAAATCAATTTCTCTTTTGGTTCCGGTAATACACCACTCATGTACTTTGCCATTATCGCTTTTGACGCCAATTGGATCAGGAGTTGAATATCAGGATGATAGAAGATTTGAATACCGATGGCAACCAGAATAAAACATAAGACAGCCAAAGCAACTGAAAGGCTTATTCTGTATAAAACATTACTGTTATGTGTATTCATTTGTTAACTGTTATTTGAAATTACGATCACAGGAAGGTATTATACTCTTAGTCATTCCTGGTTATTCCATGCCATAAATTGCTTAACCCACTATTCCCCATAATCAGTTTCAGGACGCGCCAGGAGGTATCGGTAATCGCGTAATCGGTTGGCAGGGTTCCCGGAATTCCTGATTGTTTTTCTTCAATTGATAACCTGACAGAATCGAGAACGGTTTCAGGGTCAAACCCCGTGAGGATGATGCTCCCGGTATCCAGTACTTCCGTTCTTTTCCGGGTGCGGGGGTGGGTTGATACGAGGAGCGGTAAATGTGAAATTATGGAACGAAAGTGTAATCGTTAATGGATGGCCATTTGATAAAGTGTTTCAGGCGCTATATCAGCGCCATTTGGCCAACTGATGGTCCATCCATCAACAAAGAATTTTTTAAAATATACCGTATCTTGAAGCGGTTCAAAAATCCCATTACCAAGAAATGGTTTGAGATCTACTTTTCCTGTTTTTCCATTACTGAATTCAACATTAATGATATAATCTGTAATATATTCAGCATCAATTACCCTGGGCATATAAATCGTTTTCATGACAAGGCCCCCTTCTATTCTAATGGTTTGATTTTATTAATTGCTTCCTTATTCTCAATATTTTTCCAGTTTTGTTCCAATTCAAAGCTTCGTAATACAGCCCACTCCTTGATTAATCGTAATGCAACGGGAGACTTTATATTACCATTCAGCATTTTTCCTTTGAAATCAAATATCCCTTCAGTTCCCTGATATTCTGCATGAAAATGCGGAGGATTATGTTCACTATAAAACATCCTGATAAGAATACCAAAAAACATTGAGACGAATGGCATATTGCAAAGGGAGTGATAAATTACAAAAGTACGAAAAAATCAATTTTTATCAAATCCGATGATTAATCCCATGCCACAAATTACTCAACCGCGTATTCCCCATGATCAACTTTAGAACCCGCCATGATGTATTCGTGATTGAATAATCAGCAGGGACATTTTTTGTTATTCCAACGATCTTTTCTTCAACTGATAACCTGACAGAATCCAGGACTGTTTCAGGATCAAACCCGGTGAGAATGATGCTAGATCGGAAGAGCACACGTCTGAACTCCAGTCACCTGAAGCTATC
>CAZGSQ010000354.1:0-1641 GCA_964528535.1 uncultured Tangfeifania sp. | reverse complement strand
TCCCATGATTTTGATGTCCCCGACCGTGGCTTCTCTTTCCGCTTCGATGGTAACCTCGACATGCGCATGAATCAATCTTCGGATTTGGATGCCGCCAAAGTTGTCAACACTTACCCCGAAGCTCAATTGTGGAAGATATTCCGTGATTACGGTGAATTGAAGAATTGGCGGCACCTCGTTTCGACAATTACGGTGGCCAGGGCAGAGGCACCAATCACTTCGACCACTGAGTTTTTAAAGGTGATCTCCCCTTGTGTCCCAGAAAAGATTGAAAAAAAATATCTCGCTATGGTCTTTCAGGCCCTGCGGATCGAAGTAAACAATGAAATAGGCGTTTTGAGCGATTTCCTCGAAAGCACGACTGATCTTTTAAAGCCCGGTGGGAGATTGGTCGTGCTGTCGTACCATTCGCTCGAAGACAGGCTTGTGAAAAATTTTATGCGTTCGGGAAGGGTTGATGGAGTCTTGGAACAGGACTTCTTTGGCAACAGCAACTCGCCATTTGAGTTGGTGAACCGAAAAATCATTATTCCGGACGAAATGGAAACAGCTAGGAACCCAAGGGCAAGAAGTGCAAAATTGAGGATCGCCCAAAAAAGAAAATGATGGAAAGCAAACGGAAAAAGAAGTTCTCATTTAAAAGCCTGCTCAATGGCACCTTCATGGACAGTAAGTGGTTCAGAAGCAACAAGATGCTTTTACTTATGTTCTTTATTATGGCTTTATCCAGTATATCAGTGAGATATAAATCTGAAAAGGTGATCCGTGAAATGACGGCACTTGAGGATAGCCTGATCGAATTGCGTTCAAATTCAATTGCAGTTGCTGCTGAAGTACAGAGGCTTGGACGCCATTCGGTAATTCTCGAACGTGTTAAAAATAGTGGTCTGGATCTGGAAATTTCAAAGGAACCGCCTAGAAAAATCTATGTTGACAAGGAGTAACTATGGATATTAGAAATGACATATCGTTGCGATTTTTGGGTGTTTATATCTTCATTGCTATAACAACCATCTATATCCTCATTCGTGTGGTAATTGTCCAGCATATGCCAAGATGGGACAAGGAAGCCCAAAAACTAGAGATCAAGGAGTTTGCGATTGAAGCAAGACGGGGTGACATATGTGCTGCGGATGGCAGTCCTTTGGCTACTTCAATCCCCTTTTATGAACTGCATATGGACATGGGAGCTCCAGGTCTTGCAAAAAGCTTTTATCACGATGTTGATTCTCTGGCACTTTGCCTTTCCCGGTTCCTGCGTGATAAGTCAGCTTCAGCCTACAGGGCTGAACTCAACAGGGCCTACTCCCAACAAAAACACTATTACCTGATTACCCCCCGTAAAGTCTCCTATGCAGAATTACAGGCAATCCGAAAATTCCCCATTCTGAGAAGAGGCAGGAACAATGGCGGTTTGATAACGGAACAGGAAAATGAAAGGGTTTACCCATCTGGTAACCTGGCAGTAAGAACGTTGGGAAAACTTACCAAAACAGGTGAAGGACCCTCGGGGAATGCCGGAGCTTTCGGTCTTGAGCAATCTTTCGAGAAAGAGTTAAAAGGAGAGGATGGAATGGCTGTCAAACAAAATATGTCGGGCCGTTGGTTCATAATCAGCAAGGACGATCCCCAGGATGGCAA
>CAZGSQ010000353.1:0-1650 GCA_964528535.1 uncultured Tangfeifania sp. | reverse complement strand
AAGCCCGAGTCTTGCGTTGGGATCGCTCCGTTCGGCAGCCTCGGGCCGCACCAGCGTTGCGTAGGCCGCTAATTCACGGATGATCGGCGGAGCGGCATGTTTCGTGACGCGCAGGCGCACTTCCGACACTTTCACCGGCTGGAACCGATCAATCTTCTTGTGGCCGATCATCGTGCCCGCCGCGAGCGGTTTCCAACCGTCACTCGTCATACCCTCGACGAAATACTCGCGCACGCGTTCGCCGTAGCGGATGTCTTCCAGGGTTATCACGTGGTCGATGACGGTGGGCTTGCCGAGCGTCAACTGAAGTTGCGGGCCGGGTCCATTGGTGCGGGCGATCCACACACCGAAGCGGCGCGTGATCTCGGCACCGAATTCGGCGGCCCGTTTGGCATCGGCCTCGGGGATCAGCCCCGTTGTGTCCGGCGTCAAATCCAGCAGCAGGACCGCACCGTGGCCCACCGATCGGTAATACATGTCCATCAAGTGATCCACGCTCTTGATGGTCTTTTCACTGGTGGAACTGTAGAACCAGCCGTCGCGCATGCGCGCATCGGATTCAATGGGCAGCCAGGCGTCGCCGGCGGGATCGCTGTCCGCGGATTCGGAGACGCCCGATTTCGCTGCCGCGCGCGACACGGTGCTCCATGCCGGGTAGGGCGTGAATCCCTCTTCATTGCCTACCCAGCGAATAGTCGCCCAGGGACTCTGGAACTTCATCGCCTTGGGCGCGTATTTGTCGAGTATGTCCGTCAGGTCAATGATGTCTTTGCGAACGCTCCCGTCGAACCATACCTCCATCATTGGGCCGTAGCGGCTGAGTACCTCGGTCAGTTGCTGACGGTAAATCTTCTTGTAAGCCTCCTGCTTTGCAGGATCGTGCGTCTTGCCGCCCGAGCTTGCCGGCGAGCCGTGGTACAGGTCGCCCGGGTAAACGTAAACGCCCAGCAACATGCCGCGTTTGCGGCACGATTCGGCCAAGTCCGCCAGCACGTCGCCTTTGCCACCCCGCCACGACGTTTGCTTCACGCTATAATCGGTCGAATCGGTTTGCCACAGACAGAAGCCACCAATGTGCTTGGCCACGAGAATGATGTATTTAGCGTGCAGCGACTCGGCCACGCGCACCCATTGATCGGTGTCCAGTTTTGAAGGATTAAAATCCTGAAGCTTGGTCGAGAAATCATCGGTCTCCGTGTCCTGGTACGTCTCCAGCCCGAAGTGAATGAACATGCCGATTTCCAAATCGTGCCAAGCCGCCTGCTCGGGCGTCGGTGTGGCCAGCGCGGTTGTCTCCTCGGCACGTGCCGTACAAGCGATTATGAACACCAGCCAGGCTGCTGCAATTGACCGCAGAGCCAGGCGCAGGCCCTGGAACTGTTGACCGGAACCTCCCGAAACTACTTTTCGGAGTGGAGTTGAGGGTGATGGTTCAGTCTCTGGTGTTGCGGGTTTCATCGCGGATAGTTTGGCGGGTGATTGTTGACTTCGATCATTGGCGGCTGATTGGTTTTCGGTCGTTTCTGGTTTTGATCTTCACTTTTCAAAGAGCGGTCCGCGGCAGCAGCTTCATTGGTTGAAGGAACCTGAACCTTTTCGAGGGGAGATCGGAAGAGCACACGTCTGAACTCCAGTCACCTGAAGCTATCT
>CAZGSQ010000352.1:0-1650 GCA_964528535.1 uncultured Tangfeifania sp. | reverse complement strand
CAACACCGAGTACAAACTGTGGTTTGGTTACCATGATGGAAAGGACGTGTTTGATATGCTGATCAAATTCTTCATCTGTTACACAATCAGTGAAATAAGAACCCGGTATCCCGCCCCAAAAGATGCTTTTTGAATCGCGGGCAATTTCTGCAATCCCTTCAAATTTCAGGTCACCTACCGGATACGGGGTCAAAGCCTCAAGTACCGAAAAGCCAACAGCGGCTTCCTGTTTTAGCAAACCACCCAATGTTCCATCGATATGTATAAAAGAGTATTTTCCGGCATCGGCTATCTTTTGTGTCCATTCCTTCTGATAGTCTTTCATATAAATTTCAAAAAAATCGGGACCCACCATTTCGGATGATAGGTTTTCGGGGATCATCAGCACTTCGGCAGGACTATCGACTGCGATTTGTGCAGCCCGATCAAAAGCAATTTTCATGGTGTCGAGCAGCTTCTTAAATTCTTCAGGTGAAATCATCGCTGCCATTGTCACTGCCACAACTCCGGCTTCAAGAGCCAACAGGTGCATAAATGGACTTTTGGGCAGGTAACACAAAACAACTCCCTGATCACCAACCTGTTTTAGGCGCTGATAGGCATAATCATAATCTGGTTCAAAACGGACATTTTCATAGATGTATTTCATCACAGGAATATCCACTTCCGACTTCATAAAGTGTTCAACAGGCCCATCAGAGAAAGAAGTCGGGATGTACTCCCAACATTCACGGACAGAACCAACCGGGGTAACAATCTCCTTATAATGCCTGTGACCTTCGTCCCATTCATTTACATCGCATTTTTGATAGACCTGTTTGTACGGGAAATAACCCTGAAGGTAAAAGCCAACACCCAGTTCGCGGTGCCACTCGATATAATCATCGGAAGAGATAAAGTCCTTTGGCTTTATCCCACTTTTAATCAGTGAGTTTGCCCAATAGTCCAGGTCGCCGCACCATGGAACCTGATCGGGCTGCTCTCCTTTGAGGATGGTGAGAATTCTTTCCCTTGGCGTCATAATTGCTCTAAATTTAGTTCTGTCTTTTTAAATGAAAATAAGGGTTACCAGATTATTTTCCACCACCAAAAGGCTGCCCCAAAAGGTTCACTTTACCGCAAAGTTCGTAAAGGTTTCGCAAAGTTCGCCAAGTTATTTTTCAATATTTTAGACCGTTGCGAACTTTACGAATTTGGCTTTGCGAACCTTGCGGTAAAGATTTCAGACTTTTTGGATACCCTCTTAGCGGCTATTGCAAAATCCAAATGCTCTAAACTACCAATGTTACGGTGCGCTGCACCTTTTCTAAAATCTTCATTGAAAAATTTCTACAAATATTCCGCCACGCTGTGGCTTTTTGATAGTACAGCACACCAAAATATTCAAAGAAAGAATAAAACCATCATGAATAATAGGTGCAGCGCATCAAAATATTTGTAGAAAGAATGACATGATCAAAAATTAGGTGCAGAGCACCGGAATATTGGGTCAATATCCAAAATTTATACTGATCTGTTAATAAAGCACCTCTTTTTCGATCTGTTCCAACGTTTTGCCTTTTGTTTCGATGATGTTCTTTTTCAGGTAAACAAACCCGATAAAGGTCAAAACTGCCAGAAAGATAAAGGCATAGCTCATCCCCATCTGCT
>CAZGSQ010000351.1:0-1657 GCA_964528535.1 uncultured Tangfeifania sp. | reverse complement strand
CACGTCAGGGTTATCTGTGACATTCCAAAACATTCCCAGAGGCAGGGATAAGCGTCTTTGACAGGAGGAACGGGCTTTGGCACGTATTGCTGGTATTGATCTACCGAAAAACAAGAGAATAGAGATTGCGCTGACCTACATTTACGGTATTGGTCGATCTACGGCGCAAACAATTCTGACTGGAGCCGGTGTTTCTTACAACACACGGACCGAGAATCTCACCGAATCGGAAGTAGCCCGGATTCGCGAAAACATCGACAAGAATGTCAAGGTCGAGGGTGATCTGCGCCGGGAGATTTCCATGAATATCAAGCGTCTCATGGATCTTGGCTGCTATCGCGGACTCCGGCACCGGAGAGGGCTACCCGTAAATGGTCAGAGAACCAAGACCAATGCCCGCACGAGAAAAGGCCCTGCCAAGACCGTGGCCGGCAAGAAGAAATAAGTAAGCTTACCCTCCGGAGGAGTCATGGCAAGTCCTGCTAAAAAGGTTGTCAAGAAAAAGAAAGAACGCAAAAATATCCCGGTTGGCGTGGCCCACATTCAGGCAACGTTTAACAATACCATGATTACGATTACCGATCAGGTCGGAAACGTTGTTTCATGGAGCACCGCCGGGGCCAAGGGGTTCAAAGGTTCTCGTAAAAGTACTCCGTTTGCAGCCCAGATAGCCGCAGAAGATGCTGCCAAGAAAGCCCAGGAACATGGCATGAGGAGCGTCGAGGTCTTTGTCAAGGGGCCGGGTTCTGGTCGTGAGTCAGCTCTGCGGGCGCTTCAAGCGGCAGGATTCACCATCAGTATGATTCGAGACGTCACACCCATTCCCCATAATGGCTGTCGTCCCCCCAAGAGAAGAAGAGTCTAGGATTTTACAGCTTATAACGTTTTAGGAGGTTGTACATTGGCACGGTATACAGGACCTTCATGCCGGTTATGTCGCAGGGAGAATATGGAGCTTTCCCTGAAAGGCGAACGCTGCTTCACTGATAAATGCGCCATCAAGCGGAGAGCCTATCCTCCAGGTCAACATGGCCAGGGAAGGACCAAGGTAACTGATTACGGGACTCAGCTTCGTGAAAAGCAAAAAGTTCGCCGTATTTACGGCATTCTCGAAAAACAGTTTCGTGGCTATTTCGAAAAAGCGGACCGTATGAAAGGGGTCACCGGTGAAAACCTGCTGGTTCTTCTTGAAACGCGTCTCGACAATGTCGTATACCGACTCGGCTTCGCCTCCTCGCGGGGTGAGGCCAGGATACTTGTAAGACACGGTCATTTCACGGTCAATGGTCGCAAGGTGAACATCCCCTCCTTCCAGGTCAGACCTGGTTCAGTAATCGAACTTCGCGAAAAGAGTCGCGCCATTGCCTGCATTAACGAGTCGCTGGATGCGGTCGTTCGTCGCGGCACTCCGCAGTGGCTGGAACTGGATAAGACCGCCTTCAAAGGTGTAGTGAAGACAGTTCCGATTCGTGAAGACATCACGATACCGATTCAGGAACAGTTGATCGTCGAGCTTTACTCCAAGTAATACGACGCACCTCTGACACAGGGGGTAGCCGGCAGATACGCCGGTTAATTGCTCCGCCCTGTCGGTTGTACCGATACCGTTAACCGGAGTACGGAGGAGATAGATGCACAAGAACTGGCGCGACCTGAT
>CAZGSQ010000350.1:0-1663 GCA_964528535.1 uncultured Tangfeifania sp. | reverse complement strand
GTTCAACAAACTGGGTGTGCTCTTGTTCATGGTTCTGTTGGTGCTGGGTCGGCCGTTGGCAGACATCGCCTACTTCACCATTCAACTGCTGGTCATTGACACCGTCTCCAACTTGGAGCGACGCAACCAATACGCCTACATCTTCAACCAGGAGTTCGGATTCTACCTGGGGCGCTTCTTGGGGTGCGGGCTGTTCCTGGTGCTGGCTCACCAATTATCCAATGAGTTCGCTTTGCGGTATGCCCTCCTTGTCGTGGCGATGGCGCAACTCCTGTCGGTCATGGTGGCGAGGACCATTGTAAGGGGCTGTAGCAAGCATAACTCCGTCGCCTTCAAGCCGGACGTGGCTGTCGCTACCATATGATCGCTGCGCTTAACCCGAATTCCGCTACCGGAGTCGGACTGAAAAACTTTCCAGATTTTACATCCCGCTTTTGCTGGGTTTTTCGCCGCCGGACGACTCAAAACCGCCCCAAACCGCGTGTAGTGGCGACCTGCCCTCTTCTCCTCCGCCCTGACAGCGCTACACTGCAGCCATGTTTCTCAAGTGCAGCACGCGCAAGAAGGACGGCAAGGAGCATCGCTCCTGGTCCGTCGTCGAGAGCCGCCGCGTCGGGCGCGGCGTGGTGCAACGGCACGTCCTCTACCTGGGCGAGATCAACGACTCCCAGCGCGCCGCCTGGCAGAAGGCCATCAGCGTCTTCGACGAGCACGACGGCCAGACCCGCCAGTGCGCGCTCTTTCCCGCCGACCGCACTCCGCCGGCCACGAACACTCCCGCCGTGCAGGTGCAGCTTTCCCAACTCCAACTCTCCCGTCCCCGCTCCTGGGGCGCGTGCTGGCTGGGCGATCAACTCTGGCGCGAACTTCAGCTCGACGCCTTCTTCGCCGCCCGTCTGGGCGTGAGTCGCGAAGGCACGGACTGGGAAAAAGTCCTCCGCTTGCTCACGCTCCACCGGCTGCTTTCGCCAGGCAGCGAATGGCGTCTGCACCGGCACTGGTTTGCCACCACGGCCTGCGCCGACCTGCTCGACGCCGACGATCGCCTCGCCCAGGACGACACGCTTTATCGCGGCCTCGACGGCCTGTTGGAACATAAGGACGCCCTTTTCGCCCATCTGCGCCAGCGCTGGAGCGATCTCTTCGGCGCGAAGTTCGACGTGCTGCTCTACGATCTGACCAGCACCTACTTCGAGTGCGACGTGCCGGAGAGCGAAGCCGATCCCCGCCGCTTCGGCTACAGCCGCGACAAACGCTCCGACTGCGTGCAAGTCATCGTGGCGCTGGTCGTCACGCCCGAAGGCCTGCCCCTGGCCTACGAAATGTTCCCCGGCCACACCGCCGACAAAACCACACTGCGCGACATGCTCACGCTCATCCAAAAACGCTACGGCAGCGCCGAACGCATCTGGGTCATGGACCGCGGCATTCCCACCGAAGCCGTGTTGGCCGAACTGCGGCAGAGCGACGTGAAGGTCAGCTACCTCGTCGGCACGCCCAAAGGCCGCCTGACGAAACTGTAGAAAGAGTTGGCCGAAAAACCCTGGCAGCAAGTGCGTGAGCACCTGCGCGTCAAACTCCTGCCGCAGGCGGGCGAAGTCTATGTGTTGGCCGAAAGCGGCGCGCGCAAAAGCAAAGAGCGCAGCCTGCGCCGCCGCAAACT
>CAZGSQ010000349.1:0-1669 GCA_964528535.1 uncultured Tangfeifania sp. | reverse complement strand
CGCAAAATGCAGCCTTAGCGGCAGAATCTCTAGGGCTTGGTATTGTTTATATTGGTGGCATAAGAAACAAACCAGAAGAAGTTGCAAAAGAATTAAATCTACCTTCAAATTCTTTTGCTGTATTCGGAATGTGTATTGGTTATTGTGACCCCGAAGTTCATCCTGAAATTAAACCTAGACTTCCACAATCTCTCATTCTGCATAAAGAACAGTATCAATTAAACACATCCGCTGACATCTTCAACGAATACTGTCAAAGTATGTCTGAATTTAATCAACGACAAAAAATGTCTAATAAAGTCGATTGGGTCTCGCAGTGTTTACATCGCGTCAGAGGTCCAGAGTCACTATCTGGAAGAGATCACCTTGTTGAAGCCCTTAAAAATTTAGGATTTAAATTAAAGTAATCACAGGAGAGAAGTATGCACACAGGAAGTTGTTTATGCGGTCAAATTAACTATACGATTGCAAGTGATTCCGGCCCTATTATTTATTGCCATTGCAAGCGTTGCCGCAAATCTTCTGGTTCGGCTTTTGTTACTTCAATGCAAATTGAAAGAGCTGACTTTAAAGTGGCCTCAGGGCAAGACTTCATCAAGATCTTTCATCATGATGGTGGAGTTGATCGCGCTTTTTGTTCTAATTGTGGCTCTCAACTATTTAGCACAAGAGCTGCGACTCCAGACCTGATGCGCATTAGACTTGGAACCTTTGATTCAGAGGTGAATTCAAAAGTCTCATCACATATCTTCGTAGATTCCAAGGCTGAATGGCATGATATTCTAGATAACGCACCCCAACATGCTCAAAGGCCCTAAGCTTAATTAATCCTTAGTTAATTTTTAGCACGGTTAACGCTCTGAACAATCCTCTCAAACGCGTCCACTGTTGCGATCATTTCTTCATAACTGACATGAGGTTTTTTATTGCCTTTGACAGCACCAACAAATGCTTCTAACTCTAAAAGTAAGGTGTCTACACTGTCATAGCTTGTTTTAACGGGAGGCACTCCCTTTAGTCTAACAACTAGCTCATTTTCAGCTAAGGCCTCAACTGACCCTTGGTCTCCAAAGACATGGATTCGCCAATAAAAAGGGGTGGATCTAATCGTAGCTAAGGTTCCACTTACTCCTGATTCAAACTCAAACATTGCAGTCACCGTATCTAATGGACTAGGTTGAGGCTGCAATGAAACAACTTGCGCATGCACATGCTTGACCGGTCCAGCAAAACTAATCAGTGCATCCAGCACATGTAATCCCGCTCCAGTTAATCCAGCTGCCGGAGCTTCATGAGCATGAGTGCGCCACTCAGAAAAATGTCTTCCTGTATTCTCATTACTGTAGTGCCCCTCAATATGAAGTAAGCGGCCAATAATTCCCGAATCAATAGCTAATCGTAACTCTCGCATGCATGGCCAAAAACGTTTGTTTGTGCCAAGACCTAATAGAATATTAGCTTTTACACATGCATCAATAGCCATTTGAGCATCTAATTTATTCATCGCTAAAGGTTTCTCACAAAACACTGGTTTACCAGCTTTAGCGCACGCAATTATTTGTTCTACATGGAGTGAATGAGGTGTTGCTAAAACAATTGCTTCAACCTCTGGATCACTCAATAAGTCTTCTATCTCAGTAGAGATTTTCAAATGATGCTCTATAGCATA
>CAZGSQ010000348.1:0-1669 GCA_964528535.1 uncultured Tangfeifania sp. | reverse complement strand
GCAAGGGGGGTAAACTTCCGCCCAGCGACAGGATTGTAATGGGAGCAATCGGAACTGGTTCGCAAGGAAAAAGTAACATGCGCGATTTCCTCAAACTCAACAAGGAGGTACAGTTTGTAGCGGCTTGTGATGTTGATGCAAATAACCTCCAAAAAGCAAAACAACTCGCCGATTCCACCAACGACAACAAAGATTGCCGGGGTTATGGTGATTATCGTGAATTTCTTGAAAAGGAAAAATTGGATGCTGTATGTATCGCACTTCCTGATCATTGGCATGGGATTATCTATTCTGCGGCTGCCGAAAAGAAGCTGCATGTATATGGTGAAAAACCTATTTGCCGTACCATTCACGATGGTCAGACAATTGTGAAAGCCGTTCAAAAGAACAACATTACATGGCAAACCGGAAGTTGGCAAAGATCGCAACCCAATTTTCACAGGGGGGCAGAATTGGCAATCAACGGCAGGATCGGGAAACTAAAATACATAGAGGCAGGACTTCCAAACGGGAGCAGGGGAATCGGAACACCCCCACCTCAGGATGTGCCTGCAGAACTTAACTGGGAAATGTGGCTGGGACCGGCACCTAAAGTTGCTTACCGGGGCGTAAGCCATTGGAATTGGCGTTGGATTCTCGATTATTCGGGCGGCCAATTGACTGACTGGGCTGGCCATCACATCGACATCGCCAATTGGGGCGCTGGTCTGGAACACACAGGTCCGGTCGAAATTTCGGGTGAAGGGGTTTATCCAAGGGATGGTATTTACAACGTTCCTGTTGAATACGACTTCTTGTGCAAATATGCCAACGGAGTCGAGATGAGGGTAGCCAACGAGTCCCACTTAAAAATGGGATCAGGCACGACCTGGTACGGCGATAAAGGATGGATTCACGTCAATCGCGGAAATACCTTAACCGCTTCTGATCCCAAAATTTTGGAGGAAGTGATTGGTGAAAATGAGATCCATCTGATCAAAAGCGATAACCACTGGCAGAACTTTGTTGACAACGTTCGTGCCGGCAGCAAGAATACAATTGCTCCGATCCAGGTAGCTTTTAGGGCCATTTCTGTGGCTTTATTGGGTGAAATTGCCATGACAACCGGACAAAAAATCCAGTGGGATCCTGAAAAACAAGTGATTATCGGCAATCCAATGGCAAGTCGGTTATTGAGCCGTCCGTATCGTCAACCATGGAGCTTACCAACAATTTAATCTGAAACACAAATGAAGAAGCAATATCTCTTAATATTCGTTTTTGCCCTTTCGCTGATCATTTTTAATTCATGTCAGAAAAGTGCAGAATACAAGGCGTTGATTGTTACAGGGCAAAACAACCACAAATGGAAAGAAAGCTCCCCGGTCCTCAAACAACTGCTTGAGCAAACTGGCTTGTTCAGCGCAGATATCGCAACATCTCCTGAAAAAGGTGGTGATATGAGCAAATTCAATCCTGATTTTTCGAAATACAACCTTGTGGTTGTCGATTATAACGGGGATTCCTGGAACGACAAAACAAAAACTGCTTTTGTGGATTTTGTCAACAATGGGGGTGGCGTTGTGATTTATCATGCGGGAAACAACTCTTTCCCTGAATGGAAAGAATTTAACCTGATCTGCGGATTGGGCGGATGGGGAAACCGTACCGAAAAGGATGGCCCATATGT
>CAZGSQ010000347.1:0-1675 GCA_964528535.1 uncultured Tangfeifania sp. | reverse complement strand
CCTCCACGGCTCTGAACACTCTTTCCCTACACGACGCTCTTCCGATCTCAGTACGCGCGCCAAACGGCGATGGCGCATCACCGCGGACACTGGCGGAACCGCGATTGCAGCAGTAGACTGGGGAAAACTAGTTTCCCGGACACGGGTTGCACGTCGGCACTGGATCGTTTTTCAGAGCCTGAGGGGCTTTGGAGGTGGCGGAAAGAATTGTCATTGCCGCGAACGCAAGAACGATAAGTCTCTTCATGATATTGATCTCCTGTTTATAAGTTCCTGGGCTAAGCCCAAGGTTGATTGCTGGTGACAAAACGAGCATAGGGTAATTCCCTACGCCCTAGGGAAAAGCGAGTTAGATTTTCCGAATCTAGAACAAGATCCGGCGGCGCCGGGGAATTCACCTTACTGGCGCTGGGAAGTAGTTCGACCTGGGGTGGACGCCTAGGTAGAAACTCTTATGACTACATGACCTGCAGTCAAAATTTGAAATTTTCTATCTCAAATCTTACAAATCTGGTGTAGAATTTGAAAAGAAGGTCGTACTAAAACCACTCCCCTCATTTGCGGAATCAAAAACAGCAGAGAGGGATGAAAAATGCAACGGGAGGTGGTCGATGACAAATCCTCGACCGAAACAGGTCCTGGAACGAGGCGCGGCGTCCGATCTTTGGAGACACACGTTATCGCAGATTCCATCGGTCTTCGGACGGTTGGTCTATTTATCCGGATTGCGTGAGGTGAATTCCGGACGCTATGAGCATCATGGTTTGGCGCTTGTATTTGGGGAACGGGAGTCAGACCGGGCTCTAAAAGAAAGCCACAATTTGGCCATGGAGGAGTGGCTGAATTACGGATTGGAGCAACAGAAGGCGGACTTAGACCTGTACCTCTCGGGTTTGACAGTAGATAAGCGCACTGTTCTGGATAGCTGGCTACGTACGACACCATATCGCAATTTAACTCCGGCAACTATAAAAGGACCGGCGAAGAAGCTGTTCGTGTGCGACCTGGAGACTCTGCTTGAGTTGCTCAGGAACGAACTCGGCGTCGCCGCCCATGATCCAGACGCATAGCAACGCCGATGACGAGGCCGATGACATCGATCTCGTCGGGGTAAGTGTATACTTCCGGACTGCACAGAGATGAGGGATGTGGTTGAAGAATGATCTGGCCCTCATTCAGGTTGCACCAGGCGCAAGAGTAGCCGGTGCGATGTTCAAATAAGTAAATCGGACGTTCGAACTCGTTATTCCATCCCGTGTTTGTCACCTTGCGGCGGCTTTCATCGATTTGAATGAGACTGCCAGGAGTCAACAGTGGGTACATGAACCAGTCCTCAGTGCCGATATAAGCATAGCGGTGAGTTTTCAAGTCCAATCCGTTGAGCAGCATAAGGGGGAGTTTCCCCCAGCGTTGGATAACCCGGCTGAGATAGGTGGTTCGCCTGAGATCCATCCCGGGGTCCAAGGCAAGAGGCAAAGTCACTTCACCATGGACATCGGCGCTAAAGTTAATCATGTGAGTGCGCTCGATATCGACCTGGGCAGCATCGGCCGGTATGGCGGCGACATCCACGCCATACCATTCCAACACGTCCATGATGTTCAGGCGGTAAATGGCGCTCAGGCTGTAGAGATCGGAAGAGCACACGTCTGAACTCCAGTCACCTGAAGCTATC
>CAZGSQ010000346.1:0-1676 GCA_964528535.1 uncultured Tangfeifania sp. | reverse complement strand
ACACGGCTCTGAACACTCTTTCCCTACACGACGCTCTTCCGATCTGAGAAACGAGAATTTCTGTTTCATAAAATCATATTCGTCGCCAGAGCTAATATATTTTGCTTTACCATTAATAAGAAAACCTGTTCCCGGATAATCTTTATATCCCAAAACCTCCTTACTCCCCAGTGTTAATTTTACACTGCTGTTTACATTAACATTCTTCTCGGTTTTTCTAAAACCATAAGCAGGAATCAGGATACGCTCATCCTCTGTTACCACAAGATAAGAATTCCATGTATTCGCAACATGAGTTTCGACTCCCCACGATACAATGGATACAACGCCTTCGTGCTTTAGCACTTCTAAAAACTTTTCAGACAACTTTTTATTTTCACTCATGTTGGTTTTTTAAGATTTGAGAAAACATTGTCTTTAGACTTATTCAAGTTGCAAATAGCAGCTCTGAAGAGAAATAAGATAAAGAAGTTTTACACTAACCTGTTTAAGATGTCTACAAAGGTAGGAGAAATCTATACCGAATGGGTAGGTTGATTTTATTATTGAACAATAACAAGGATAACCTGTCATTGTATCTGACAATGTCTACTTTTACACTGCTAATCTCTAATAATTTTTCATGAAAATTCTACTCACAGGTGTTACCGGGTATATAGGCCAAAGACTATTACCTGTTTTATTGGAGGAAGGGCACGAAGTAATTTGTTGCGTCCGTGATAAGGAGAGGTTCAATAAAAAGAAATTCCAATCTGAAAAGGTCCAGGTAGTGGAGATTGATTTCCTTGTCGACAAAACCCTTGACCAGATACCGGAAGATATCGATGCAGCTTATTTCCTGGTTCATTCGATGGCCACGATACAGGATGATTTTGAAGATCTTGAAAAGATCACCGCGAGCAATTTTAAATCGGGAATCGAAAAAACCAAGGCTAAACAAGTCATTTACCTGAGTGGTATCATCAATGAGCAGAACTTATCAAAACACCTCAGGTCCAGAAAGAAAGTTGAAGAGATACTTTCGGAAGGGTCATATCACCTCACCACACTCCGGGCAGGAATAATCATTGGTTCAGGAAGTTCATCTTTCGAGATCATGCGCGACCTCGTTGAAAAGTTACCAATGATGATCGCACCCAAATGGTTGACTACGAAATCGCAACCCATAGCGATCGGTAACGTGATAGAATTTCTTAAAGGGGTTCTTTTAAATGAAACAACTTTCGACCAGAGTTTTGACATTGGTGGCCCCGATATCCTGACTTATAAGGAGATGCTTTTACGGTTTGCGGGAATCCGCAACTTGAAAAGGAAGATCATTACTGTTCCTGTCATGACTCCGCGGCTTTCATCCTATTGGCTCTATTTCGTGACAGCCACCTCTTTCCCTCTTGCGAGAAACCTCGTTGATAGCATGAAGGTAGAGGTCGTTTGCAGAGAAAACGATTTAAAAGATTTGTTGGGAATTACCTTGATTTCATACGATGATGCAATCCGACTGGCATTTGATAAAATTGAACACCGGGAAGTTGTATCGAGTTGGACCGATGCCCTCACCAGCCATATCCTTGAGAGAGGAATTTCAAAATTAATTGAAGTTCCCGTTCATGGTTGTTTCAGGGACAAACGGGAAATAAAAATAAAGGATGTGGAGATGACATTGAAAAAGATTTGGG
>CAZGSQ010000345.1:0-1677 GCA_964528535.1 uncultured Tangfeifania sp. | reverse complement strand
CGGCTTTTCGGCTTGACAGGAATCGAAGATCAGCGTAAGCTAAATCGCCCGCAATTCGCTCCTTCGCGTAGCTTCCTATGTGTTATAGGGCGTTTTATGAAAGACAGCAAACATACATGGAGACTTCATTTGAGATTCTTAGTGGGTCGGATAAGTATCTAAATGTTGTATGCATATAGAAAATGTTACTGTCAACCATTTCAATGTTATTTGAAAATTTGTGGCGCAATGCAAAATTTAGAAAGCTTTTCCTTCTGGAATTGTCATTGCGAATTAAGCTATTCAATATTAAGTGGTTAGCAGTTTCAAAATGCTTAATGAAGCAATCCCATATTTGAAGCACCTTCCAGAACATTGTTTTTTGGATAGTGCTTCTTAGGATGGCAACGGAATGAATTCCGTTCTTACAATATGGTCTGTACCTAACGGCACTTTGTTTCAGAAATGTGATTATGCCAAGATAATGGGTGGCACAATCAATTATAATTCAACCTTTTGAACGCGTTGGACCATCCTTTGGCGGTCAGCGCCCCAATGGGGCAGCTTAGCCTAACCCCGGGTAAGCGGTCCCGAACAAAAGCCAGGTAAAAGCAATAAAGATGATAGGACCGTGTCACCCGGGGTAAAATGCAAGCACGAAAACCGTCCGCGATCGAAGGTTCGGAAAAGCACAAAGCTCCCTTCGGACGGAATAGGACAGATTATAACAAAATGATTGGCACCAATTTAATTAGGTTGATCTATTTTTTGAAATTATCAATGAGAACCAAACAACTTTTTATTAACCCATTTCTCAGCTAATCTGGGAAAAATATTTGTTTTCCAACAAGTTGGCTTTCGGGGAGTTCCGGTTTGTGTACTACGGATTTTTTCATAACGTAGGGTTCATATATATTATAGTTTCTCAATCTTCAAAAATTCCCTTAAATGAAGATGATGTATTCCCTTGTAGTTGCTGCTACTATTGAAAGTGTCCATTGTAACAACATATTTAGGGAAGTTATTATCAATTTTCAAAAGATTGCCAAATTCCCGTTCGTGAGTTTTTTCATCTAAAATCAGATAGACAACCTGTACATAAACTTTAAGGCCATCTCTAATACCAACAAAATCAATCTCAAGGTTATTCAGTCTTCCCACATATACCTCGTAACCTAATATCCGCAGATGCTGATATACAGAATTCTCCATCAATTTATGAATGTCTCGTCCAAAATCAAGACGTTGCATGCAGTTCCGAAGTCCCAAATCCTCGAAGTAATATTTCTCTCCAACCTCAAATTTTTTCAAACCCTGAACATCGAGTCGTCTCGTTTTATTGATAATATAGGCGTTGCTTAGTGCTTTTATATAGTTGATAATTACACTGGTTGAAATATCTATGCGTTGAGATTTCAGGAACTTATGGATATTTGTTGCCGAGAACAGATTGCCTACATTGTCTGACAGGTAATCAACAAGAGTCTCCAGAAAATCAACATTTCGAATGCCCTCGCGACTCACAACATCTTTGAGCAGAATTGTTGAATAAACATTCTTCAGGTATTCAAACGCCATTTCATCATTGAGTACCAAACGCGACAAATAGGGCAAACCACCATAGGTAAGAAATAGCTTTAAAGAATTATCCTCATAGATCGGAAGAGCGTCGTGTAGGGAAAGAGTGTTCAGAGCCGT
>CAZGSQ010000344.1:0-1685 GCA_964528535.1 uncultured Tangfeifania sp. | reverse complement strand
ATGTACCAAGGTGGATGCATGACATTCTTTGAAACCTTTTGATTCCGTAAATATATCTTCTTTGGTAATCACCGATTTGTCCGAATTTTGACCTATGGTTCTTGGGGTGTGGAATAGCACTCCAAGGAATATAAAAATGCAAACAGAGATAATAGGATTCGTCTTTATCAAATTGTGCTTCATGTTTGTAATATATTGATTATTAAAAAGTCAAAAATAATAATTTATCTGATTCCACCAATGTGATATAATCATGTGTTTAACCGGCTACGCGGTAAAATTGTTCTGATCTCAATTTTACTACAATACTTTAATCGCTACGCGATAGGGATTGTAATTTTGAAAATTGCCGTAGCTATTCAAAATAATGTAATAAAAGGGGAACCATTTTTTATGATAGTTTCCCCTTTTATCATGTATAGTAAATTAATTATTTGTAAATCGGGCCATAAGTAGCACAGGCACGGTAATCGGCGCCCTCTTTGTTTGCTCCAAAAGCTGACCAAACACTTGGCCTGAAAATCTGATCTTCTGCTACATTGTGCATATTGACCGGTATTCTTAGGATAGACGCGAGAGTGATTAAATCTGCCCCAATATGGCCGAAAGAAATCGCACCATGGTTGGCACCCCAGTTGGCCATCACACTGTAAACATCCTTGAAGGCGTCGGAATTGTCGAGGCGTGGGACAAACCAGGTTGTCGGCCATGTAGGATTGGTCCGAACATCCAGTGTTTTGTGGACATCTTCAGGCAATTCAACAGTCCAACCTTCGGCAATCTGAAGAACAGGACCAAGGCCCTTAATCAGGTTCACACGTGACATTGTAACTGGCATTTGTCCGGCAGTTTTGAACAACGAAGAATAACCGCCACCACGGAAATAACCCAAATCGGCAGGGCACCAGCTTGTATTTTCTAAACAATCCGCAGCTTCCTGTTCGCTGATCTCATAGAACGGTTTCATCACAGGATTTCCATCAGCATCTTTCTGACGGGCAGTGGCATCAAGGGTGGTAGAACCTGAGTTGATCAGGTGGATAATCCCGTCTTTTGCAAGACCTGTTAATTCAATTCCAGTTACCCTCTTAACAGCTTCAGGGCTCCAATAGGTACGCACATCGGAGAAAATTTGTGCTGTATTGGTGAGCAGATGGCCAAACAACATCGCAACGCCGTTTAAGCTATCGTTTTCAGTCGCAAATACATACGCTTCCCTGATCCCGTTCCAGTCGAATGAGGAGTTCAGGAGGGCTTCTGTAAAGTCAGCATTGGGATAATAGTCTGTCCATTGGCGCTGTCCCTGGAAACCTCCAACGATTGCATTGTGTCCTTTTGCCTCTTCGCCGAAACCAAGTTCTTTCAATCTTGGATTGCCAACCATCAGATCACGGCAGATCAACGTCATCTTGATCACAATTTCCCATTCCCAATCTTTGCGGGCGCGGTCCGATTGCTTGGATGGCTCATTCCAATCTTCACCTTCTGTACAGTTTTCTTTCGTCCATGCCAAAGCTTTTGCATATTCTTCTGGATCGAAAATGCCCTGATCGATACGGCGTTTTACTTCGACAGAATCTACGAATTCAGTCCTCATTCCAAGGTATTCCTGGAAGAAATCGGGGTTTACCATCGAACCGGCAATACCCATTGAGGTGTAACCTATTGATAGATAGGACTTATTT
>CAZGSQ010000343.1:0-1688 GCA_964528535.1 uncultured Tangfeifania sp. | reverse complement strand
TGAGCTATTTCAGTAAAGATGGAGAAGAAGGGTTTCCCGGGAATTTAGTGGTAATTGTAACCTATTGTCTCACAAATAATAACGAACTTAAGATTGATTACACTGCAACAACCGATAAAGCAACTCCTGTTGTCTTGACGAACCACACTTATTTTAACCTTTCAGGAGGTAAAGAAGCCTCCATATTGAATACAGAACTGACAATTTTGGCAGACCGGTATCTTGAGGACACAAAGGACATAATCCCAACCGGCAAGATTCTGAACGTAAAGGGAACAACGTTCGACTTTAACGCTCCTAAATTGATTGGAGAAGGAATTGAAAAGACGAACATGGGAAATGGTTATGACCTGACTTATGTTTTGCGCAATACAACAGGCAGGTTATCGTTGGTGGCAAGTGCTTATGAACCATTGACTGGTAGGATGATGGATGTTTATTCCACTGAACCCGGTCTAGTGTTTTATACGGGCAACCATCTCAACGATAAGATTATAGGGCGATATGGAAAAGCAATGACGAAAAACGGGGCATTCTGTCTCGAAACCCAGCATTTCCCCGATTCGCCCAACCGCCCTGAATTTCCGAATGTCATTTTAAGGCCTGGGGAAACTTTTAAGTCTCTGACTATTTATAAATTTTCAATATGCAAATAGAGCAAGAATATTTATAACTAAGTCATGGAGAATTTTAATATACAAATATTCAATGCAATACAGATATAAATATAATCATGTTTATCGAAAAATTCTTAGTGAAACCTTAGTGGCTTTGTGCCTTTGTGGCGAAAGATCAAACTGCCACTAAGTCACGAAGGCTCAAAGTTTCACAAAGGACCAAAATTAATGGCAAAAACACATCACTATTTAAACATATAAATAAAGCATTAACCATGAAAAAAAGAGGCACTTTTCGACTAAGTCCCAAACTTGTCCAACTTTTGTTTGGATGTTTGCTCCTGATCAATTCCATTGAATTGAAGGCCCAAAAAAGCCTTGTGGACTTTGTAAACACCTTGCAGGGAACAAATTCCAAATTTGAGTTGACCCACGGGAACACCTACCCTACCCTCGCGATGCCTTGGGGAATGAATTTCTGGACACCCCAGACAGGTCTTAACCGGGATGGTTGGATTTATCAATATCCGAAAGATTCTATCCGTGGGTTCCGGCAGACCCACCAATGCAGCTCATGGACAAACGATTACGCCGCCTTTTCGTTGATGCCGGTTACAGGCGATTTGGTGGTCGATCAGTTCAAGCGTGCGGCAAAGTTCAGCCACGAAAATGAAAGTGCCCACCCCCACTATTATAAGGTAAAGTTCGACAACAAAATAACAGCTGAGATGTCGCCGACCGAACGTGGGGTTTACTTCCGGTTCAGCTTTCCAAAAGGGAAGGATTCCTATGTGATTGTTGATGGTAACAGTGGCGGAAGCATGGTGAAGATCTTTCCAAAAGAGAAGAAGATCATCGGTTACTGCAAAAACGGAAACCGTTCATTGCCAAAGGAATATGCCAACTATTTTGTGATTGTTTTCGATCAGCCTTTTACAACTTTTGGGACCTGGAAAAACAAAGCCGGGGAATTGAGTCCCGGAAATGCCGAAGCAGAAGACAATTATGTCGGGGCTTATATCCAATTTGCCAAAGGAGCCAAAGTTGAAGCAAGGGTCATCTCCTCTTTTA
>CAZGSQ010000342.1:0-1691 GCA_964528535.1 uncultured Tangfeifania sp. | reverse complement strand
CATGGCCCGTCAGGCAATTGAACGTGCAAATGCAGGGATGATCGGCGTAAACATCGGCGTTCCTGTGCCGCGCGAGCCATTTTCATTCGGAGGCTGGAACGAATCAAAGTTTGGTGTTGGTGATTTAACCGGTAAAAGTTCCATTCATTTCTGGACAAAACTGAAAAAAACCACCATCAAATGGAACCCCGAAGCAAAGACGAACTGGATGAGCTAACTTTTAATAAGGAGGAATTACAGCCCGACCGTGAGCTGAAATAAATCTTGCTGATGATCTGCAAATTCCCCTTCGCAAAATGGGGATTTATTCATGGATAGTCAAATTATTCCTTGATCAAAAAACGAAGAAGAAAGATTGAATCCGGAGAATGGTATTTGCTTATCTGCATTGTATGTCAAAGCCTTTGATAAAGGTTTAATAGCAATCAAAGAAAAAGATGAAACTTTTTCAAAGAGAATTATTTCGAAGCAATGGAAGACATAAAAATATTTGAAAACAAAAAAATACGTTCAAATTGGGATAATGAACAACAGAAGTGGTTTTTTTCTATTGTCGATATTATAGAGATTTTGACCGACAGTCCAAGACCAAGAAAGTATTGGAGCGCTTTAAAGACAAAGTTGACCATGGAAGGAAGTGAGTTGTCCCAAAATTTGGGACAACTGAAAATGCAATCTGAAGATGGCAAGTTTTATCTTACAGATGTAGCTGATACAGAACAACTATTTCGTTTAATACAATCTATCCCATCGCCAAAAGCAGAACCGTTCAAACAGTGGCTAGCAAAAGTTGGCTACGAAAGAATTGAAGAAAGCCAGGACCCGGAAAAGTCAATTGATCGGGCAATGGACAATTATTTAAAATTAGGCTACAGCGAATCCTGGATAAACCAAAGATTAAAAAGTATCGAGGTCAGAAAGGAACTTACGGATGAATGGGAAAACAGAGGTGTTGAAAAAGGACAGGAATTTGCTACGCTTACCGATATTATCACTCAGGCCTGGAGTGGGAAAACAGTTGGGCAGTACAAGAATTTTAAAGGATTAAAGAAGGAAAACCTCAGGGATAATATGACGAACCTTGAGCTTGTGTTAAATATGTTGGCTGAAGCGACTACAACGGAAATAAGTAAAGAAAATAATCCCAAAACTTTTGACGACAATAAAAAAATTGCTAAAAAAGGTGGAGAGATAGCAGGCAACGCAAAAAAAGAAATAGAACAACAAACCGGTAAAAAAATAGTTAGCCCCCTGAATGCAAAAGTATTAAAAGCGGCAAAAGAAAATAAAAAACTAAAGAATATATAGGTCACTTATGAGTTTGGTCTAAAAAGCTGTCGCAAATTAAATCATGTGTCTAAAGTCCTGAATATCATGTTTAACTGTTTTGAAATTACTCGGAATGCCCAAAATAGCAATATATAAGTTCCTGACATTTTTCATTTTTGCTTATGATGCGTTAAATGAGCCTCCTCATGTTAAAGAGGGAAAAAAATAACAACAATAAAATTCAAATATCTATGAAAACTGTTTTGAAAGATCAACCCATGTGTATTGAAAAAGTGATCTTTTGTATGCCTGGAAAAATCACTATCAAATTAGAGGATGGAAGAATTATTATTACACCGTTACGATATTTCCCTGAGAGATCGGAAGAGCGTCGTGTAGGGAAAGAGTGTTCAGAGCCGTGT
>CAZGSQ010000341.1:628-1698 GCA_964528535.1 uncultured Tangfeifania sp. | reverse complement strand
TCTGGTAAGATAAAATCCGATGTTTTTGATGGCATTTTTGGTGATATACCACCAAAAACATCAAATTGGATACCACCAAAAGGAGATAAGCCCATGCCTAAACGGATCATGCCACTTTCCCCCATTGCAGTAGATAAAGCAAAGCCGCAAGCTAAAGAGTATAAGTTATCTGATGGATATGGCTTACATTTGCTGGTTACGCCTACAGGCGGCAAACTCTGGCGATTCCAATATCGCTTCGCAGATAAACAGATGGGACTTGCCTTTGGTACTTTTCCTGACATCTCCCTCGCTGCCGCTCGAAAAGCTCGTGAGGAAGCACGCCAACTGTTGGCGGGTGGTGTTGATCCCGGCGCACAGAAAAAGGCGCAGAAGGCACGCGAGCAGGTTCAGGCTGAGGTTGACGCCAACACGTTTGAGAAGATAGCGCGGGAATGGCATAAACACAAAAAACCGGAATGGTCTGATAATCACGCCGACCGCCTGATACGTCGCCTTGAAATTGACATCTTCCCCTTCATCGGCAACAAGCCGATTATAGAGATCGAGACACCGGAGCTGGTTAAACTTCTTCAGCGTGTCGCCACCCGAACCCTTGAAACCGCCCACCGGCTGAAAATTGCCTTTCATGGTGTCTTCCGCCATGCCCATATAACCGGCCTGATTAAGCATAACCCTGCTGTTGACCTCCGGGGAATATTACCGAATGTCAAGCCGAAGCACATGGCAGCACCTACAGAACCGAAGAAGGTGGCCGAACTGGTCAGGGCGATTGAAGGTTTTGATGGATCGTTTGTGACCAAATGCGCCTTGCGACTCTCTCCGCTGCTGTTTGTTAGACCAGGCGAACTGCGGAGCATGGAATGGGATGAGCTTGACCTTGAGGCTGCTGAGTGGAATATTCCAGGCAATAAGATGAAAATGAAGAATCCGCATCTTGTACCATTGTCCACCCAGGTCATTGACATTCTAACCGAACTGCACAACCTGACCGGATCTGGTAAATTTGTTTTTCCCTGCCACCGCTCGCCGTTGAGCTGCATGAGTGAAAACACCGTAAACGCATCACT
>CAZGSQ010000341.1:0-618 GCA_964528535.1 uncultured Tangfeifania sp. | reverse complement strand
CCGCCCACGGTTTTCGTGCTATGGCAAGAACAATGCTACATGAAATTTTACAATTCACCCCTGATGCCATCGAGGCACAACTTGCCCATGCCGTACCTGATCGCCTTGGCAGAGCATACAATCGGACACAGTTTCTCACCGAGCGAAAAAAAATGATGCAGGTATGGGCGGATTACCTTGATGGCTTAAAGCAGGGTTGTAAGGTGATACCGTTCAAGATGGCGGCATAATATCAGGAAAAAAGCTTTACAAAACCTTTAAAAAACAACTTGTTATAAATAAAATTTCTTGACAACATTTGCTATAATTTGCTACCATCGGACAATATTAAATAAGCAACAAGTTTAGGCGCAAGCCCAAATCCCAAGGATGGAACAGAGAAGTATTCGTTAGAATATTTTTCAACTCATTATGGGGATTTGGGCTTTTTTTGTTTCAACTAAGCAAGTTGCGTGGGAGGGGATAATTGCCTTTGCTCCGAATGAAACAAGTCTTAGTCGAGGTGCCGGTTACAAAAAGTACAATTTACCAGTGGGTGAAGGACGGGAAATTCCCAGCTCCGATCAGGCTCAATGGGTGTACCTTTTGGAGGCAGGAAGAAGTCAAAAAATTTACGGA
>CAZGSQ010000340.1:0-1702 GCA_964528535.1 uncultured Tangfeifania sp. | reverse complement strand
CACGGCTCTGAACACTCTTTCCCTACACGACGCTCTTCCGATCTGGAAGGTTATCGTTTGTGGAACCCCATGCAACAGTTTTACCGGACAGTCCAGTTGGCACGTGGCGAAAATCCATATGTCATTGTCATTGATGATGCTATGAAAGACAATTTGCCACATCTGTTCGACTGGAATATTTCCGTACCGCTTAACGTTGAATTGGTCGAAGCCCTCACCCCCGAAATTCAATTCCAGAATACCGATCCTTCCGAACTCAGAATGGACGATCTTATCCTTGGAAAAACAGGCATGGAAAAGGATTTGATTACCGGGAAAGTCAAACCTAAAAAAGGGGATCCCCTTTGCCTGATCCGCGTTTTGTGGCGGAATTCGGAATACGGTTTTCCGGTTCCACGCTTCGAAAGATACCAGGGCTACAACCAGGTGGTTGTTCCGGCCAAATCTGTATCTCCCGAATTCAGGATCCTGGTTTATCCTTATAAATTTGGTGATCCAATCCCCAAAACCAACTGGAACAAAGAGAGGTCAGTGCTGACCGTGCAAATCAAAAACAAAACCGATGTTTACCAATTTGGTCAGACGGAGGGTGGACGTACGGTTTTATCGATGGAACGAAACGGAAAACAGGTTTTAACAAGTGATGCCAAACCTGCACGGCCGGTTCTGCTGGTCCGCGGAAGTCGGTTCGAAAGCAGCGACCTTCGTGATACACGGGAAGAGGGCAAACCGCCCATCTATCTTGTTGATGGAGTTGAAGAAGTTCAATTGGAGAGGGTTTCTGCTCCGGCGCAGATCCGATATACCCTTGATGGGTCAGAACCCAGCCAGAATTCCTTGCTGTATGATCGTCCCATTGTCATCAACAAAAGTTGTGACCTGAAAGCCATCGTTTTTCAACCTGAATGGGCTTTTGGAACAAATAAAAGCGAGGTGCTGACAGCCCATTTTATCCTGCGAGCTGCTGCAAAGGGGATCACTGAAGTTCCAACCGGAAGTCAATCCGGACTTTTGGCCAGGGTATATGAAAAGAACACCAAATTGTACAACGACAAAGGATTTTTTGATGCCTCAAAAGTGATGATGCCCGATTTGTCGAAGGAACAGGCCATCATTACCAATGTGGTGAGAAATTTTTCGCTTCCGCAAGCCATTTCCAAACAGCCATTGGAGCAGCAATGTAAAGGATTTTACCGTTTTACCGGCTATTTCTTTGCCAAAGCGAAAGGCGTTTACAAGTTCGACCTCAACTCCTGTGGTCCGGTCATTTTGGATATTGGAAGCCAGTCGGTTATAGAACATACCGGTGTTTTTCACCAACAACAGGCTCACCGCCAGGGGGAAGCAATTCTCGATAAAGGTTGGCATGACTTCGACCTGACGATTTGCGACCCACTTTTCTGGAATATCAACAGCCTGGAACCAATGCCATTGGAATTGATGTATGCTGTCAACAACAATAATTTTGAGGACATTTCCGATTCAGATCTAAGGTACGTCGCAGATAATAAAATTGCCATAGCACCTGAACCGCAGATCAAATGGGTTGAAGCCCGGCAAAATATGCCAAACCTGGAACCCGGATTTGACCTGCGATATTTCGACCAGACAGGGAAAAGACGGGACAACGATTTTCTGGATCTTGACGGACGGAAACCCTATCGTTCAGAGAAGGTCAATGTCCTCGAATCTTCTGAAAGTC
>CAZGSQ010000339.1:0-1715 GCA_964528535.1 uncultured Tangfeifania sp. | reverse complement strand
CAATTTCATTTCACCCCAGAAAAGAATTGGATGAACGACCCTAACGGACTGGTTTATTATGGCGGTGAGTATCATTTGTTCTATCAGTACAACCCATTCGGGAAAGATTGGGGTTATATGCACTGGGGACACGCAGTCAGCAAGGATCTTGTGAGATGGGAACATTTACCCATCGCAATAATGCCGGACGAAAACTCAAAAGAAAAGGAACATGCCACTGCATTCTCGGGTTGTGCTATCGTTGACCAGAACAATACTGCAGGTTTGCAACAAGGCGACGAGAAAACATTGCTTATCTTTTATACAAGTTTTGAGTGCGGGCAACGACTTGCCTACAGCAACGATAAAGGCCGAACCTGGAAGAAGTATGATAAAAACCCGCTGATCCCATTTGCAAAGGATGATGCACGCGACCCGAAAGTCTTTTTTCATCAGCCTACAGGTAATTGGGTCATGGTGTTGTACCGCAGGCCTGACGGGGATGAATCGAAACAAGGAATTTCTATATACACATCTAAGAATTTGATTAGTTGGGATTTACAAAGCCATATTACCGGTTTTTATGAGTGTCCCGATTTAATTGAATTGCCACTTGATGGGAATAAGGCCAAACCACAATGGGTTTTGCTTGGAGGTGATGGTGCCTATTTGGTTGGAAATTTTGATGGAAAATCATTTAAACCGGAAGGAACAAAAAGAATTCTTGATCGCGGAAAAAATTTCTATGCAACACAAACATGGGCAAATCATCCGGATGGGAAGCTTGTCCAGATCGCCTGGATGAAAGGTGGCGATTTCACAGATATGCCGTTCAATGGGCAAATGACTTTCCCATGCGAACTTTCATTAAGAACAACAAAGAATGGGCCAACGCTTTGCAAAAAACCGATTGAAGCCATTGCAACCCTGCATGACAAAGATTTGATCAAAAAAGATAAGAATATAATTCCAGGTATAAAAGGAAATCTTATTGCTGGAATATCAGGTGACGCACTTCACATTAAGGCTAAGTTTAACCCCAAAAGTTCCGACGGTTTTGGCTTTTTGATCAGGAACGGGAAAAAAGAAAATGGGACTGAGATCAGGTATGATTCAAATAAGAAAATGCTTGATTGTTTAGGTGGTGAAGCGAAGGTTGAGCCCAACAAAGATGGCATCTTACAATTAGAAATTCTGGTTGACCGTTCCTCGATTGAGATTTTCGTCAATGATGGCGAGGTTGTGCTCAGTAGTTGTTTTAACCCGGGTAAAGGAGATGATGATCTCACATTGTGGACACAAGGCGGTGAACTGTTTGTAAAAGAAATTGAAATCTACACGTTGAAGTCTGCCTGGAAAGAAAAATAGCTTTTGCAAAAAAAACAAAACAATCTTTTAAGAATTGGGTTATGTCAGAACAGTTTATTCTGAATAATCTGAAAGTATTATCAATTAGTAAATTTGGCCCCCGATAGATGGTTGAATTAGTAAGTAATTATCTCGAAAATATTGATACTCCGGAAGATCTCCGGAAACTAAAGGAAGAGCAACTTCCAGCCGTTTGTGCTGAACTAAGGGATTTTATCATCCGCGAAGCAGCTTCAAACCCAGGTCATCTTGGTGCAAGTCTTGGTGTTGTTGACCTTACGGTTGCGCTACACTATTCCTACAATACCCCGTATGATCAAATCGTTTGGGACGTTGGACATAAGGCCTATAGCCATAAAATACTCACA
>CAZGSQ010000338.1:0-1734 GCA_964528535.1 uncultured Tangfeifania sp. | reverse complement strand
GATAGCTTCAGGTGACTGGAGTTCAGACGTGTGCTCTTCCGATCTGTCACCGACTCCAAGAAGCTCTCCGAACGGCAATGCGAGAAACTGTATCCGATAATACTGGCCGAGGCCAGATCTGTCGGCATCGGCATCTGCGACCACGGAGAGATTGACCGGATGAACATCCTCCGGGCATCGCTGGAGGCCATGCGACGGGCTGTGACGGCACTGTCCGTTGACACCGATTTTCTCCTCGTTGACGGGACGTTCCTCATCCCGATGGACCTGCCTCAGAAAACCATTGTCAAGGGGGATTCTCTCAGCCTCTCCATCGCCGCCGCCTCCATCATCGCCAAGGTTACGCGGGACCGGCTCATGGTTGAATTCGATGCCATCTATCCCGGTTATGGTTTTTCCGGCCATAAAGGGTACCCCTCCGCCTCCCATCGGCACGCCATCGCCCGGCTCGGCCCCTGCCCGATTCATCGGAAGAGCTTTCGGGGAGTGAAAGAATTCATCCATGAGTGACAGGGAGAAGCGCGGTAACCTGAGTGTCGGCGAGCGGGGAGAGGCCATTGCCGAGGCGTATCTCCGGGGGCGGGGATTCGCCATTCTGGAGAAGAACTACCGTGGCAAGACCGGCGAGATCGATATTGTGGCCCGTGATGGCGACACCATCGTTTTCGTAGAGGTCAAGACCCGGCGGAACCTGGCCTACGGACCGCCGCAGCTTGCCGTGACCCCGTTCAAGCAGCGCCAGATCTCCCGCACCGCCCTCACCTGGCTGGCCCATCACAAGAAGCCCAACGCCACTGCCCGCTTTGATGTCATCGCCATTCTCGTGCCGGACCATGAAGTCCCGCAGATCGAACATATCCGGAATGCGTTTGACGTGTCGTTCTGAAGTTCCCACGCCACTCCGCTGAAGTACTACTCCCACAAAGACATCCCGAGGATTGCCGCGTTTGAAATAGATTGACTGAAAGTACGAATCGCAGTAAAAGGAATGAACACTCATTCCGCGTCGAGGTCATTCATGTCTGGTAAAGACAAGCGAGAAGACATAGTTCACGCCGCGCTGGAACTCATAGCGGAAAACGGTTTTCATGGCGCCCCTATGGCCATGATCGCCGAGCGGGCAAAAGTTGGAGCAGGTACCATCTACCGCTATTTCGAGAACAAGGACGTGCTCATCAACGAGATTTACCAGGATATTGAAGAAAGGATATATACCTTTATTCTCGAAGGGTACTCCTTGGAACAATCATGCCGGGAGAGGTTTCTTCACCTCGGAACGGCGCTGCTTACGTTTTTTATCAATAATCATCTTGAGTTTCGCTATGTTGAACAGTTTCACAACTCTCCCTACGGAACGGTAATCCGCAGAGACAAAATCTTCGGAAAACGGGAAGGGTGTAACGTCTTTCGGGAACTGTTCGATGATGGGGTGTCACGGCAGATGATGAAGGATCTGCCCCTGGTCGTACTGTTTGCCCTGGCTTTCGGCCCATTGCAAACCGTGGCGCGTGACCATATCCTCGGTTTTGTCACCCTGGACAACTTCCTGATTGCCCGGTCCATTGAGGCCTGCTGGGATGGGGTGAAACGGTAACACTATCTTTGACCATTGAGGTGTCTATGCAAACCACATGCAGAATCAAGCTGATTGCCCTTGCAGGAATTCTGGTTACCGGAGTACTGGTGACCGGTTGCGATACCAATACCGCACCCAAGCCGCCTCAAGGCGGTCCC
>CAZGSQ010000337.1:0-1734 GCA_964528535.1 uncultured Tangfeifania sp. | reverse complement strand
GTATTGCCAGGTCATATTGCTCCTTGTTAAAATAGGAATAGCCAATGTTGTAATTTGAAATTGCATATTCCTTTAATTTGGCAGCACCCTGGGTTCCCTGGAATTTTTTGTAATCTGCCACAGCCTCTTCGCTTTTTCCCAACCTGAAATTGGCATCGCCACGCCAATAATAAGTAAGTGCTTTCAATTGGATATTTTGGTCCCCATATTCCAGCGACTTATTGAACATCAGGATCGCATCCGCAAATTTCATGTCCCTGAAAAATTCAATCCCGCGATTCATTGCCACTTTCTGGTAAGCTTTCTTTATCGAAGGACTCTTCACTTTTATCTTTTCAAGCGAAATCAGCGCATCCTTGTAATTCCGGGTGGTCATAAAAACCTTGACGAGATAGTCGTAAGCCACATCGTTTTTCTCAGAATTCGGATAATCGGCTATGTACTTGTCAAATGCCTTAATTGCCTCATTGAATGGAGAATAATCCAATTCATAAGTTATTTTAGCATATTGGAACAAGGCATCTTCCTTAATCTTCGGGTCAAAGTCCATTCCAGAAGCATTTTGAAAAGCTACCATCGCCCGTTGTTTGTCCCCTTTTTTGATGTAGAGAGCCGCCAATTCATAATAGCCGTTTTGGGCAAGTGCATCTTTTCCCTTCATCGTCTTTTCCATGTTCAGGATCGCCTTGTCAAGCAGTCCTGCTTTATCGTAACAATATCCCGCTACATAATATTGCAATGGTGTTACATCTTTGGTTTTCAGGTAAGTGTCGATATAAGGAATAGCCTGGTTGTACTGTTTCAACTGATAATAGGAGACACCAAGGATTTTTGCCAATTCGATCTTCCGCTCTGAAGAGGCCTTTTCCATCAACGCAGGTGCAACCTGAATAACTTGTTCGTATTTTTCCTGGGCAAAATAGATCTGTGCTTTGTAAAATGGGATGATCGGAGCGTATTGCGTTGAATTTTCGATTTTTTCAAATTCTTTCAAGGCAGGTTCATATTTGCCTTCGAGGTAACTGATATGCGCCCAATAATATTTCGAAGCATCCGAAAATGTTCCTGGTTTGTCTTTCAGTTCTGCAAAGAATACTTTGGCAATGTCTTTTTTACCTGCTTCGAGGTTGCAAAAGCCCGATTTAAAGCCATACTCTTCCAACTCCTTGCCGCCTAATGCATAACGATCAATTTTTTTATAGGAAACCAATGCCTGTTTGTATTGTTTCCGGTTGAAATCGGCATTTCCCAACCTGAACCACGCACTGTTGATCCTTGCCGAACGGGGGTGTTGCTCTACAAAAGCTTCAAGTGCCCCTCTCCCATTTTGATTGCCCATTTCGAGATAACACACCGGAATATGATAATCCGCTTCATCGGTAAAGATTGAGCCAGGTTCTGCCATCTCCTGCAATTTCTGGAATTCGTGGATCGCCGAACCATATTTTTCATTATTGAACAACTCCATCGCTGTTTGCAAAATGCGGTTACAATCATCTGTGTTTGTGGCATTTTGAGAAAACGCTGGAAATGCATATAAACATAAAATAATCAATACTTTAGTTGCCTGAATTTTAATCTTCATAATCGTATCATCAAAGTTCCATTATTTGAACGCATAGTTAAACAAAATTTTCACAAAATCACTATTAAACAACTATTTGCTTTATCAAAATCGCTAAAAAGAATTAGATCGGAAGAGCACACGTCTGAACTCCAGTCACCTGAAGCTAT
>CAZGSQ010000336.1:0-1738 GCA_964528535.1 uncultured Tangfeifania sp. | reverse complement strand
CCGAAATCCAAATTACCAACAAACCCATAGAATCGTCTGCCAACGAGATCCTTACAATCCTTACCAGCAGGTTTGAAAAAGAGAAGTGGCAGAGGTAGCACTGGCAACTGGCAGCTGGCGGCTTGTGGCTGGCAACTTGCGGCTGGCGGCTGGCATCTGGCAACTGGCGGCTAGCAACTTGCGGCTAGCTGTTGGCAATAAGCAACTTGTAGCTAGCTGCTTACAAAACTAAATTTCGAATTCAAAACAAGCTTCGTAACCTGCCAGCCGCGAGCCGCTAGTCGCCAGTAACATTTTCCCCTATTTCTTCACAGCCGGAACCAACTTGACTCCCTTCACATCAACTGTAATTTCGCCCAATCTTTTTGCAACTTCAGGTTTCATTGTTTCCTGAAAACGTCCACCCAGGTATTTTGCAAGAAATTTCTCGGCAGAAGCCAACATGGCCATGTTGTTTACTGGCCTGGCAAAACCATGCCCTTCATCGGGAGCAACAATATACTCGACCGGGAAACCCCTGTCGCGTAAAGCAATAACAATCTGGTCCGACTCAGCTTTGTTGACCCGTGGGTCATTGGCTCCCTGCACAACCAACAAAGGAGCTTTAATTTTACTGGCTGAATTAAGCGGCGACTGACGTTCAAGTTGTGCTTTCCCTTCCGGATTTGTTGGGTCACCCATCCTTACATGGAAGATTTTTCTTCCTGATTCCCAATAGGGAGGTATTGAGTTAAGTAATGTGATCAGGTTTGACGGCCCTACAATAGAGACTCCACAGGCATAAACATCTGGTGTAAAGGCAACACCAGCCAATGTTGCATATCCACCATAAGAACCGCCCATGATCCCTATTTTAGCTGGATTTGCTATCCCTTCTCCGATCAGGTATTTGACACCCCAGGTAAGGTCGTCCTGCATTTTTTCACCCCATTGGTTATTCCCTGCATTCAAAAACTTTTTACCATAACCGGTCGATGACCTGAAGTTCGGAGCCAAGACGGCATAACCCCGGTTTGCAAGGAATTGAGCATAAGAATTATAGCCCCAAGCATCACGGGCCCATGGTCCACCATGTGGGAAAACAATCAGAGGAAGGTTTTTTGGCTCAAGTCCTTTGGGTAATGTCAGGTATGCTGCAATTTCGAGTCCGTCTGATGATTTGTAACGGATTGCCTTCATTTCAGCCAGATCATTGACCGGGATATTGGGACGTGGGCGATATTGAAAGGTGAGTTTTTTGTTCGTGCGGTCAAATAAATAGACAGATCCCGGATCAACATCCGCAGAAGCGCTGAGCAGCCAAAAGTTTTCATCGGTTGTATTGGAGGTGAAATTGATGTCTTCATTTGGCAACTCCTTCCTAATCAGGTTATAATCTTCTTCAAATGATTTATTTTTCCAATAAATAACATTCCTGTCGTCTTCATAAGCTGTAAATACGATCTCCTTGTTCAATTCGGAAAAGAATACATTGCCAATATCCACTTTTTTCAATGGATCGGACTCCACCAACTCCTCCTTTAAAGTTTCAGGATCCAGCAAGACAAGCCGAGTCAGGTCAATGCTGTCCCCTTTGTTTGTATTCAAATAGAACCGCTTGTTGTCCTTGTTAAAAGCTATCGGGAAGGCATCTTCAAAAACTGTAGTCGAATAGATTTTGACAAGTTCTTTGTCATCGACCCTTAAAATGTCGTTGCTGCCATCGGCATTGGACCTGGTGGCGAGTCGAAGTTGATCG
>CAZGSQ010000335.1:0-1744 GCA_964528535.1 uncultured Tangfeifania sp. | reverse complement strand
AGATAGCTTCAGGTGACTGGAGTTCAGACGTGTGCTCTTCCGATCTGTACTTTGTATCCTAATTTTTCTAACTCAATTGCAACAGCTTCAGAAGTTCGTCTTTCGGTAAAACCTAATTCTGGGTGAGAGTGAAAATCTCGTCTCCAATGAATCAATTCCTCAAAAATTGAATACGCTTTTTTTAACATAAATTCTCCTGAAACTTTTGCCTTAGGCGGGATGTCGGTTATTTTGCCAGTTGCTTTTCCGCGGCCATCAGGATGGCTGCAAGTTCATGTTCTTGATGTTCGGATAGTGGCTCGACAGTGTGTTCACGTAAAATTTTTTCTGCACTTGCTTGGGCTTGTTCCGCAAAATTATTTTTTCCGTTTTTCTCCCAATATTCCCATGTTCCGCGCTCGGCTAGTTTTGTCATCAGGATTTCACCTGCTTTCAAATGTTTCATGGTGTGTTTTTGGCCCAAGAAATTATGTGAACTGTCCATAACTGCTGAAATCACTTCCACAGCAAGTGTTTCATCATTTACATCAAAGCCTTTCCGTAATCGTAAAACACTTGATGCGAATTCATTGTCTGCAATCATTTGTGCGTATGACCCCGATATGCCTGCTTCCATTTCACCAATACCAGATAATTCATCGGCACCCATCAATGCAGGAATGACGGCATTAAGGCCACGTTCAAAACCACTCTGAATATCCAGGGTGTGTGAATTTGTTGAAAAGCCATAAACATTAACCGGCAGGTTATAGAATTTCCCAATCTGAACTGTCCCCGCGGATGCCAAACCCAGTTCGATGCCGCCCCAAACTGAAATACCGGTGCGTGGCTCCATCATAGCCAGCCGACCGCAATAAAAAATTGGTAGCCCGGGATTGACAACCTGCGCAAGTACCAGCGGTGCGAGTATTTCAGCATTTTGTTGTGCTATTGCCCCAGCGATTGAAAGAGGTGCTGTGCTACCTGCTGTAGGGCAGGGCAATGGTCCAAAGGCGATCCCTGCCCGGGCAATTTCAATGATTGCCTGAATTTCATGATCTGGAATGGATAATGGGCTGACAGGAGAAACGGCAAGTGTGAGGAACTTTTGAGGATCTCCAATAACAGCCGCTAACTCTATGGCAAACTTTACTTCGCCGGGATATTGGACCCCAGGCCCATGCACCGGTTTGGTGGTATAGGGTAATGTGTGCCGATACATGGCCAACGACATTAACTCGCCCGGTATATCACGCGGTGTAAAGAACGGTGTGATTGTGTTGCAATTTTCGAGCGCATCAAGAAGACGGGTTGCATCCTGAATATCCTCGATCGTTGCATACCTTTTCTCCCCATTACGGTAGTCAATAATGTCTCGTGCACCTCCAAGGTTGTGAAAATATAAATTGCCATCCCCAAGGATTTTTGTACCACCTCCTCGTCCTTGTACATTGACAGTAGACGGGCATTGGGAAATGCACTTTTCTACTAACTCTGGTGGATACAAGATCCTGTCACCCTTAATTTGTGCACCCGCTTCGAGTAAATATTTTTGGCCAATTGGTTCTTTCATTACGACACCAATTTCGCTTAGGATACGCAGGGTGGCATTATGAATTGCAACAACTTCTTCCGGTTTAAGACATAAAAGCGCTGGCATTTTGTCTCCTTGTTTAGTCGATATAGCGTGCCAGAAAATTGATGAGATTAGTTTCTGCGTCGAGAATATTTTTTTGTTGTAAAAAAGTGTGCCCCTCATCAGGGT
>CAZGSQ010000334.1:0-1758 GCA_964528535.1 uncultured Tangfeifania sp. | reverse complement strand
GGGGTTACCTTCGACACGAAGGGAAACCTCTGGGCTGTAACTTCCCACAACAACCGCTGCCTTTCCAGAAAGGAAGGCAGCAAATGGACCGGGTACACCATCCCGATGGTCAATGAGGACGACCTGGGCCAGGTTCTTGTCACACGGCAGGGCCAGGTATGGATCCAGATGCGGTATGGCAACCAGAACCCGAATTCCATCCTTGTTTTTACCGATAACAACACACCCGATAATACGGCCGACGACCAGGCACAGCTGCTGAATTCGGCTGTGGGCAGCGGGAACATTCCCGGCAACACAGTATACACCATGGCTGAAGACAATAAGGGTGAGATATGGATCGGAACAGATAAAGGTGTAGCTGTATTTTATGCTCCCGAGAATGTCTTTTCAGGACAGAATTTCGATGCCCAGCAGATCCTTGTTACCCAGGGGCTGAACGTTCAATACCTTCTTGAGAATGAAACCGTTACCGCTATTGCGATTGACGGGGCCAACCAGAAATGGATCGGCACAGACCGCGGGGGAGTATTCCTCTTTTCAGAAGACGGCACAAAACAGATCTATCACTTCACCGCTGAAGAGAGCCCTTTATTGTCGGACCGGATTATCTGCATTGCCATAAACAAAGACGGTGACGTGTTTTTCGGCACCGATAAGGGCATTGTCTCCTTCAGGGGTTTAACCACGCCTGCCAACACAGAACCTGAACCCGTTATCGCCTTCCCCAACCCGGTCAGACCAGGCTATGACGGCGATATCGCCATCAGGGGCATTGCCAAAAATGCCGATCCTGCCACCGATAATTGCATCCAGGTCAGGATTACCGATGTTAACGGAAACCTGGTCTTTTCCACCTGTGTAAAGGGCGACCAGGTCGTCTGGAACGGCAAGAACCTCCACGGTGTGAAAGCGACAGCCGGGGTTTACCTCGTCTATGCAAATAACGACACCGCAACAGCAAAGGTAGTCACGAAAATCCTCATCATGAACTGATGCTACATCAGACAAAAGGCATCGTTTTTCACTCCTTAAAATATTCCGAAACCAGTGTGATCGTAAAAATCTACACTGAACTGTTCGGCATTCAATCCTATCTTATTAAAGGTCTGCGCAGCTCCGGATCAAAGATCAAACCGGGACTTTTCCAGCCGATGACCCTGCTCGACCTCGTGGTTTATCACAAGGAGAAACAGGTACTCCAGTCAATAAAGGAGGTGCACCTGGCCCTTCCCTACCAGGAAATTCCTTTTGATATCCGGAAAAGTTCCATCGCGCTCTTTCTCAATGAGCTTGTTTATAAAACTATCCGTGAAGAGGAGGCCAATCCCGATCTTTTTGAATTTATCTGGAACGCATGCCTTGAACTCGATGCCACACAGGAACCTGTCAACTGCTTTCATCTGTTGTTTTCAGTCCGGTTCTGTCATTTTCTTGGGATATTTCTTCCGCACGTAACAAGAATGCCACCCAGCGTGTATTCTCATACGAGCCATTGGTTAAGTCTAAAGTGGATCCGATGGTATACGGGGCTTACAGACGTGCAAAGTTGCCGCCTATGAAGCCAAGCAAAGATAAGAAAAAGAAAGGTGGACAAGATACGAATAGAAATAGTTTTTATGATGCAATCAAGAACTTAGGTTCAGGACCAACATCTAAGGTATATAATAAAATATATATTCTTATTGCTCACATTAGCTTAAAGTATTTGATTGCTCGTATTTATTATATCTGTGTGACTAGTCGAGCAATGCTGCG
>CAZGSQ010000333.1:0-1760 GCA_964528535.1 uncultured Tangfeifania sp. | reverse complement strand
CACCAAATACAAACAAACGTATTGGGGCACTGATAAAGTAATCGCGGTGCACCAGCGCATTAGTAATCATTTCTTCAAAAACAATTTTCGGAATCTCGGGCTCTCCGATTGAGTTAACCCCTTGTCCACCTTGCTTTTTTCGCAACGTGCGCATTACAAAAGCCATGCTGCCGTTAAACTGGTCCTCAAGCTTCCCGTCAAAATCTTCACTATCGAGATAGCTATCAACTGCGATGTTGTTTCCCGGAAATTGAATGCACTTAAAGATTAAGGCAGGCTTAATGAACTGCGGCTCTTTACCAAATAGCATAAGGCCGGCAAGTTTCAGATAGTCACCGGTTGCCAATCCCATATTGTTCAGCATACATTTCGATTGCTCAGTATGAGTTGGCCACTCTTGCTGATAATATCCCTGCAGAAATTTCGCAAAATAGGGCTGATCTAATTTCGACAATCCGGCAGTTGTCGGGACTTCATCCGCGTAGATAATACCAGCCTGCTGAAACAAGCGCTGTAATTCCTCCTTTGAATTGATACGACGTTTATCGGCCCCGCTTTTCAGCCAGATAATTCCATTTTTATCAAAATAAGGTTTATCAATACCTTCAGGCACTCTGATAGCAATGATGATGTTACCACTATCCAATAGAACATTTTCGGTTTGCACCGCTATAGGACTTTTGATATGCTGACTGCAGGCATTGCTGATCATTTGATTTATTCGTCTAACAGCCATTTTGTCGATTCCCTTTGCCTGACCGTTGTCATCGACTCCCACATAAATAACCCCTCCCATTGCATTAGAGAAAGCAACCAATTCTGAAGCCAGTGAGTCAATATTATTCAGGTCAACCTTATATTGCGTACGACTGTCTTCGCCAGCCTTAAGATGAATAAAAAGCTCATCAGGTGTCACTTGGGCAGAAAATTGTGAAGTATGATCTCAGGTCGTAACCGACGTGCTGTGCCTATAGCCTCCCCGAAACCAGGTGCCTCGGCAATACCGACTTAACATCAAAAACAACAGTCCCGTTTCAAAAGCTTCCGTTGAAATCGATCGATTTAAATTCATGGTGTGCCACTGCAAGAACGACTGCGTCATAGGAAGTGACGAGTGACGAGTGACGGATGACGGGTGACGAGTGAGGAGTGACGAGTGACGAGTGACGGATGACGGGTGACGAGTGACGAGTGACGGGTGACGGGTGACGAGTGACAGGAAGGAGGCTGATTCCGTATTCGTGGAGGACTTCGGCGGGATCGGCCCAGGGATCATACACGTCGACCCGGCATCCGATCGACTTGAGTTCGCTGATAATATCTATCACGCGGCTGTTGCGTATATCGGGGCAATTCTCCTTGAAGGTGATCTGACAACCGACAACTGACAACCGATCCCTCACAATTCTATAACCCTATGCAACCTCATAAATAACCGAATTTGCATGGTCCATTTTTTTTGATGCATTTAATCCTCTGCAGGTTCGCTCAGCATTTGCATCATCCCACTTTCTCCCTGCAGTTTGCTGAAGTTTAATGATCTCAATTCGTTTTCAAAAACCGCGGGATTTGCTGGTTGCCTGGTGGGTTCAGCCAAACCACCAAAACTCTCAGGTGTGTTGTTGAATTCGATGATTTGATTGTTTTTTACCTCACAAGCTCCATCTTCGTGCGATATTTGAAAATAATCTTCCCAATTTATGTTCTTGTCGTCTTCTGTACCAAAGAAAGCATAAAGTCCGGCCAGCTTGAATTCTTCT
>CAZGSQ010000332.1:0-1760 GCA_964528535.1 uncultured Tangfeifania sp. | reverse complement strand
AGATAGCTTCAGGTGACTGGAGTTCAGACGTGTGCTCTTCCGATCTATCAAGGGAGGCACTCTTGCTAAATCCTGCCACATCATTGTATTCCGCTTCGCCTGTGCGCCAGGCATGATAGACGCCTGCAATCAGCGTGATATCTTCATCGCTCAGGTTACGGTTCCTGCGGTTGATCAGATAGCCGTGGTTACGGGCATCGATAAAGAGGATTTCTCCTTTACGCAGGGTTTTGTTTCTGCGAAGGAACCACAAACAGGCCGGTATTTGGGTATTTAAAAAGAGTTTGGTCGGCAGGTTGACGATACAGTCCACCAGGTCGTTTTCCACCAGGGCTTTGCGGATTTCACCCTCACCGGTGGTGTTGGTGGTAAGCGCACCCTTGCTTAATACAAAGCCTGCCATGCCGGTTGGTGCCAGGTGATAAAGGAAGTGCTGTATCCATGCGTAATTTGCATTGCCGGGTGGAGGTGGCAACTTTTTGCCCAAAATGTTCCAACGGGCATCATCACGAAGCAGGTCGCCGCTCCAGTCGCTGTCGTTAAAAGGAGGGTTGGCGATCACATAATCGGCCTTCAGGTCTTTATGCAGGTCGTTCAAAAAGGAACCTTCGTTGTTCCATTTTACGTTGCTGCTGTCGATGCCCCGGATGGCGAGGTTCATCTTGGCCAGACGCCAGGTGGTCTGGTTGCTCTCTTGCCCATAAATGGAGATATAATCGGTGGGGTTGAGGGAGAGTTTATTGCCGTTCTTTTTATTGTAGTGATCCTGGTGATGGAGGATAAACTTTTCACTCTGGACAAACATGCCGCCACTCCCACAACAGGGGTCGAACACCCTTCCTTCATAGGGTTCCAACATTTCGACTAGTAATTTCACGACACAGGATGGGGTATAGAATTGCCCACCCTTCTTGCCTTCCGCCATTGCAAACTCTCCCAGGAAATATTCATACACACGGCCCAAAACATCCTTGCTTTTCGCCTCTTTCGTGCCGAGAGTGGCGGAGCCCACCAGGTTGATCAGTCCGCCCAGGCTTGCCTTGTCGAGTTTTTCCTGAGCGAAAACCTTCGGCAAAACCCCACGGAGTGATGGATTATCCTTTTCAATGGCATCCATCGCGTCATCAACATCTTTTCCAATGGTGGGAAGTGCAGCGCGATCCTGGATCCACTTCCAACGTGCGGAGGGAGGAACATAAAAGACCTTTTCGGCGGTATATTCATTTTTATCTTCCGGATCGGCCCCTTCATTTTGTTGGCTCACCAGTTTTTGATACAATTCATCAAAGGCATCGGAAATATATTTGAGGAAGATCAGCCCCATCACCACATGCTTGTATTCGGCGGCATCCATGTTCTTACGCAGCTTGTCGGCTGTTTTCCAGAGTTTTTTTTCGAGGGGTTCTTCCGCTTCTGTTTTGTGTTCTTTCGCCATGGTTTATCAGTAACCTTACTTTATATGGAAAAATAAGGTTCAAATATAGGGTGAAATCGGATTGAGTGATAAAATTCCCTCTCGACATGCTGAAAATATTTGCAGAAGGCATCTTTTTAAAATGGAATCCTGTCAATGCTTCATTAAATTTGTAGCACTAAATTCAATCCAATGAATACTACCAACATGATGAGAAACCCTGGTTCCCATGCAATCCAACTTGCAGCTTTTGTCATCATTGCATCGGGCATCTATTTTGCAAAATCGCTCATCACCCCTAGATCGGAAGAGCACACGTCTGAACTCCAGTCACCTGAAGCTATCT
>CAZGSQ010000331.1:0-1764 GCA_964528535.1 uncultured Tangfeifania sp. | reverse complement strand
TCCCGGCATCAACCTGCCAATAAGCAATCGATTTGCTGTCCGGGCTCCACCGGAACCCATCGCGGCATTCAAACTCTTCTTCATAAACCCAGTCGAAGGTACAATTGATCAATGTGACGGTGCCATTCACAGTGAGGGGCTTGATCTTTTGGGTTGCCAGATCTTCCACATAGATATTGTTCCCGCTCACATAGGCAACTGATTTGCCATCGGGTGAGAATTTTGCGAACATCAATGAGGAAGCCGGAAGCGTTTTTCCCAATTGGGTGAGTGTTGCTGCTTTTGAGTCGAGTACCCAATAGTCGCCCCGGGTATTGATCCGCCATACTTTGCGGGTGTTGGTAAAGATCAGAAGCTTCTCTTCATCTGAAGAAAAGTTGAAAAAACTGATCTTCAAAGGATCATTGGCCCCCTGGGGTGTCAGTTGTTGTTTTGTCACGATCACTTTGCCTGTGTTTTCCGGCAGGGTATATTTGACGATCTCACTTTTTTCAATCCGGTAATAGGCGCTGCCCTGTTTCGCCCATTTGAGGCTTCGCTGGGAATGGCCTGAAAGGCTGATGAAAATGGTTAATAATAGTATTAATGCAGGCTTCCAGTCTGCTGAGTGGTGGCGGAGTTGGGTTGAACTTTTCATGATTCTTTGGTAAGATAATTTCAATCGGTTAAATTCGATGCTAAGATAGAAAAGATGTTGGTTTGGTTGTTCAGAAAGTAATGAATACTCGAACAATAGAACAACGAATGTTGAAATCAGATCGAAAATCAGAATTCTTTGATCGAATGTTCAGAAAGAAATGAATACTCGAACAATAGAATAACGAGTGTTGAAATCAGAATCAAATCAGACTTCGTTGTTCGATTATTCGATTGTTCAAAAAAACTTCGAAAAGCCCTATCACCTTTCCTGTTTTTGCCTGATTAAGGTATTACAGGAATTGTTATTACTTAAAACTTGAAAAAATGGACGAAGAGAAAAAGCATGATCTTGAAGAGAGGCTCATTGCCTTTGCGGTTCAAATATCAACCCTCGTTGAGTCTTTACCGAAAAATGTAGGCGGGAGATATATTTCGGGTCAATTGATTCGCTCCGGTATTTCACCGGCTTTGAACTATGGAGAAGCAAAAAGCGCTGAATCTTCAAATGATTTTATCCATAAAATGAAAATCGCCTTGAAGGAGTTGAGAGAATCATTTATCGCTTTAAAAATAGTTCGTCAAACAAAAATCCAGAAAGAAGATCGTCTTTTAGATAACTGTATTGCAGAATGCAATGAATTGATTTCAATATTCGTAAGGAGTATTCAGACGGCTGAAAGAAATAGAAAAATGAAATCAGAAAGGTGAATAATCCGAATTCGGAATTCGTTGATCGAGCATTCGATTGTTCAGTAAGAAACGAATACTCGAACATTCGAGTAACGAGTGTTGAAATCAGAATCAAATCAGACTTCGTTGTTCTATTACTCGATTATTCGATTGTTCAAAGGAAAGAAATACTCGAACATTCGAGTAACGAGTGTTGAAGTCAGAATCAAATCAAACTTCGTTGTTCTATTGCTCGATTATTCGATTGTTCAGGGCAAATGAATACTCGAACATTCGATCAACGAGTTTTGAAATCAGAATCAAATCAACATTCGTTGTTCTATTATTCTATTAATCGATTGTTCAAGGCAATGAATACTCGAACATTCGATCAACGAGTTTTGAAATCAGAATCAAATCAGACTTCGTTGTTCTATTACTCGATTATTCGATTGT
>CAZGSQ010000330.1:0-1769 GCA_964528535.1 uncultured Tangfeifania sp. | reverse complement strand
ACCACATCTACGATTATGTGGTCACGGACTCGAAAATTGAAAAAGCTTTTGTGCACGAGCTTGATACCAGCACTGAGGTTGTTGTCTACGCAAAACTTCCCCGTGGGTTTTTTATCCCTACACCGGTTGGAGACTACAATCCGGACTGGGCAATATCTTTCAAAGAGGGCGCTGTCAAGCACATCTACTTTGTGGCTGAGACCAAGGGATCAATGTCGAGCATGGAGCTGCGAGCCATTGAGGCTACGAAAATCGAGTGTGCGCGGAAGTTCTTTGAAGAGATCAATCAGCGGGTTGAACGTGATAAGGTCAAGTATGATGTTGTGACTGATTTTGGGAAACTGATGGCGATTGTGGGGGGATGAGTATGAAGCTTTACATTATAGGGAATGGATTTGATCTGTATCACAACATGCAGACAAGCTTTACTGATTTCCGAGAGTTCACAGAAAGAAATGCACGTGATACCTTCAATGCAATTGACACATATGTACCAATTGATGCAAACTGGGCTGACCTTGAATCGGCTCTTGCTGATTTGGATGTGGATTGGGTCATTGAAGATTTAAGTGATTTTATGCCCTCTTACGGTGCTGATGATTGGAGTGATTCCGGCCACCATGATTTTCAGTTTGAAGTTGATCGAGTGGTTCAGCATCTGTCATCTGACCTGTTATCTTATTTTGAAGATTGGATTTCGCAGGTTCCAATCCCCGATCCGAATACAGTAAGACGACTTACGACAATAAATCCACAAGCAAAGTTCCTTACATTTAATTACACGCCGACTCTTGCCTATTTGTATGGCGTACCTGCTGACCGCACCCTGCACATTCACGGTTCAACGGCTGATCCTGAGCAAAAAATCATACTGGGACATGCCTGGAACCCTCAGGATCGAAAGTCATTGAATGATCGGCCAGATATTGCAGAAATTGACACCCGGTTAATGGAAGCAAATGGAATTATTGATCGATTTTTCTCTGCTACATTCAAACCTTCGAAACAATTGATCAATAAGCACCGTTCATTTTTCGATAGGCTTGATGGTGTTTCAGAGGTGGTTGTGCTGGGGCACTCGCTATCCGATGTAGACGCCGAGTATTTTAAGGAGTTGCTTGCTGTGCCTTCCATTGCCTTAGCTACATGGACAATTGCCTGTCGCCCAGAGGACAATCTCGAAAAAAAAGTACAACGAGTAGTTAAACTTGGTATATCTTCATCTAAAGTCAAGCTAACAGATTGGAGTTCCTTGTAAAGACCAAAAGGGGATTGTTTGATATACCCTTTCAGAAGCAGCTCATAATTGCCGCCTGTGAAGACTGCGTGTTTCAGATTGCATCTAAGATCTGCTCTTCAAAAAACGACGGAGATCATCCTCTTTGCCGATGATTCGAGAAAATTGAAACTCACGAGATCCAAGAACCTTATAATCCTGTATCATGTTTCTTTCATAAAGGTAAGTCGCAGCAGGGTTAAGTCTTCGTGCCTCCCAACCATAACGGTCTATAATAGTTTTGCTATCTTCTGGGAAATCTTGATCATTCATGATGTCGGCGGCGAGTTTAAGAGCATCTTCTTTTGGATTCCACGGCATCCAATGCTCATCGAATTCGGAAAATAGCGATGGTTTAACCATTACAGTGCGAGAGTCATTCTTGAAGAATGACGAAAGCTCAAAAAGAGCGTCCTTAGTATCAGCGACTGTTAAGCCCGTTTCTTCAGCCAAAGGCCCTATATTTTTAAGCGGATCAAGTGCTCGCCCGTAT
>CAZGSQ010000329.1:0-1771 GCA_964528535.1 uncultured Tangfeifania sp. | reverse complement strand
CGATTTACAATTTCCACATCAATATTGGAGAACAGCGGTATCCGTCGCAACGAATCGGCCCGAAAGGAAGGAATGCCTTCAAGATATTCGATTTCGATCCGTTCAGCTTTTTTGAGCTCCACCTTTGTCCGGTTCACCCGATAGGTTCCCGAGTCAACCTGCACCCATGGTAGGAGTTTCAATAACAATCGTGGGGTAATCGACCCCATTTGAGGTCCGGTTTTGGTTGTTGTGGATAACTGACGGGCTGTAGCCGTGGTGACGCTTCTTTGTAAATCATTTTTTGCCATGATACTTCGGTATTACTTTGTAACTAATTCAATTTTAATTTTATATGTCTATTTTAACAATAATTTTCAGGACAATATTTCTCACTCAGAGGAAAATATCCCCCGTTATGTTTGCTAAATTTAGCATTGATTGAAACCTTAAATTTTTAACTGTTCCGGCAGGTAATTCTAATGGTTAGTTTTTTTTGCCAGTCCCCAAAGACCAGTTACCAATCGCTTTCTCGGTTGCCATTTGATGATGAAGAAAATCATCCATCAAAAAGCCTCAATCTCTTCCTTTTCAACTTCACCTTTGCGGATCAGAAAAGATTTTAGGTCGGGAACTTCTGCTGCCATTGAAACGATCACATAGCTGATTTCGGGATCGTAAGCCAGACGGATATCTTCAACCGAGGGTCGTGCCGGCGATTCGGGATGGCTGTGATAGTTTGCCAATATCTGCAAACCAGCCTTACGTGCCTCACGGACGGCCTGAAACTGTTCAGCAGGATCGAACGAAAAATGCTCATTGCTGTGGTCAATGTTGGTCAACCGGAATTGCCGCGTAACCTCCCCCTCTGTTCCAGCCAGATAACCACACACTTCTTCGGGCAAACCATTCCGGGCATGATCGATGATTCCGTCTAAAACTTGTTGTGAAATTCTTAACATTCGGTAATTATTTATTGTTTTGATCTTTGAAATTCAGCGGCTGGCAACTTGCGGCTAGCGGCTGGCAGTCTTCGGATTGCGGCTGGCAAACTTTCTTGCGAAGGAAATTCTGCCTCTGGATTAAGATTCAAGCCAATTGCCAGTAGCTAGTTGCCAGCAGCCTACGGCACTACTTCTGAATCAGAACCCGATGTACATTTCCCTGAACGTGTGAGACTTCCAGAACATTGAAACCTTGTTCCCTCGAACTGCGGGGTACATTCTGAAGTGGTTCACCTTCGGTTAGCAGCACCTCCAGGATATCCCCTGGTTTCAGCTTCGAGAGTTGGATCTTCGTTTTTACAAAAGTCATCGGACAATGTTCTTTTGTGATATCTAATTGAACTGTAGACATATATGAAATTTGTTTTTGAATTAATATATTAGCTGCTGGCAACTGGCGGCTGGCTGTTTTCAAATAAACATCGTCCTTCCACCTTCGGAGAGTTCAAGGAAAGTGGCTACGCCAAGGACATCCTTTACTTCATGGATAAAATCAGTTTTTTCGAGACCGAGGATATGCATCGCCATTTCGCAAGCATACAAATTGATTTCCAGTTCCTTAGCTGCTTCAACCAGTTCTTCGAGTGTTGCCACATTATTCTTGCGCATCATATACCTGAAAATGATGGGACTCAATCCGCAAAAATTCAACCTGCTTACCGGGGAACTTCCCAATCCTCCCATAAAAAATCCAAACAGTTTTGGAAGGAAACCTTTCCCAACAAAGGCACGACCCTGTTTCTTTTTGATTGCGTCAAGTCCCCAGAAGGTAAAGAAGATATTGACCT
>CAZGSQ010000328.1:0-1772 GCA_964528535.1 uncultured Tangfeifania sp. | reverse complement strand
GTTTTTTTAATTGCCTTTACCAGTAATTTGAGGCAACAAAAGCTGGATTTGAACTCCAACAAAAATTCTCTAAAAAGTCACGTTTATTACGTAATAAAAGTGACAAATATCTTATTTTTGCATTCAAATAAAGGACTATGAAAATATCTGATATTATAGCGAATAAGATTGATCGGTTTCCTGTCGATTATGTGTTCACCTATCAGGTTTTCGAGGTTGAGGTAAGTCGTAAAAATTCGGTTGTAAAGGCCCTAACCCGTTTAGCCGATTCAGGAAAGATTGTCAGGCTATCTAAAGGAAAATACTATAAACCCAGAAACACACAATTCGGTACCCTGAAGCCGTCCGCCTATCAAATTGCCAAAGATTTCATTGAGCAAGACGGTAAGCAAATAGGGTATCTCACTGGGTATACTGCATTTAGTTCGCTAGGTTTAACCACACAAATTTCTTCCTATATTCAGATCGGAACAAACAAATACCGCCGGGCCGTCAAACGTGAAAATTACATCATTTCATTTATTGTACAACCAAATGCAATCATTCCTAAGAACATTGAATTATTGAGAATTTTAGATGCTGTACGTTTTATTCGAGAAATCCCCGGGACCACCCCCGACGAGGCTTGTCTCAGATTAATAGAAATATTCCGGGAGTTGAGTACGGAACAAAAATCTGCGATGACAACCCTGGCTTTGAAATATACAAATTCAGTCAGGGCTTTGTGTGGGGCAATTTTAGAATTGACCGGAGCTAATCATCTATTGCTAAAAAAGCTGCAAAAATCACTCAACGGAGTAACTGAGTATAAATTACCAATTTCTGAAACGGTATTATCAACAAAATCAAATTGGCACATAAAATGATTTTGCACGGAAATAAAAAACTCTTTACAGAGACAGTGTTGGCTGCTTCGGAGTATCTCGGTATAAATGCTGTTTATATCGAAAAAGACTACTGGATTACCCGAACACTCTGGTTGATGGCGCAAAATACAAATTCCGACAAGGTGGTTTTCAAAGGAGGCACCTCATTGTCAAAGGCATATCACTTGATTGATCGATTCTCAGAAGATATTGATATCGCTGTAATTGATGCCGGCTCAATGACTGGAAATCAGCTTAAAATGTTGATCAAAAAAGTCGCCAAGGAAATAACGGCTGATTTGGACGAAGTGGTAATTATTGGAGTTACCAGCAAAGGTTCGCGATTTTATAAGGCCATGTATGCTTATCCCAATATAATGGGGCACACCATGAAGTCATCTGTAAATATTGGGCAACTGATGGTCGAGATTAATTCATTCGCAAATCCATATCCATTTGAGAAACTGACAATAACAAGTTTTATCGCTGATTTTTATGCAAAAACAGAAAATGGCAGTTTAATTGAAAAGTACGGATTAAATCCATTTAAAGTTAACGTTTTGGATAAACGACGCACTTTTTCAGAGAAGTTAGTCTCATTGATTCGATTCTCCTTTTCAGAAAACTATACTTACGATCTAGCTTCAAAAATACGACACTTTTATGATTTACATTTTCTTTTGCAAAATCCAGAATGTGCTGATTATTTGAATTCTGTCAATTTTAAAGCTGATTTTGTGGAACTATTGACCCATGACCAACAAACGTTCGATAGTCCGTTGGGTTGGCATACCAAAAAGTTAACCCAATCACCTTTGATTACCGATTTTCCGTTTTTGTGGAACACTTTACGCAATACTTATCAGACTGAACTTCCCGGAATTGCTTTCGCAAAAATTCCAGAAG
>CAZGSQ010000327.1:0-1781 GCA_964528535.1 uncultured Tangfeifania sp. | reverse complement strand
TTTTGTCCGACCACTCATAATAGGCATCGGCAATGACGATGCACCTTTGGAACTGTACCGGCTTTCGGAACTCAGGTTTCAAAAATATGGCCCTCGACCCGTTATAACATGGGTCGTCGCCAAGGTTTTTATCCCCTTCGGCCCTGGCATTGATCAGGTCCAAATGCTTTTCCGAGTAAAAAGGGGTCACCCCAAACCGGAAAGACTGTATTTTATAGGGGTCCCGACAGGTTATCACATACGACAGGTCCCCGCTGTCAACGGCAAACATCCTTGGGATCTCTTCTGTTCCCTGATCAAGCCGTGAATTGAACCTCCCTTCAATGGCATCCAGGGCACTGGCCAAAACATACTTTTTGCACATGGTTATATTTTAATCAAATGTTTGATCACAATATAATCACTAATTTTAAACAGTGTCACTGGAAGTGGTTTTCTTCAAAAAAAATCTGTCCTTTCCCTGCCAATCCTTCCCTCCTATCTTGTCCCAAAATTCCATTTATGGCAAGTTACGACAGGCGTATAACGCTCTATATCAACGGGCAACAGGTCAGCAACGACATCAAGAGCGTCAGGGCAGAAATGACAAGGCTCATCAACGAGCAGTCGCGGATGATCATCGGCAGCGAGGAATATGTCCGCAACGCAAAGGGGATACAGGAGCTGCGCGGGATCATGGCACAGCACAACAAGGACATAGCCGCAGTATCAAACTCCTGGAGTTTACAGGGAATAGCCGATGGCTTCAACAAATATTTTGCGCTGATAACGGCAGGGATAGCCGGTGTTACGGTCGCCGTGATGGGAATCAAGAACCTGGTGAAGACCTTCAACGATTTTGAGGAGCGGGTCGGCAACCTTTCGGCCCTGACCGGCTTGACTGGTGACTCGCTGGAATGGCTTTCCCAAAAGGCAAAAGAGATGAGCGTTTCCACGCTCGAAAACGGCATATTGGTGACCCAGAGCGCACAGGACATCGTGGATGCGTTTACAAAGGTCGGTTCCGCCAGGCCGGAACTGCTCAAGAACAAGGAGGCATTGGCTCAGGTGGCAGAGGAGGCGATCATCCTTGGCAACGCCGCAAAGACCGATCTCCAACCGGCCATCGAGGCTTTGACGATGGTCATGAACCAATATAACGTCCCTGCCACCGAAGCCCGTAGGATCATCAACGCCATTGCTGCAGGGTCAAAAGAGGGCGCTGGCGAAGTCCCCTATATCACCGCCGCCTTTGAAAAGGCAGGGACCGTTGCCGCCGATGCAGGGATCAGCATCGAAACACTTGTGGCTACCATAGAGACACTTGCGCCACGGATCACCCAGCCGGAAATTGCTGGGCGCAGCCTCAAAGCGGTGCTGCTCGACCTCCAGAACGGAGCGGACGATACCAACCCCGCACTGGTCGGCCTCGCCACAGCCCTTGAGAACATGGGCAAAAAGAACTATTCGGTCACGGAACTGACCAAAAAGTTTGGGGTGGAGAACATCACTGTGGCGAAGATCCTGATAGACAACGTGGACCAGTTAAAGAAATTCGAGACCACCGTGACCGGCACCAGCGTTGCGATCGAACAGGCAACAATCAACACCGAAAACAACAATGCAAAACTTGCCCAGGCCAAGAACAGGATCAACCTTGTCTCGATGGAACTGGGAGAAAAGCTTTCCCCTTCGCTCACCCTGGTGACCGGCTGGACGGGCAAGGCCATAAAGCTTTTTTCTGCCCTGATCGATATATTCGTAAAATATGCCCCGGTTATTGTCACCGCCACCGCATCAAT
>CAZGSQ010000326.1:0-1800 GCA_964528535.1 uncultured Tangfeifania sp. | reverse complement strand
AGCCTGTTGGAGGGTCCGGAATGGGCCATCGGTAAGTGACGCATTAGGTGCTGCCAACTGCCCCGACCAGGCATCGTTACCGATCGGCGAGACATACCAAGATCGCGCGTGACCAGTCGTCATTCAGGGAGTCCTGCGGTTGGCTTCAACGCTGCGCAGATCGCTTCGAACGAAGTTTCTGCCCAGATTTGATGGCCGGCATTGTTGGGATGGCAGTTGCCCACTCCCAAATGATAATCCGCCCAACGCTTGCCATTTTCTGTCGCGGCCAATATCGCATGGCGTATATCCACAAACACTGCCTTGGCCTCAGTCGCCGCTGTGCGTTGCGCCGTGAGTGTCTCGGTCAGGTGTCGAAAAAAAGGCTGTAACGGATTATCGCCCCCTGTCCCCACCAGCAAGACATCCGCACCGAAGCGTTGCCGGATGGCACCAACCAAGGTACTCAACGCCAGCTGGGTTTCCTCCGGCAACAGATAGTGGTGGCAACAATCATTGGCCCCAAACGCGACCAGCACCAGATCCGGCTTCAATGCCGTCAATCCATCGAGTCGCCCCAAACCCTCGTAACTGTTCTGTCCGCCGATCCCAAACGGCGTGACGGTAAACTCGGTCACAGGATATTTCTGGCGAAGTCGATTCACGAGCTGCGCCCCCCAGTTCTGCGCGGGTCCGGTCGCCCCACCCGACCACCCCGGTTTCACTTCACTGATCGAATCCCCGTAAATTACAACACGGACCGGCTGCTTTTCAGCAATCCGCTTTTGAGTAATGGGTAGCATGGTTGAGTTTGTCTCCTGTAAGTTTAATTGGGCCGGAGCCGCAATGAGCCCGCTGCTGAAAACGATCCCGATGCCGATCGTCAACATGCTGGACAGAAAATTTCGCATTTTATTGATTCCTCCCCGGTAATGTCAGTGGAACACCAAACGCAGCCTGGCAGTATGGATTCGCAAAACGCGGGTAATCATGGACTGCCACCGGCTGCCCGGCGACAGTAAAATCGCGCAGCCAACCGGCTTCAATCCGACCGAGGCTTGGCGATTCATAAATTACCTGGTCGACATCACCACTGACCCACGCGGCAATGAGCTGGTCGACGAACCTGGCAAAACTGCCCGACCCGCGGCGCGACCCGAGTTCACAAATCCAGGCGACATCCACATCATCCACCACCCATTCGTATGGTTCGGCAGAACCGATCCGTGCTGCCAAGTCGGGCTGTGGAGCGGCCCAGACGGCGGGCTTGAGTGGGCGAAGCCCGATGAATCCGTCCCCCTTTCGTCCAAAACACCAGCCGCCACATTCGCGCACTTCATCAAAGGCGCCCCGCGGAAACCACGCATGCACGCGATCCTCCCGGTACCACGGCGGCTGATCATAAATCGGACACGGCCGTACCCGATGCAAGGCAATGAGGACATTGCGGTGTTGGACGACCTTGGGCAGCACCCCATTGCCGACCCACGGCCCCGGCCGGCCATACGGAACATTCGCCGGAGCCGGGTTGGTTGTAAAAACCACCGCGCGCCGTCCGAGGGTTGCGCTCCAAATCAGCTGCTGGTACCCGGAGCTGCCAGGGCGAAAATCCTGCGCGCAACCGAGCAGATACTCTGGTGTACGAAAAGTATAAACGTCAGCGTGGCCCAAGGCATGCGGGAGTGCGCGCGCATCGAACGCAACTCCCTGGGACTGACACCGCTGATAGAATTCGTAATCATAAAAGAACCCCGGCCACTTCTCCACCCCCTTGTGATATGCGTAGCGGGTCGGAGCGACCAAGTGATGATGATCCAATCC
>CAZGSQ010000325.1:0-1804 GCA_964528535.1 uncultured Tangfeifania sp. | reverse complement strand
CCATCCTTGAAATAGATGCCGGTTACCTTGGCAGATATTTCAGGTCGGATATCTATCTCCTCATTGGCAAGCAGTTTTCCAGTGTAAACATTTGAGAAATCGAGTGTTGTCAACTTCAGGACCAATCCATCGACTGCCAGTACATTTCTGCCTTCTCCGGGGAGTGGTGCTTTTTTTGCATCGTTGTGGCAGGCCGATAAAATCACAAGCAACAATACCGCGGATAGGTTAACCCGGCTAAATAGGTACATATTTTTCACATTTATAAGTAGTTTGGTAAAAAAGAACAAAAGAGTCTGAACCCTTTTATTTCACGAGCGCATAGAAACAGCGAACGGGAGAATTGACTTTTCCTTCGGCAACCAATTTTTTAATCTGTTTGTCCACCTCTTTTTTTTCAACACCCGAAGCTTCGGCAATTTCGCCGCCTTTCAATGGTTTGCCTGCTTGCTCGAGTGCTTTGACAATCGCCTCTTTTGCATCCATAATCTGATTTTTTTATAGTTTAGAAACCCTGTTTAACAAATAATGATCGGCCAATACCAAGGCTGCCATGGCCTCTACAATAGGTACCGCCCTGGGCAAGACACAGGGATCATGCCGTCCCTGAACATTCACAACCGCCTCTTTTCCATGTACATCAACTGTATTCTGATCTTTCAGCAAGGTGGCAATCGGCTTAAAAGCCACTTTCCAGTAAATATCTTCTCCGTTGGAGATACCTCCCTGAATGCCTCCCGAATGGTTGGTGAGGGTTTTAATACCGCCGGCAGTGGGTATAAATAGATCGTTGTGCTCTGAACCAGAGAGTTTTGTCCCCCCAAATCCCGATCCATATTCAAATCCCTTGACAGCATTGATTCCCAACATGGCATGCCCCATATCGGCATGAAGCTTGTTGAATACCGGTTCTCCCCAACCAGCCGGAACACCAGTTGCAACGCCTGTGATGACCCCTCCAACAGTATCATGACTTCTGCCGGCTGCTTCAATGCGTTGTATCATTCGCACTGCCGTCTCCGGATCCGGACACCTGACTATGTTACTTTCCACCAGACTGAGATCAACTTCCTGGTAAGGCTTTTCCAGCTCAATCTCCCCTACCCTCGAAACAAAGGCCTGGATTTTGATACCCATCGTGGCAAGCAATTGCTTGGCCAAAGCCCCTGCAACCACCCTGGCGATGGTCTCTCTGGCAGATGATCTGCCACCGCCGCGGAAGTCCCTGACACCATATTTCTGATCATAGGTATAATCTGCATGCGACGGACGGTAAAGATCCTTCAGGTTGTTGTAGTCACCTGAATGCTGGTCTTTGTTCCTTACCACGAAGCCTATGGGCGTACCCGTGGTAATTCCATCGAAGATACCCGATAGGAATTCGACCCTGTCGGACTCCTGACGGGAGGTGGTAATGTGCGACTGACCTGGTTTTCTCCGGTCCAGATCTGCCTGAATCAATGCGACATCGACATGCAAGCCGGCAGGACAACCGTCGATCACACCACCGATGGCGATTCCGTGTGATTCACCAAAGGAGGTAAGCGTAAAAATTTTCCCGAAACTGTTCAATGCTGAAGTATTTTAATCAGGCTAAATTTATTCAACTTTTCTATTATATCCACATTAGATAGGTTCTGAATTCAAAGGTTTAATCAAAAAATCACAAACCCGGATGTTTTCATCCGGGTTTGTAACAATTGTATGATTTGTAGGTAGACTGGAATTTCTCAATTGCAGCCGCAACCGCCTCCGCATCCCGACTTTTCACTGCCGTCGCCACAACCGCCATCCCCGCAACTGC
>CAZGSQ010000324.1:0-1808 GCA_964528535.1 uncultured Tangfeifania sp. | reverse complement strand
ATACCATAGTTCCAAGTTTTCATTATTTTACGAAATCTTCAAAGGTTTGTTTCAACTGTTAAAAAATAAACTTCTAAAGAACTATTGAATTGAATATCAATATAATAAATACTAACAAGGCATACGAATTAATCAAGATAAATGCGTTTCGGACAGTTTTTGGATTTCTGTCGAGAAAAAGAAACCTGTAAAAAAAGATAATAAACAAGAGGTTTAGAATGACTACGAAAATCAAAAACATTGGCTTCGGGGTAAAACCAAAGAACGGGAAAAGCATTAGGAACAGAGAGGTTACCACTCCCCAAACGAATACAATAGATTTGATCTGATCTTCGTTCAAAACTTTGGAGATTGTAGAAAATCCGGCCTCCTCGTATTCCTTCCCATATTTCACCATCAGCAACCAGAAATGAGGAACCTGCCACAAGAGTACAAAGGTGGCGAGGAACAAAATATTGGGATGAAAAGGATTGTACCCTGCGGAGGTCCATCCGATCAATGGAGGGACTGCACCTACAACGGCACCGGGTATGATGGCGAGGTAGCTCCTTGTTTTCAGGGGTGTATAGATCAGGTTATAAAAGAGGATATTGGACAAGCCAAGTACCATCGGCAACCAGCCGTTCAATGCCAGAAAAGCGGTCCCAATAAGGATTAAGCCCAATGCAATCCATAAGGCTTGCAAAAATGAAATTTCTCCTGCCGGAACAGGCCGGAGCCTTGTCCGTTTCATAAGGGCATCGTTGCGGAATTCCTGTACCTGGTTGAGAACGGAGGTGCCGGCAGACAATAAAAAAACACCCGCCAAAAGCATCACAAAGGATACTTTTGGCGAGCTGCCGGTCAGCAAATACCCAGTCATGGCAGAAAAGGTAACCAACAAGGATAACCTGACCCTTGTCAACCGGACCAGTATTGATAAATAAAGTACTATGTTATTTTTTGGTTTCAACTACCGATTTGAAATAATCAACTATTTTATCAATATCCTCAGGTTTGATCACGTCGGTATAGGATTTCATCAACCCTTTGTTAAACCCTTTGACAACCTCAACATTGGGGTCGTTAATTGACCTCTTGATGTATGCGTCATTGGCTTCTACCTCCTTTTCGCCATCGGCAGTAACCACCGTCCTTTTCGATCCATATAATCCTTTAAAAGAAGGTCCTACGATCTTTGCACCATCCAACGAATGGCAGGTAATACAAGCGTTTGCTTTGATAATGGCAAGGCCAGGATGATCGGGAAGGTTACCGGTAACTTTAAGGTCGGCAAGCCATTTCTTAAATTCAAGGCTATCGAGTACAATGGCTTTCGTAACCATCCCGGAGTGGGCCAATCCGCAATATTCGGAACAAAAAATATCAAATTCGCCTTTTGCGATAGGCTTGAACCATAAATAGTTATTGTATCCTGGGACTACATCTTCCTTGACCCTGAATGCGGGAATAAACAAACTGTGGTTGACATCGGCCGAAAATAAATTCAACCTGATGTTCCGGTTCAGGGGAATTACCAATTGTTTGGCAATTTTTCCATTTCCATAATCGAAATCCCAGGCCCACATGCGCCCGATGGCAGTCACCTTCATCGCATCAGGTGGGACATCCCGCATAGGTTTGAAGCCTTTTACGCCAAAATAAAACATGATCATCACGATAACCAATGGAATAATTGTCCAGGCGATTTCAAGTTTTGTATTTCCACTAAATTGAGATGAATCTTTCCCCTTTTTTCGCGAGAAATGGATCAGGATATAAAGATCGGAAGAGCGTCGTGTAGGGAAAGAGTGTTCAGAGCCGTGTGG
>CAZGSQ010000323.1:0-1824 GCA_964528535.1 uncultured Tangfeifania sp. | reverse complement strand
GTTTTAAGGGAATTTGGTTTTGCAATGCTTCAACAACGCGTCTGTCCAATCGTTCAGTCATACCTCCTTTTAATATGCCAGGAACAACAGTATTAACTCGTATTCCCATCTGCGCCAATTCTGCCGCCATCGTACGTGTAAGCGCCTCAATTCCTCCCTTTGAAGCGGCATAATTGGTCTGTCCCGGATTGGCTTTGCTACCAGTAACAGAGCCAATGTTGATAATAACGCCGGTTTTACTTCCAATCATCGCTCTGATAACTGCGCGTGAACAATGAAAGGTTCCTCCTAAATTGGTTTGGGTAACCAATGACCAACTATTTTCAGACATCAATGCAAAAGGTTGGTCATATACAATTCCTGCATTGTTTATTAGAAAATCAATTCCTCCGCGTTCCTGGATAAAAGAAGAAAAGGCATTTTGTGTTTCCGTTGCATTTTTAATATCAGCTTTCACTAACACTGCCGCTCCACCTGACTCTTGTATTTCAGTTACAGTCTGTTCAGCTCCCCTTTGATTTTTGTGATATCCAATCCCGACAAAGGCTCCTTCTGAAGCAAAAGCCATTGCAATTGCTTTCCCAAGGCCACGTGAGGCACCTGTTACTATTCCGGATTTATTACTGAACCGATTCATCTTCATTCCTGGTAAAATAGCTATCAATATTCAGATTTACATGGAGGCTACGGTTATCGATCATCGGAGCAGAAATAGTCTTAAGCTCCTGATTGTTTGCATGAAAGCAGTTCAATCCAGCATACCAGAATGGTTTTCTGATTAATGCCTTACCCACAAATTCTTTTCTGACAGGTGAATATCCTATGGAAAGAACCTGCCCAACGGATTCGTCTTCGTAAAAAATTCCCGTATTTACCTCGACAGGTTGATTCATGATGAAACATGTTAGTCGTCTTTCCCATCCTTTTTCTCTCAGGTTTTCCATGGCCTTTGATCCAGGATATTCTTTCTTTTGCCGTGACAATCTCCATTGCAGCTGAAGTTCCGGTGGAGTAAGCTGGTATTGGCCTTCCCTGTTCAGATCAAAGAAGAAATTTTCCAATGTGCATTGAGCTTTTGCAGCTTCATCATTCATTACAAGATCAAAAGATTTTCCGTTGTTAATTAGAATTTCAGTCCATTCTTTTTTTTGTTCCAATGGAACCATGAGGTGATACCCATATTCTCCGGTGGTACCAGCCCTGAAAACCATCCCTGACTTAATTGCCATATTTGACAAGTATGGCATCCCGAGAATTTCGTTTCCAATTGCAATTGCACACAATTCCCATGAGTAGGGTCCGTTTAATGACAAAAAGCAGTTTGATTCATTCAAATCAATAATTGAATAATCAGTGAAAGGTCCCTGATGCTTGTTCATCCAATCGATAAGGTCGATAGAAGCATCCCAATATCCAAGTAAATAAGCATCCTCTCTGTTGCGGCACACATAAACATCCGCAAACGGAACAGCATTCTCATTCAGTAAAACAGTATGCCGCATTTGGCCATTCTGAAGATATACATTACAAGGACAGATCTGGTCCATTAATTTAATTGCTTCTTTACCTCTTATCAAAAGGCAGCGTAACTCTGTTTCCTCTTCAAGAGCGACTGAGTTCCTTATGGCTGAATAGCCTTTATATAATTCTTCTTCAGACATAATTATTTTTTTTACTTATTACTAAATCGATTATTGAGTTAACAGTCCTCATGGCTTGCATGCCTTCTTCTTCGGAAATGCTTAAATTATATCTTGATTCAAGTTCAACAACGATCATCACCGCATCCACAGAATCAAGTCCCAACCCGGAGCCAAAAAGTGG
>CAZGSQ010000322.1:0-1830 GCA_964528535.1 uncultured Tangfeifania sp. | reverse complement strand
TACACGGCTCTGAACACTCTTTCCCTACACGACGCTCTTCCGATCTACCAACATCCACCAAATGTGTAAAAGTGCGAGATTGGTTCCAAGTGGCAGATCCTGAATCAAAATGGTTATGACGCCTCTGGTATGACTTGTCATGGTAATGGATTCCTGTGAAATTTGTTTCGCGAAAAACAAGATTATCACGTTTTGAACCCATTACCTCCTTTTTTATCCAGACCAGTTGGCGGAAACTAAAGAATAAAGTAAACATTAGGTGCAAACGAGGATAAAATGAGAACGATGATGAATTGGACAAAAACAATATTGAGTAATATTGGCTACAAATTAAGGAAAATAAGGGGTTCCCCAACGATACAGGGCAAGTCTTTTCCTTTAGATCCATTTGAAGTTCAACGCCAACTAATAACCGATTTAAACAAGACCTATATTTCTATTTTTGATGTTGGCGCAAACAAAGGACAAACAACGAGAAAATATCGCGCCATGTTTCCGGAAGCAGAAATTTATTGCTTTGAGCCGTTTCCAAATTCAATAGAAAAATTACAAGGACAATTCGCCGGCAACCAGAAAATCCACATTGTGCCAAAGGCTATAGCCCGCGAGAAGGGCGTCTCAATCTTCTATGTAAATGAGAAGGATGAAACTAATTCACTTCTTCCTCGCCCTATCTCTGAGAGAAGATACTACCCAAAATTCGCAGGCCCAAAGGATACTATTGAGGTAGATACAATAAGCCTTGACGAATTCATTTCAGAAAGTAACATCTCAATAATCGATATATTGAAATTTGACATTCAGGGTGGTGAATTAAATGCCCTACACGGAGCAAAAAAACTTTTAGAGAGAAGAACCACCCCGCTGATATATACTGAAATAATGTTTATACCCCATTATGAAGGTGCTCCTCTTTTACATGAGATTTGGTCATTTCTAGCCAATTATGGATATTCTCTTTTTGATATTTACAACTTGCATAGGGCAACAAATGGGCAAATACGATTCGGAGACGCGCTTTTTGTTAGTGAAGCCATAAGGAACAACGTTATTAATTTGTATTCAGAAGAACCATAGTCAGATACCCCCGTACCTGCGTGCCATTAACAGAAATACCCCGAACTGCCAGTGACTGGCGCCGGGGTATTTCTGTGATTTTGTGGTACAGGTTTAGAGCGGTGCGTGGTTGGGGTTTGTGCCGCACCACATGCAGGTCGGCTTGTCGAACATGTTGCACTCTTTGGCGTTGGAACAGCGCCGGGCGCTAATGCGTGGCACATCGGGTAAAAAATCGATGGGGTAAATTACTTCGGTTTCAAAAGACACTTCATGTCCAACATGGTCACAATAGTGGATCTTGGTGATTTCCCATTTTTTCTCGGCCATCAGGTACCTCCAATTTGTGGAACTTCAATAATGAAATGATTGGGTAAACTTCCCGTGAAAACTGTCTAAACGAAATGATTATGCGCGGACTCAAGCCGGCGTCAGGACGTTGATAACATCTAATTTAACCGTACTATCAATAAGTTTACGCCAGGCTGGTGCGCTTTGCCAGTGACAGGCGTCTTAAAAGCCTGTGACAAATGAACCTATTTGGACGACAAATATCCTTTTCCTCCAAATATGCGCCGCTGCTTTCGTTGATAAAACCTGCATGTTTTGCCACCGGATTTGTATTATGCTTATGTTATGCCAATGTATTCAAAAAAGATGCTTGAAGTTCATGCGCGTATTCTACGCAATTCCTGGATTCTGGGTGGCTTGCTGATCCCGGGCGTTTTCTATGTCGGCTGGATTTCGTGGTTCGAAGTGCTGACCAGTTCTGCC
>CAZGSQ010000321.1:0-1835 GCA_964528535.1 uncultured Tangfeifania sp. | reverse complement strand
AGATAGCTTCAGGTGACTGGAGTTCAGACGTGTGCTCTTCCGATCTAGCCCCGGTTCCGGTACCTCCGCCCATACCTGCGGTTATGAAGACCATTTTTGTGCCTGCTTCCAGGATTTGCCTGACCTCTCCCAAATTTTCGATGGCAGCTTGTTCTCCTTTTTTTGGAGCGTTCCCGGCGCCACGACCCTCTGTCAGGGTGACGCCCAGCTGAATCTTCACATCGACAGGACTGTTGGTAAGGGCCTGGGCATCGGTGTTGCATACCACAAAATCAACACCGGCTATCCCATTTTGATACATGTGGTTAACGGCATTGCTTCCTCCCCCGCCTACGCCAATCACTTTGATGATGGAGTTGTAGTTGTATTGAAAACCAAATGATAAAAGATCGTCCGTTTTATTTTCCATGATTGACATCTTAGCTCAATTTTTTCGTTCATTTTCATCGAAAAGGTCATCAAATTTATCTTTTACCTTTCCAACGAAATCATATATTCCCCTTGATTTTTTCTTTGGCGGGGCAACTTTTGGTGCCTCTTCCTGCACGATGGCATCGACCATTCCTGCCGGATATTTGAGGTTGCGTGAATTGATAAGCCCGTGGATCAGGATGCCCAACATGTTGGCAGAGCCTGGTGTGGACAACTGCTCGTTGAACAATTGCTCTTTCATGGCTACGATGGGTTTCCCGTACCGTACGTCCAGACCAGTCTGGTAGCTGACTACTTTGTCAAGGCCATTCAGGTTGGCTCCGTTGCCTGTCAGGACTATCCCAGCACCAAGTTTGTCGAGGTAGCCTGTCGATTCAAGTTGAAAATTTACCCAATCCAGAATCTCTTCGACCCTCGACTGGATGATGCCCGCCAGACTCTTGAAGGAGATCTCCTTCCCCGGCCAGCCTTCTACCTCGGGAATCTGCGCGACCTTGTTGTCGGGAGCAAGGTCAGTCATGGCAAAACCACAACTTACCTTCACCATCTCTGCATGACGTGGGATGATGTTGCACCCCTCCTTGATGTCGTTGGAGATGACATTGCCACCGAAAGGCAGTTCAAGTGCGAGTCTCAGTTTGTTCTCGTAGTAGAGCGAAATACCTGTGGTCCCTGCACCCATGTCAAGTAAAACTACCCCTGCCTCTTTCTCATCCTGAGACAGACAGGCTGTTCCTTGCACAAAAGGATTGACGAAGACGAGCGCAAGTTCATAACCGGCTTTTTCAATGGCCCGGCTCAGGTTCTTTTCGTAATTTTCTGCAGCCAGAATGACATTGAAATTAGCGTCTATCCTACGTCCGGCAATGCCAACAGGTTTGGTGATCTGCCCTTCGCCATCCACCATGTACTCAGCCGGTATGAGGTGGTATATTTTCTCTCCGGGTCCGGCAGCGCAACGCCTTGCCTCGTCGGATAGCCCTTTCACAATGGCTTGCGTCACTTCGTTCCCTTCTGTCATGCGGTAGCAGGAGTAGGGCTTGTTCCCAATCTTCGGACCTGAAATTCCTGCGTAAAGCTTTTTGACTTTCAGGTTGGTTGCTTTCTCGAGAATGGAAACGGCCTTGCGTATGGATTCCGCTGCCTCGTCGATGTTGACGACAAATCCGTTCCGGACACCTGCTGAGGGTACTTCTCCAAAAGCCAACACATCCAGTTTGTTGTCTGCCGTAAAGCGTCCCAGGATGGCTCTCGTCCGATAGGTGCCAATGTCAATGGCTGCTGCTAATTCTCTTGTCTGGCTCATCTTTGTTATTTTTTTAAACAGATTACCTGATTCTTATACGCAAAATTGATGGATTTATACAGGGTCCAACCCCCATTCTTAAATCCTTCCTTGTAAA
>CAZGSQ010000320.1:0-1846 GCA_964528535.1 uncultured Tangfeifania sp. | reverse complement strand
TATAAAAATACCCTTGTGCATCTCATCACAGAAAGCGGATTCATAATAGATATGAAAGGAAATTTAGGTGAGTTATATCGGGATTTAGCATTGTGAAAAATATATATTATAATTGAGGTTTTTATGTTTTATGTCGTTCTGAACCACTTTATGTATGAACTTGGGATTGATATCCTGTTTGAAAGAATCGAACAGAATTTCCCTCGCAATAGATTAGTGCCTGTAATTGGTGAACGATATAGAAAAGTCATTGATATTGATATGAGAGAAACATTCTACGATTGTCAATTATTACCTATAGAAGAACTATCATATTATTCTGATATGTCCGAAGATTCTTCTGATGATGAACTTAAAAACTTCGCTTTTGCTATGACATTCACTGGCTACATTGACAATGATTCCAATGAAAGCGATAACTTTGATGGATCTGAACCAGAAGAAACTTATTTCACTAAAGATGAAATTCCTAATCTAATCTTTATCAAGTAGCTGATTCCAATGTATCCAATATTACCCAGCATTTGCATTCTAATGCTTCATACTCATCCATAGTTATTGGCTTATCTGATTGACGCATCAAACACAATTCTTGTCCAATTGATAATACAGATTTGTGAATATCTGATAACTTAGTAGATAGTGATATTCCATCTTCCAGCACGATTTCACTAAGGGAAATATTAAATTCTCGTGTTATTTTACTCATAATTTCCTACTCAGCTTGTAATACAAAATCATATACTTCAATTGATCCTACGCAGGATAACCTTCTGGTTGTATAATCCGTTTTAGATATCATTAGATAATAATAATCACCTTCTGCATGAAGTACACCAGCAAAAGTATATTCAATACCTTGATTAATATATGTTCTATCAAAAAATGGTCTGTTTTCACTGATAATTTCTCGCCAATTACCATCGCATATACACCCAGTATCTATAACAGATTCTTTCTGTTTAGGTTTCTTGACACTTTCATCTGGAGTGGATTCTGTATTTTCAATGAGTCTATACGAGTACAATCCATCTTCACGATCACCTACAACCTTCTTTTCTATTGTATGTGAACCAAATCGTTTCTTGCGTAGATGTCTCAACTGTGCTGATATACTTGCATGTGGATCTTTTGTAATGGCATGAATATCATCCAATGTTCTCCACTGACTATCCTTCATAGCATTGAATACTCTACTATGCTGAGAAGTTAACCGTGCCTCATCAAATACAGGATCATAATCACTTCCATTAAACATTCCTACTGTAGTTTCTGTTGATTTCATTCTTGCTCCATTTCAGCATTTCCATACATATCCAATTTATGCAATGCTTTTGCAAACTTTATTTGCATCTTAAAATCATGCATCGTATAGGCGATCATATCTGCATAGGCTTTTTCATAATAACGATGCGGATATGTGCGTAACTTCTTCCGCAATCGCTTTGTCTTCATCTTGAATCTATGACGAAAATTTGGTGATGGATTAACAGTAACCTTAGATAAATCCATACTAGCTATGTAATCCAATGAGTATGTAATAGCTGGGTTAGCAGTAAACCTTTTGTATAATTCTAATACATCCATCATATTATGCCTTATTAATGTTATATAACCGTAAAATAGCCTTTGCACGACCACCATTCATACGATCAGAACAATATTCCAAATTACCCTTCCAATCACCATCATAACCATAATCAGGTAATGGATAATGTCTGACAAATTGCCTCAATGCAAACAATACAGGTTTTGGTAAATAGGAAAGATGTCTCTCATTATCATACCAATTAGATAAAATCCTTTTAGGATATTTCAACTTTCTGAAATTCATGTAATTTCCTCA
>CAZGSQ010000319.1:0-1856 GCA_964528535.1 uncultured Tangfeifania sp. | reverse complement strand
CTACCCGATTATCCGCTTGAACAAAGCTTTTCCATTTCTGTTGCGGGCAAAACATGGTCACTTGACCGACAGGGCTTTACCAATGTCAGTTTTAAAGGCCAATATCCTATTGGCGAGGTGAATTACCAGGATGACGCGATTCCGGTAACCATCACACTTGAAGCCTTTTCCCCTTTTATTCCGCTGGCTTCCGACGACTCTGGTCTGCCGGTTACCATCATGCAATTTAATGTCAAAAATACTACTTCAAAACCGGTTGAGGCAATTTTGACAGGATTGCTCGAAAATGCTGTATGTCTGGACAATCGTACCACATTCAGTGGAAAAAGGATCAACAAAATTGTTAACGGCAAAGGTTTTACTTTTCTGGAATGTTCCGTTGAAAAGGAGGAGATTAAAGGTGAAAAACGTCCTGATAAAACCTTTGAAGACTGGAATAAATCTGACTACACCGGTTGGACGACCGAAGGAACAGCTTTCGGAAACGGACCTATCAGGAAAACAGATATCCCTTCCTATCAGGGCGATGTTGGCGGCGATACCGACCGGGTGGTCAACTCTCATGCCACTGCCCCCGGGGCTTCAACTCAGGATAGAGACAAAGCTAAAGGAAAGTTAATCAGCAATTTGTTTACCATCGACAGGAATTATATCAATTTCTGGATTGGTGGCGGTTCGCGCAAGGGACAAACCTGCATCAACCTTATTGTGGACAACAAGGTCGTCCATTCTATGACAGGTCAGGACAATAACCAAATGACCCTTCAGTCATTCTATGTCAAAAGTTGGGAAGGCAAGGAAGCACATCTTGAGATTGTGGATTCGTATGATGGCGGTTGGGGAAATATTGGCATTGGGAAAATTACGTTCAGCGACAGCCCTGCTGCTTCAACCAATATGGAGAATTTGCCCGATTTTGGGACCATGGGATTGGCATTGCTTGGTAATCCTGCTGAAATTGCTGAAAATAAGCAGCCCAGTGCTTTACTGAACGAAAAGACCTTTGGTACATTGGGGCGCAAACTCACACTGGCATCCAACCAATCCTCAAAAGTTACTTTTCTGATAAGCTGGTTTTTCCCAAATCTTGTCGATCAAAAAATAGGCTCGGGCCGGTATTATTCAAACCGATTCAACTCAGCCTTTTCGGTAGCCGGTTACGTTTCTGCAAATCTAGAAAAGCTCACCGGATTGACAAGATTGTGGCGGGATACCTGGTACGATTCAACATTGCCGTTCTGGTTTCTTGACCGTACATTTGTAAATACTTCGACCCTGGCCACAAGTACCTGTTACCGTTATACCAACGGGCGTTTCTGGGCATGGGAAGGTGTTGGCTGCTGTCAGGGAACCTGTACCCATGTCTGGCATTATGCACAGGCAATGGCACGAATTTTCCCCGATATTGAACGGGACACACGTCAGCGGGTTGACCTTGGACTGTCACTCAATCAGGAAACCGGCATAAGTGGTTTTCGTGGTGAGTATGACAAGGGATTGGCGATTGACGGTCAATCGGGAACCATTCTGCGCATTTACCGCGAGCACCAGATGTCGCCAGATAACACCTTCCTGAAAACCAATTGGAATAAGATCAAGCTGATGTTCAATCCATTGTTCAGTCGTGACCCAAACAATGACGGAATATTGGAAGGCGATCAGATGAACACCCTCGACCGTCCTTGGTTTGGTAAAATCTCATGGTTAAGCTCCATCTATCTCGCTGCTTTGCGTGCAGGGGAAGCCATGGCAGTGGAAATGGGAGATTCCGAATTTACAAACAGGTGCCGGCAAATTGTCGAAAAAGGGACAAAGAACATGGATGAACAACTTTTCAACGGAGAATACTATTACCA
>CAZGSQ010000318.1:0-1863 GCA_964528535.1 uncultured Tangfeifania sp. | reverse complement strand
ACCCACCGCAAATGGTGGCATGATTATTACCCGGCAAGTTTCTTATCAGTACCCGACATGCAGGTTGAGGGTTTTTACTGGGTGCAGATGTACAAGCTGGCATGTGCCACACGCCAGGATCGGCAGGTGATCGACCTCCTTGGTCCATGGTACCGTTCTACAGGATGGCCACGTATTTGGTGGAATCTTAACATTGAGATCGCCTATTCCCCTGTTTATACCGCCAATCACCTGGAACTGGGAGAGTCCTTCACCCGTTTTTTGGATGCGAAACGTGAGAATTTTGTGTTCAATGCCAAAAGCATCTGGGGTTTTGACAGTTGTGCAACTGTCCCACATACAACCGACTATGAAGGGCTTCGGGGCGATGGCACCTGTGCACCGCAAAACTATATCAATCCCGGAGATTTCACCTGGGCGCTGTTCAACTACTGGCAGCAGTACCGCTATTCGATGGACGATTTGTTGGTGACCGACCAAAAGCGGCACAGTTTCTATCCGCTGCTAAAAGGGAGCATCAATTTGTACCTGCACCTGCTCAAATATGGACCTGATGGCAAACTTCACCTTCCCTTGCTTCATTCACCCGAGTACAACAAAGATGGCGATATGGACAATAACTACAACCTTTCGTTGCTCAGGTGGGGATGTACAACCTTGCTGGATCTTGATCAACAATATGGCTTTAAAGATCCCCAACGAACAGAATGGGAGCGTATCCTGCGTGATCTTGTCCCTTATCCTCAGAATGAGAACGGCTTTATGATTGGCCCGAACGTCCCTTTTGCCCAATCGCACCGCCACTGGTCCCATCTTTTGATGGTATGGCCTTTACATATGCTTTCTATTGAACAGTCTGAATATAAACTACTTGTAGAGAAGACCCTCAATCATTGGCTTACCGTTGACAATGGCAAACAGATCTATGGCTGGTCAAGTGCTGCCGCTTCGCTGCTCTACTCTTCGATGGGAAACGGGGAAAAAGCCCTGGAACGTCTTCTTGCCCACCACAACAACAAACGGTTCGTTATGCCGAACACGATGTATATCGAAGGTTCACCTGTCATCGAATGTTCGCTCTTTGCTGCAAAGGCGCTTCAGGACATGTTGCTCCAAAGCTGGGGCGACCGGATCCGGATTTTTCCGGCAATTCCCTCGTCATGGAAAGAGGCGAAGTTTAACGACTTGCGTACGGAGGGGGCATTTTTGGTCAGTGCTGCACGGCACGACGGATTTACGCGATGGGTGAAGATCAAAAGCCTGGCGGGTGCCCCATGCAAGGTTCGTCCGGCATTTGTCGGGGCTTTTATGACCTCCTTACCTTCTGCCAATCCGCGCGAGGTTGAAAAAGGTGTCTTTGAACTTGATTTGAAAAAAGGGGAAGAGGTCATCCTTTATCAGGAACCCAAAGACCTTTCCGTGAAAAAATAATTCCAATTCAAAATAGAGAACCATGTTGCACGATCCAAGTCACATCCCCCAAATACCGATGGAGCAGGAGATCGTCCTGACTTCAAATGAAAAATCTGTTTTGCAACGCCTCGGCAATAAAATTGCCGAAATAGGGTTTTTGCCTGTCCATAAAGAAAAAGCACTTCTCTGGGAAAAAATGAACGACCTGAAGCAGGAGAGGCCAATGGTTTGGATCAATGAAATCCCCTGGCATGAGATGAATGTCAACAATGAGCTGACCATCCAGACCATCCATCCGTGGGCCAGGGAGTTGGAAACGAACCTTCGCCGGACGATCTACCAATGGGAACATATGCCCTGTGATATGATCGTGAACGACTACCTCGATTGTCCGATTGTTTACAAAACCACCGATTTTGGGATTGTCGAAGATGTGGACACTGTTCATAC
>CAZGSQ010000317.1:0-1880 GCA_964528535.1 uncultured Tangfeifania sp. | reverse complement strand
TTTCATTCAGCACTCCAGATGAATTGCTGACATATGTGTTGAAAATCAATATCGTTGGCAAATGAAAACATTAAATCAATCCCTTTTTAAAACTGTCTTCGTTTGGCACACACAGTCCTATATTGTCCTATAACTGACGATAGTTCAGTTCAGAAACAGAAACTACTTTTGCGCTGTCATGAACGAAGAGAATTTAAACAGGGTCAATAGGCACTCACTAACGCTAATGGTATTTGCACTTAGCAAATGGCAAGTTGTATTTTGAGCTGCTTGAAATTCTTTCAGCTGCTCAAAATGACTTGCCCTTTCAGGGGGAAAAAGCATCCTCCGAAGTCGGTGCTTTGGAAGAGTAGTTATGGAGCAAATAGCTCAAAAGTAAAATCCAAGAGGTATGAACAAAAAGGAGACTAAATTAACACGTAAATCCAACGCTGGGAGGAATCTGAAGAGTGATCCTGCTATATATCGTCATACCATTAGCCTTAATGAAGAACAAAATGCCGCATTTTTAGGTCGTTTTGATGAGTCGGGAATGAAGGTAAAAGCACATTTTATCACGGCTTGCATCTTCGATAAAACCATTCGGTTAGTCAAGCTGGATAAAGGGGTGATGGATTATTACATGCGATTGACGACCTTTCACTCACAGTTTCGTGCCATTGGGGTCAATTATAATCAGGCAGTGAAGTCCATTAAATTTGCTTTTGAAGAGAAAAAGGCTCTTTATTATCTGGCTAAACTGGAAAGAGCAACCCTTGAACTGGTTGTATTGAACCGTCAAATTATGGATATGACAGAAAAACTTGAAGTGAAAATATACGGTTCGGCAGATACAGAATCAACAAAGAGTGATGCCAATTTGAAATGATAATCAAAAATGGTTGCAAAAATAAGTTCGGGGAGTTCCATTTTTGGAGCTTTGGCCTATAACCAAACCAAGGTAGATGAGCATCAAGGGGAAGTAATTCTTACCAACCGGATGATAGAACCCCGGGATGGGAACTATACGGTCGGTGTTTGCATGCGTTCGTTTGAACCTTATTTGGCAGCTAATCAAAAGACGGAAAGTCCGATTTTGCATATTTCCTTGAATCCAGACCCGAAAGATGTTTTGACGGATGACCAACTTTCGGAGATAGCGCAGGAGTACATGGGAAAATTGGGTTATGGCAACCAGCCTTTTATTGTGTATAAGCACGAGGATATTGACCGCCATCACCTTCATATCGTATCGGTTCGGGTAGACGAGAACGGGAAGAAGTTAGATCACAATTTTGAATTCCGCAAATCCATGGAGATTTGCCGACAGATAGAACAGAAATATCATTTGATAGCAGCTGACAAAAAAGAAAAACAACCGGAACTTTCCATAAAAGGAATTGAGTATAGTGAAACTAATTTGAAAAATCAGATAGCAGGAGTTATTCGTCCGTTTGTGAAATCCTATCATTTTCAGACTATTGGTGAATACAAAGCCTTGTTATCATTGTACAAAATCACAGTTGAAGAAATTAAGGGTGGAACAGCTGACAAGATGTTTAACGGCTTGGTGTATTCGGCAATAGATGACAAAGGAGAACGCATTGGTAAGGCGTTTAAATCGTCTCTGTTTGGAAAAACAGTAGGATATGAAGCACTGCAACAACGAATGGAACAATCAGTTGAAATCATTAAGCAGAAAAAATTGAAAGACCGAAGTAAAGCCATTATAACCAAAGCTATGAAATCACCCGGAAATCAGACTGATTTTGAAAAGCAACTCGCAATTAATGGAATCAACGTCGTATTCAGACAAAATGATGCCGGGCGTATTTATGGAGTAAAGTTTATTGACCATAGATCGGAAGAGCGTCGTGTAGGGAAAGAGTGTTCAGAGCCGT
>CAZGSQ010000316.1:0-1897 GCA_964528535.1 uncultured Tangfeifania sp. | reverse complement strand
TAAAAGAGTGCTTCTACTACTTTGCCTGTTTGATTGTAAACCAACCATTTTCCCGATTTTTTATTTGAAATGTAATTGCCTTCCATCTCCTTTTGTCCAGTGGGAAAGTAGGAATTGAACATACCGGTCATGGTTCCGTTTTTCCAGTTGTACAACTCTTTGAGGATTCCGTTTTCGTAATAGGTTTTCGATTGACCTTCACGGTAGTCGTTGACATAATTGATTTCGCGTTGCAATTTCCCATTTGTATAATATGTGGAATGTTTCCCATCAAAAATCCCTTTCGCAAATGGCAAACGGGCCGATACCTTGCCATCTTTAAAATAGCAAACAATCTCTTTTTTTGAATCGTCAATGGCTTCATTGGCATGAAGTTTCCCCTGGTTATCAAGGTAAGAAACGGCGTAGGCCACATCGTTTAGATATTTGACCCCATACATCCAGGTGCTGTCAGTTGCATAACAATCCGAATTGCCCTGACGTTCGCCCCCCTCTTCCATAAAAGCCCTGAAAAGATGTCCGTTTGGGTGGTATTCCTGGAATAATCCCTGATTGGCTCCCATTTCATAAGAATCAATTGTAAGGACCTTATTATTTTTATACTCGGTCCATTTGCCATCCATTTCGTTCATGGCATAATTCCTTGAATCGATAAGTTTTCCATGGTGGTCCCATTCCTGCGATGGGCCTTGCATATTTCCAAAAATAGAAGAATGACTGCTTTTCAATTGTCCATTCGGAAAGTAATTCTCCTGAATCCCATTGAATTTCCGGTCACTTACAATTGACTTTGCTTTTGGTTTACCATTCTGGTAATGAAGCGTATAGCTTAACGAACCATATGGAAAATTCACATCGTCAATAACCATTCCATCCTGATCGAAATTTTTTACTGCAATGCGTTCCCCACTCTCGTTAAAAGTTTCTTCCATCGTCGGTTTCCTGTCCGGCGAATAGCTGATCTTTTTCCCGACTGGTTTTCCTTTTGCAAAATAAGCCACACTTTCAATCGAATCGTTGCTGTAATAGGTTGTCCATTTGCCTGTTGACCCTTCCGCTTCGTAATAGCCAATCATGGTGATGTGGCCCTTCATTCCATACCTGATCGCTTTCCCAATGATTTTACCACTGTCGCAGGCATAAACAAGGGAAAGCGTCCCATTTGGATGGAAATACTTTTGCGGACCCGACTGCATTCCCGAATTGTATTGTTCGGCACTAATGACCTTTCCCAAAACATTGAAATTTCTCCAAATCCCTTCCCTCTGACCATTTAGGAATTTGCCTTCAATCTTGGGGGAACCTTCAGGAAAAAACTGTTTGTAAAGAAGCTCCCCCTCTTTTTCATCCGCTTCATAAACCTTTTCACCCAATATGTTAAACCATTCGATGTGCTTGAATACATCTTCCTTTAGTACGAATCTGGCCTGAACTTTTCCGTTAGGAAAATAGAAGGTTTGAACACCATCAGGTTTCCCATCCTTGTACCCTTCGATCCGGGAAGATATTTTGCCGCAGTGGTCAAATTCAGTATATGTACCTGTAGGATTGCCCTTTGCATCAAAAGTACCTTCCGCACTATTTACACCTCCCGGATACCACGAAACCCATTTCCCAGTCTGTACTCCTTTGTCAAAATACCCTTCCCATTCGGGTTGACCGTTGCCATACCATTTCTTATAAGGGCCCTGAAGCAAACTATCCACATACGTACCCTCTGTTTTTTGGTTCCCGTTCAGCCATTTTTCAACCATTTTGCCTTCAAGTTTATCGTTAACCCACGTTACTTCACGACTAAAACCTGTGTCATAATTGGTGAACAATGATTTTCCGTCAGCTTTTCCATTCTTGTATTGGGTTCTGGATATGAGGTTGTTGGCAGAATCGTATTCTTCTT
>CAZGSQ010000315.1:0-1903 GCA_964528535.1 uncultured Tangfeifania sp. | reverse complement strand
GGTCCTCCGCCCATGGTGACACCTGTTAAAAGGATGGCATCCTGCCGGGCCGTGGCAGCCTTTATTTGATGGTAAACCATCATGGTTGGGGATGGAACCACCATTTTAAAGCTGTTCTCCATATCCAATTCAGAGTCATACAGGAGAATATCCTGGGTGCCGGTACCAATATCTACGGTCAATATTTTCATAATAAAAGTATACCAGAGCCGTTTCAGGAAAGGTTTGGGCTGGAAAAAATAAAGCATCCAGAGTCATTGAAACCCCGGATGCTTTATTTTTTAATGTGATTTGGTGGATCTAATCGGGAAAGTTTTCAGGCAGCCAACAGCATAAAACCAATTCGCGGGCTGCTTTCACTTCATCCATGCGACCAAAAGGTGTGTCGTGTGGGGCGGTTCTGATGATATCCGGATTGGTCTGGGCTTCCCCGGCGATGGCGATCAGGGCATCAGTGAACGAGTCGAGCGTCTGCTTGTTCTCGGTCTCGGTCGGCTCGATCATCAGGGCTTCGTGGACGATCAGCGGGAAGTAATTTGTGGGCGGGTGGAACTTGTAATCCATCAGGCGCTTGGCAATATCCAAGGCGCGGATATCGGTTCCTTCAAAGCGGCCTTCCATCACGAACTCGTGCATGCAGATGCGGTCGAAGGGTACCTTGTAGTACTTCTTCAAGCGAGCCATCAGGTAGTTGGCGTTCAGGACGGCGTATTGTGAAACAGCCTTAAGCCCATCCGGGCCGTGCATGGCGATGTAGGTGTAGGAGCGAATGATGGCGCCGAAATGACCGTGGAAGGCTTTCATGCGGCCGATGGTCTGCTTCGGTTTTTCATAGCCATACAGCGGGGGGGTGTCGTCCTGGGCTTCTTCCAGGATGCAGATCAGCGGCGAGGGCAGGAAATCTGCCAGACGCTTGCTGACACCCACCGGGCCGGAGCCAGGGCCGCCGCCGCCGTGTGGCACGGCGAAGGTCTTGTGCAGGTTGAAGTGCATCACGTCAAAGCCCAGGTCGCCGGGGCGGACGATGCCCAGCAGGGCGTTCAGGTTGGCGCCGTCGCCGTACATCAGGCCGCCACAGTCTCGTACCAGCTTGACGACTTCGACGATGTGCTGGTCGAAGAGCCCGAGTGTGTTGGGGTTGGTCAGCATCATACCGACGACTGTGTCGTCGCAGGCGGCTTTGAGGGCGGCCAGATCAACATTGCCATCCGCGTCTGACGGGATGGTGACCACGTCCATGCCGAGCATGCCGGCGGAAGCCGGGTTGGTGCCGTGGGCGGCATCGGGTATCAGCATCTTGTTGCGTTTCTGGTCGCCGCGAGCCTTGTGGTAGGCGCGCATCATCAGCACGCCGGTGAATTCACCGTGGGCGCCGGCAGCGGGCTGCAGGGTGACTGCTTCGAAGCCGCTGATTTCCTTGAGCCATTCCTGCATCTCGAACATCAACGCCAGGTTGCCCTGGACGGTTTCGATGGGCTGGAGTGGGTGGCTGTAGACGAAGCCCGGCAAACGGCAGGTGTCTTCGTTGATTTTGGGGTTGTACTTCATGGTGCAGGAACCGAGCGGGTAGAAACCTTCATCGACGCTGTAGTTGTAGCGCGAGAGGTGCATATAGTGGCGGGTCACATCCACTTCAGCCAGCTCGGGGATGGGCAGTTCCTTGCGCAGCAGCGAATCGCTGGGCAGGTCAAACGCGGGCACATCGGAGGCCGGGAAGGTCACACCGGTGCGGCCGGGCGAGGACAGTTCAAAAATGGTAGGCTCACGCATGGACGGCCTCCTTTAATACTTCCACCAGCAGGTCAATTTCAGCCTTGCTGTTCATTTCGGTCACGGCCACCAGCATGTGATCTTTGAGCGCAGGGTAATCCTGGCCCAGGTCGTAACCGCCAGATCGGAAGAG
>CAZGSQ010000314.1:0-1907 GCA_964528535.1 uncultured Tangfeifania sp. | reverse complement strand
AAAAACATAAAAGCCTCCCCAACCCCTCCGTAGGAGGGGCTTTTTGATTAATGGTTAATAATATCGTTTACTTTCAATGCTATGTATCGCCTTTTTAAGCCCTCCCTTGTGGGGAGGGTTTGGGTGGGGCTGTCTTCTTTTAGCTTAGTGTTTTAGTTGTTCCTGCACCCGAATCGAGGGTAGTTAGAACGGTGTTTCTGAACCGCCATTCTACATTTTCATCTCCACCATTGTATCGATGGACAATTTCAATTGGGTCAAGCATGGTCTGGCGGTCAAGCCAGGCATTTGCTACATTGATCAGATAAGCTTCACGGATATTGCTTCCACCTGAATTTCCGGCATAAGCACCACCGGGCATACCTGCACCCATGACATTGGGATTTACCATGATGGCAAACATGATTTCGGAATTGGCTGCAGCTGAAGTAACCAGATTCTGTTCGCTGTTCAGTTTGTTATTCAGCGGTTCGATTATCCATTTTTCCTCCGCTTTTCCATTCATTGGATTGATCTCAAAAAAAGTAAAGATGGGTTTATCGGCGTTATCCACTCCGCAAAGGTTGGTTTCCACATCATCCATATAATCCTCAATGGCCTTTTTCCGAAGGTCGATGGTTGCGAATTCATTGGCAGGGAACTGACGGTCCCAGAAAGCATAAGGAATCTGGATATGCCATTTCCAGGTGATTTGATTGGTATAGGCTTTTTTTAGAAAAGCTGGTACCATGCTGGCAATGTCGATCCATCCAGCCAGGTAGGCTGCAAACCAAAGTGGAGCAGAATAATACTCGTTGTTGCTCCAGGAATCCCGGATACACATCACCAGTGATTTCCCGTTTGTCTGGCCGGCCCAACGGCGGCGCTCCAAATCAGCAAAAGGATCATATTCATCAAGGACTTCATAGACAGTGTATTCACCTTCTGAAGGAATATCAGGAAATTTTCCGGAAACAATGCAATTTTCAACCACTCCATCTTTATTGGCTACAGTCAACCGGCAGTATTTTGAATTGATGGCATTTACACCCACAATTTGGCTTCCGTCTGCATTAAACAGGAACTCTACGAAAGCCACCCCCAGTTTCAGATAATCCCGGATTGCTTTTTCCATATAGCGCCGCATGACCCGGCTATTGGCAAAAACTGTCAGCATGGGATCTTTGGGTGCCTTCAGTAGTTCATTGCCTTTGTCATCATATCCGGTTACGATGCAGGGATAAATACCCTGTCCAAGTGTAAAGTTCCGGGTAAACCGAAGCCCGGTGTTCAGTGTTCCGACTTTATTGATGATCTCTTCCGCTTTAGAAGGCCAGTCGTTGTTTGATCCCCAGCTGGCAATTTCATAATTACCGATGGTTGTGCGGTCCAAGTCGATCTTCGAAGGTTTTGGATTTGCTGAATTGGGTTTATCAGCGGGTACGCCGGTCGTGGCTCCCAAATAGCTTCGTCCGGAAGCAAGCAGTGGAACGCCTTGAGCATTAAATAAAATATCTGCCATCTTACATTCTTACCTTTATACCATTGTACTCGATCAATGAATCAATACTTACTGGAGTGACATGACCACAGGAGTTTCCGTTTTCATCTACCGGAAGTATACCGCGCATTCGGTTTTCTTTCATATTCATTTTTAGACCAGTTGCTACTGCACGAGGCATGAAAACCAGTTCACCATCTTTCTTCACAAACTTGATTGAAAAGACAATTTGTTTCCCTTGCGGAGTTTCTTTGATCTCCAGTTCCTTGAGGACCAGGTTTCGGCGTATGGTTTCGACTTTCATAGTGAAATATTTAATGAAGCCCCACCCAAACCCTCCCCACTAGGGAGGGCTTAAAGAATGGCTGCGATTGTTTGTGATTCAAATATAGATTGGAGAAAATGAGGAAGAAAGGACAGTTTCAAA
>CAZGSQ010000313.1:0-1921 GCA_964528535.1 uncultured Tangfeifania sp. | reverse complement strand
ACACGGCTCTGAACACTCTTTCCCTACACGACGCTCTTCCGATCTGTTCGATGATCATCGGTGAAACATTTCCGCCGCCGTTGCCGCGGTCGTCGATGATGAGCGCGCGTTTTGAAAGCTGCGGGTAGAAGTGCTTCACAAATTCATTCAGTCCTTCTACGCCCATATCGGGGATATGGATGTACCCGATTTCGCCGTTGGAAGCGTCCGACACCTTTTTTATATTGCTTTGAACCCAGTTGTAATAATAAAGTCCGCTCTCCTTGTCGGTCGGTTCGACGATGGTTTTACGCGCTCCGGTTTCTGAAGCAGTGGCATTCAGGGTCAGTTCAACCTGCACATTTGCTTTGTTGATGAGCGCTTCGTTGATGTCGTTCATGTCTTTCGTCGATCTGCCGTTGATGGCGATGATGAAGTCGCCCTCCCTGGCATCAACGCCAAGTTGTGTAAGCGGCGCACGCGTGATTTCTTCCCAGTTTTCACCTTTCAGGATTCTGTCGATTCTGTAGTAACCCGATGCATCGCGGCTGATCTTCGCCCCTAACAGCCCCATTTTGCTTCGCTTGGGTTCGGGCTTGTCGCCGCCGCTCACGTAGGAGTGACCGATGCTGATCTCCCCGATCATTTCGCCGATGATGTAATTCAGGTCGTTGCGGTTGTTGATGTAAGGCAGCAGCGGTTCATACTTCTTCTGGATGTTTGGCCAGTTTACCCCCTGCATGTTCGGATCGTAGAGGAAATATTTCATCTGGCGCCACGATTCGTGGTAGATCTGCGACCATTCAGCCTTCAGGTCGACCATCACCTTCATGTTGGAAAGGTCGGCCCAATCCTTGACTTCAATTTTGCCGCCATGCGGGAGGTCGATGACACCGTATTTTCCGCGTTCACCAACGACCATCTTTTTGTTGTCGGCCGAAATTTCGTATAAGCCGTAATCCCCGAGGTTCGACTCCTTGCGGTCTTTCAGGCTGTAAACCATCAGTCCGCCAGGGCGTCCGCCGCGGCCGCCTTTTTCATAATAGACATCGCCGCCGATACAACTCACATTGCCGTAAGTACCCGGTTCGATGGAAAGATCTACAATTCGGTCGATAATTCCGTCGAGATCGACTTTAACGGTAATATCTTTCTTTGAATCTGCATCTTTGGTATCATCCTTTTTATCAGCGTTTTTTCCCGATTTTTTCCCATCCTTGCCTTCAGATTTAACCTCACCTTCGCTCTTTTCATCTGTTTTAATGCTCACCTCGTCATTTTCAGGGGCAAAGGGATTTGGGGTGCTTTTTGCCAGGGTCACAAAATAGATCCGGGTCATATCGCTGTATGAATGGTTCCATTCCGTCCAGCTGTAGGTGGGGTTGAAGTCGCGGTTCGATGTGAAGAAGAGGTACTTCCCGTCGCTGCTGAAACTGCCGCCGGCAGCATCATACCAGGTATCGGTAACCGGCGTTTTTGTTTTGGAAGACAGTTCGTATAGGAAAATCCGCGAGGTTGTACGACGATCGGGGAATGTGTAAACAACCCATTTGCTGTCGGGAGACCACTCGTAATCGGTGAATTCCCAGCTCTTTGACTGATCAACCTGGGTCACCGCTTTTGTTTCTATATCAACGAATTGCAACCGCAGCATTTTATCGGCCCACAGGAGCTTTTTACTATCGGGCGACCATGTGACGGAGTATTTGTAAGTGTCGGCATTTTTAGTGATCTGCTCGGCTTGCGCACTGCCATCCTGTTTCTGGATATAGATCTCGTCTTCACCGGTCATGTCGGAGATAAAGGAGATGTATTTCCCGTCGGGCGACCAGGCCACATCACGGTCGTGGGCACCCGGGCTGTTCGTCAGGTTTTTGGTGATGCCGCTTTTTGCGGGAGATCGGAAGAGCGTCGTGTAGGGAAAGAGTGTTCAGAGCCGTGT
>CAZGSQ010000312.1:0-1921 GCA_964528535.1 uncultured Tangfeifania sp. | reverse complement strand
CAAGGGTTTTGTTTTCCAAACCATGCAGTGCCATTATTTCACTTTTTTATCTTGATTTCAAGAATCCCGTTGGTGAATTTGTGCCGCAGACCTTCTTTTGACAATTTCACAGGAAGCAGAAGTTCCTTTTTATAACTTCTTGTTTTATTCTTTGCTGAGATCTCCAGGATGTCCTCCTTCAGGTCAATTTTAATATCATCTTCTTCGATCCCCGGCATTTCAGCAATCACCATCACCTCATTCTTTTCGTCAAAAATGTCGGTGATCGGTTCGCGCTCTTCATCCACCTTTGGTCCTTCAGGTGTTTTTTTGATATTTCCAAAGGTCTCTACCTTGGGTGATCCGCCAGCCATGGTGTTGATGGTAAATCCATAAACTCCCTTCATCCCTTTTCTCAAATGATCCAGGTTGATTTCGCCCTCTTTGCTTACCCCACCTTTTTCATCAAGCTTACCAGCCAGGTTGACCAATTTTTCAATTCCCTTAAAAAGCCCACCTAATCCGAGGAGATCAAAATCGGCTTCGATTTTTTTATCTTTTTCGTTATCTTTTTCCATTTTGCAGTTTGTTTGTGTGAATTGGTTAAAATGGTACGGCTATTTTTGAGCCCCTGCCGATTCGAGCTTTTCAAGTCTGGAAACAAGCTCTTCCTGCTTTTGCATCAGCTCTTTTTCCCGTGCTTTTGTAGAGAGGTAGGTATCTTCCTGCCACCAGTTGATTCCCATCTCCATGGCTTTATCAACTGATGCAACCAGTAACCTTATTTTAATGGTGAGAAGATCGATATCTGCGATTTGGATCTTTATATCACCCGCAATTACGATCCCTTTATCAAGCACCCTTTCGAGAATATCTGCAAGATTGGTCGCCTGCAGGGAATGGGTCATTTCAGCCATTTTGCTTTTTTTTAATTGTTAATATTCTATCGACATGCTTTTAAAATCCGGTTTACCCTCTTTCTCTTTCTTGCCTGCTGAGACTGTGGGTACAGTGGAGTGCATATCGCCCGCTTTTTCGTCATAATAATCCTGAATCTCCTTCAGTCTTCCCTGAATGATCTCGAGCCTCATCAGGATTCGGGTCTCTTCACTTTTCAGGCGGGTCCGTTCCTTTTCAAACATGTAGAGTTTAATAAAATCAGAATCCTCCTTATTTGGAATTCCAGACTTAACAACACTTTGCATCGATTTGATGCTTTGAAGTCCTTTTATTGCGCTTGAGATTGGCATAGTACTTTTTTTTAACTAGTGATTTGGTGAGATGGTGAGATGGTGAGATGGTGAAATGGTGAAATGGTGAGATGGTGATTGATTGTTTTTTTCACCAGTTCACTAGTTCACCACTTCACCAGCTATGAATATTGGTCGATAAGTTCATCTACTAGAATTTTCACCCTTTCCTGGTTGGTTTTTGAGCCAATCCTGCTGGTTTCGGAAGTGAGAATGTCCTGGCATATTTTTCTGAACATGACCTTGGATTCGTTTGGAGTAGTTTTCAGTGTGGCCAATGTTTTGGCTATCATGATTGATCCACGAATGGTAGGGTCGAATTCGGTTTTTCCAGATTCGCGTAATCCCCTCACGATCTTCACGATCATTTCGGTGTCTTCCAAAGAGAGGTTTGACTTTGCCATTGTGATCTGGAGTTCCGTGTCATAATCGAAATGATCGAGGTCCATGGTCACCATACGGTCTCGGAGGGCATCCTGGGTCCGGTTAACGCCAGCATATTCTTCAGGGTTGGAGGTAAATATGGCACGAAATTCGGGATGCACCTTCATGTAATAATCCTCTTCCTTGGCTGCTGATGTACTAAGCATCCTTTCTTGTAAGATGGGGAGAAGGATGTTGTTGGCTTCGGGTCGTGAACGGGTAAATTCATCATAGATCAGTGTGAATCCATTTTTCACTGCAATGGTCAG
>CAZGSQ010000311.1:0-1923 GCA_964528535.1 uncultured Tangfeifania sp. | reverse complement strand
ATCCGCACAAGTTATAGGCATGCACACATTTCACTGCCGATGGTGTTCTGATGCATTCGGTGGCACAACGACCGCATTGAACACATTTAAACGGATCTATCTGCCAAACCAAACCTGTAGCCCTGGCTCTCCTTACCGACAAACCAGCCACCCCTACAAGTGCACCTGCCATTGCAAACTGCATCCCGTTTCGCAGGAAGCGCCTTCTTGGTAAATTATTTGGTAAAGATTTGTCGTTCAATGAATTATTTGTTAGAATTTTTTGATTTCAGATCAGCGTTTCGTTGCCTTTTAGCCGGTGCCAGGGAGCAATTTGAGATTTTACCACAGTTTCTGCACAACAGATTTTCGTTGCAAGGCTCCAGCGTAACTCTTTTTTCAGCAAATAGCCAGAGCGATCCACCAACCAGGGCAGAAAGGCAACTCAGTTGTCCTGCTTTTCTGAAAAAGTCCCTTCTACTTTGTGCCATCAGCTTTTCTTTCAAAGATTCTTACTTGTTTTCTATCCAAATCGAGTGCCAGGATCCTTTGGTCGTCATCGATGGCCAGATCTGGAGCATACCAACCATTTTCAAACATCTCAGGAGCAGCCACGATCCCTTTCATGACTCCTTTCCTGTCGAAAAGTTTAATTTTAGGAATGCCTTTTTCGCTTGTGACAAAAGATTGATCCTTCATGATGGCGAATTGGGCAGGATTGCAGCATCCACAAAATCCGTCGATGGAGTTGGAAGCCTTTCCCCAGGAGGTACGCAGGTAGCCGTTGTGATCGTAATTTTCAAGACTGTGCTGCCCTGTGTTGGCGGCCCAAAGGAAGCCATCGCCATCGATGGCCACATCAAAATAGGGACTTGGAATCACATATCCGGGAATTTTTTTTACTTCATCCTTTTCGCCTATCCGCGACAAGATCTCTCCGGTAAAATTGCATTCATACACAATTCTGTTGCCTGCATCTGCTACGAAAATCGTCTCATTTGATGCTGCCAATGAGGTGATTACCGAGCGTTCACCAAAAGATTTGGATTTGTTCAGCAACTTTCCATCCTGATCCAAGGCGCAAAAGCCATGAAGCAATCCTATCCATATTTTGTGGTTGGCATCCGTGGCAATGCAATTTGCCGTATCCGGAAGTTCAAATTTTGACAATTCGTTGCCTGAATAGTCGTATTTTAGGAGGTATTTTTCGGTGACAACCAGGATGCTGTTGCCGGATACTGCAATACCTTTTGGTGATTCTTCTTTTACATTAAATGTAATGCGTTCCTTAAACAGGACGGTGGTAGAATCTACTTTTCTAAATTCATCCAGATCATACTTGAATGGGTTTTCGATGTTCTTTCCTGCCTTCTTCCCAATAAAATCTTTACCTATCAGGAAGACGATTCCTATGGCCAATACAATCAGTAAAATATTGATTTGCTTACGTCTCATATCTTTGTTAATTTATGATGACACAATACATCGTTTTTGAATCTCGCAACAACAACCGACCATCGGCGATTGCCATGGGTGCCCAGGCGTCGGTTCCTTCGAAAAGCTTCTTTTGGGCCAATTGAATGTATTTTTTTGCATCCGGTTTAATCATGGTCAATGTCCCATCATCGCTCAGCACATACATCTTATTGTCCGCAATGAGATAGGGGCCTAATCCAAATCGACCCTCTTTCCCGGAGGTCCATATCGGTTTTGTTACATCTTCCGGACTCACGCAAATCAATTGGTTACGCAAGGGACCGGCATCTTTGGGTTGAATTCCGTACAACAAACCATTCCAAACGATTGGAGTCTGCTGTTCGCTGGCCATCCCATTTTTTGGGGCATACTCTTTCAATACCTTCACTTCGTAACTGCCGTCGGCAGGAGTTACCTGGATCAGATCGGAAGAGCACACGTCTGAACTCCAGTCACCTGAAGCTATCT
>CAZGSQ010000310.1:0-1929 GCA_964528535.1 uncultured Tangfeifania sp. | reverse complement strand
TGTTTTCCAACCATCAGCTGATGTTGCCAGTTGAGCAATATCAGCCCAGCCCAGCGCTTTATCCGGCCAGCCCACCGCCTGTGCCATAGGACGCCACATAGCGATCACAACCGGGCTGAGAACCAGGTCTTTCGGGGTACCGGTCACAAGGTCATCGGTGTGGTTTTTTTTCCACTCTGCATTTGCTACGGGGATATAAACCGAGGAAGCAGGACTCCACACAGTTGGCTGCAGTGTTCCGTCGATAATCCCACGGACTGATTCGATTGAACCTATCGCTGTTGCTTCGACTACAATGATTTTCCCATCGTTGGTTTTGTTTTTGGCATCGTTGAATTGTTTAACAAGCGGGTCCATCCAGGCCTGTTTTTCAGAACCGTAGACAATGGTCATATTCACAGTTCCGGCGGAGACAAGACTCTGGATTTGCCCACAGGCGCTCAACAGAAATGATGCAATAACGATAATAGATAAAAATAGCTGGCTTTTAGATTTCATTTTTTCTCCTCGTTAGCGAGACACACTTCTTGACCAGAAATCGCGCAGCGTGTTCAGCACATTCCCAGCCGGGATTTCAACTTCGGGCAGACCCGATATATCGGCGCGGAAGCCATTGGATGCGTAGTGGTCGAACGGCGATCCCGATTGCTCCAATTTGATGGAGGTTTCCACCGGGCGAAAACCGTATTTCATTAAGGCAATGTACTGTACTGGTTGGCTGGTAAGGTAGTCAATGAATAACTTTGCTGCTAGTGACTGTTGCGGGGAAACCCATTCAGCGTTGAGCACACAGAAGGGATGGTCGCTCCATAACAGGGCAGAAGGGTAGTAAACGTGCAATTCGCCATAGCGTCCAACAGCATTATCCGCTTGCTCGATTGCAGTTGCCTCGTAAACAGCAACAAAATCAAAAGTGCTTGGGCCGTAAGCGATCATTTTCTGCATCAATGGACCGGTGCTGTTTTCAAACTGACCAATACTGGCCTCTGTTTCGATGAACCATTTCTGAAATTCGCTGTCAGACAGAATGTCTGAAGCGGATAGGCCACTGGTCTTTCCGTGGTAACCGTAGGTCATTAGCAGAATGGTCATAAAACCGCTGTTTGATTTAAGCGGGTCTGTATGTCCAAATTTGATATATCCCCAATCGGGATGGTTTAGAGCGGCCCAACCTTGCGGATTTACGAGCGCATCGTGGATATTTCGCCATAACGATGCGCTCGGCTGCTGTCCCCACAACACATCTGCGCGCTCCTTCCAGGCGACCAGCACCAGAGGAGTTTTAACCACTGAACGGCAGGTGGCAGTATCGGCCGGGTTGACCAGCGCTTTGCCGAACTGGGCGGTCGAGGCATCTTGTAAAGCCGCAATTTGCAACGAACTCGCCGGGCTGACGATAACGGGCTTCCGTGAGCCATCGAGCACGGCAGCGTTGATTTCCCAGGAACCCATTTTTTCGAGCTGTACTTTAATTGGGTGCCCGTCCACTTTCGCGCCACTGGTTTCGAACTGGGTGATCACTTCGCTCAGCCAGGCTTCTTTTTCCGTCGAATAGAGAACGGTCAAGTTAACCGGCTCAGGCGGCGGCAGGATAAATTCGCGCAACGGGGCATAAGAAATTTCCCGAAAAGTTGGAAAAATCAAGGTAGCCACAAAGACTCCAATGGCTGCTAATCCAAAAAAAAACAACAAAAACCAATTGATCCGTGGCGTATACATCGAGGTAATTTTCTCCCAGATAATCATACACCAAATAGAAAAATTATTCTTAATGATTTATTAACGCTGCTAGGGCAGAAATCTTAACCTACAAGCGATCTAATTTCCAAGGCCAGGTTAAACACTCCCAAATTTCCGGGAAGACGACCAGGTCAGCTTTGCCTTTGAGTACAAAGCTGGTCACCTCGTAACCCTTTAATAACTCTTTTG
>CAZGSQ010000309.1:0-1938 GCA_964528535.1 uncultured Tangfeifania sp. | reverse complement strand
ACGACGCTCTTCCGATCTCCAACCTTACCTTGTATCAGTGTTCCATCCGGACGGGTGGGCAAATGACCCGACAGGTAGACAACTCTGTCGACCACCACCAGGGGGCGGTACAATCCCTTCGGAGCTGAGACGGGTGGCAGCTGCAGGTTCAATTCAATTGTACGTTCTTCGTAATTCATTGTATTTGTTTCAATTGTTGACGACCACAAATGTAACCAGATGTCGCCATATTTCAATACAGAAATCCGAACAGCCAATGCGGTATTTTCCTTCCCAACTTTAAAAAGATTGTTTCCCCCAGCACGTTCGCAATGACGAATCACAATTTTCTCAGTTCAACTTCAACTTCTTCAGATGATAGACGATCCTGTTGGAAGTTGCCCCATTTTCAAAAATAAGAGAGTCGGCCTTCGTTGCGTCCGTACAATGGTAGGATCCGGGCAGCAACATGGCAGTGGTACAAGTTTCAGAAAATCCGGGCATTTTATATGCATCCATGAAGAAATTCATCTGACCTCCAATCAAATTGTAAGTACCTGTAGTGAGACAGCTGTATGATTTCTGAAACATAACTCCACCCGAAGGCCATTCCACATACTTCCCTGCATTAAACTCGATCTCACACCAGTAATTCTGGCTTTTGTATTCAAAATAGCCCATGTAGATCCCGTCCTGAACCTGGTTCAGGAGATAAGCCGGTTCCTCATTTTTGATACATCCCGGCAGAAGGAGCACAACCAGCAATGTAAAGAGCAACTTATTCATCAATTTTGTGAGGATAAGATTCGGATACAACTCAATCCAAAATTCTAAAGAAGGTCGTTCGACAGCATCAATATCACAGCCGAAAAAGTAAAAAACACCACCATGGTTGCGGCGATGGTAATGGTCTCCAACTCATTGTGCGTGAGTTTATTTCGCTGGTAAGGATGAACCGGGAAGGCGCGGCTTTCGACAAGAATCAATATTTTAAAGATTCCCCATCCCACCAAAGTGCCTAAAATCATGCCCCCCAGGATATCACCGGGATAGTGCACACCAAGGTAAATCCTGGAATAGGACAGCAGGCAGGCCCATGGGAAGATAAAAATGGCATAACCCCTGCTGCGAAAAAGCAGGGCAGAGAAGGTCGCAAAGGAGAAGGCATTGGCGGCATGTGCAGAAACAAAGCCATACAATCCGCCATTGTTGAAAAAGACATGGGCCAGGGGTGCTATGGCCGGGTCGTTGGAAGGTCTCAGTCGCATGACAGAATGCTTCAGCACTCCTGCGATCTGGTCAGAAAGCAGGATGATAAACACCAAAGAGATGAGCACCGGAACCGACTTCCTGCCATATTTCCGGATGATCACATAGAGCGTCACGCCATAAAAAAGCAGCCAGGTTGGCGTGAGTGTAAAAAGCGTCATCACATAATCCATCAGATCGTTGTGAAAACTGTTGAGGTAAAGAAATGCAGATTTGTCCCAGCCGGAAATTGTCTGTATCACTCCCATGGCACATTAAGAATTTAAAATTTTCCAGATTTCATCTTTCAAAGTAACGATTCCGTAACCGGACACGGATGAGATAAAGGTATGCGGAATCTCATTGAACTCCTTGTCTATCTCCACCATCAGCTCCTTGTCGAGCATGTCGGCCTTCGAAATGACCACAAACCGCTGTTTGTCCAACAGTTCCGGATTGAACATATCCAGTTCGTTGAGCAGGATGTCCAGCTCCTTCCTGTGGTCTTTACTATCGGCAGGGATCATGAACAGCAGCATCGAGTTGCGCTCAATGTGTCTCAGGAAACGCAATCCGAGGCCCCTGCCCTCGTGGGCACCCTCGATGATGCCAGGAATATCTGCCATCACAAAGGATTGGTCATCCCGGTAGGCCACGATACCCAAGATCGGAAGAGCACACGTCTGAACTCCAGTCACCTGAAGCTATCTC
>CAZGSQ010000308.1:0-1959 GCA_964528535.1 uncultured Tangfeifania sp. | reverse complement strand
AGTAAGCGGTTGATGTACGGATTACCTTCTGTTACCTTGGGCATTTTCAAGGCACTAATCAAGGATATGTCCTTGGTTTGTGTTGTAAATTGTGAAGGGTCTTTGTTTAAATTAGTCGAAATATCTGCCAGAACTATGGAGGCTTCCTGAGGTAGGTTTGCAGAAATAGCATTCTCCACTTGTTCAATGGCCAAATCAAATACCACCTTCTTCCATTGTTCAGAAGAATTGGATGTAGGTAATGCTTCTACTTTAGTTTTAAACAGGTTAAGGCTGTCTCTTTGTGGCTGTGCATAGCTTTGTGCAACAAAGAATAAAAGGCCAATAATAAACAATGCATTTTTGATCCATCTTTTATGGCGAAAATGACTTTTGTAATTATTTGTATTTAAATCATTCATATCAACTTTATATTTAAAAGGTATCTTTGAGAAAATTATTTTTATGCTTACAGCTATTAAAGGGATATATAAAGACGGTACCATCATCTTAAATGAGAAACCACCAATCGAAAAACCCATGGAAGTGATTGTCACTTTCACCCAAGAAATAGAAACATCTCCCAAAAAACAAAGAAAGGCAGGGTTTGCAAAGGGAACATTTACCTATATATCCCCCGACTTCAATGAACCCTTAGATGAACTTAAAGACTATATGTAATGCGACTTCTTCTTGATACACACACACTTATTTGGTACACAGAAAATAGCTTATTACTCTCCTTGACAGCCTTTTCGCTCATCGACAACCCATTAAATAGTGTATTTGTAAGTATGGTATCTTTCTATGAGATTGCTATTAAAGTGAACATTGGTAAACTTGATTCTACTAAAACTCTTTCTCAATTTTATCAGGACACTACTGCAAATCAGATTTTAATACTGCCTATCAATGAAACCTACCTGACAAATTATCTCTCTATTCCGTTCTTTTCACAACATCGTGATCCCTTTGATAAACTAATTATCGCTACAGCAATGGAAGATCATCTTACAATCATCACCACCGATAAAAAGTTTATTCTTTACAAAGAACTCGTTGACATTATTTGGTAAGCACCTAAACCTTTAAAGCGTTCTGAACCCTTTAAAAAGTATAAAACACTACGTTCCAAAATAGGTATCCGTATCATTATCTTTCCACGGATTTTGAGACGGTAGCTTACCAGACTCTTCTGGAGAAGGTAGTTTCTTACGGTACTTATCAAGGTACAATCCAATCTTATCAAACTTAATGCGTGGGAAATTTTTAATCTTATCAAACACAGGTGCAGTGGTTTTAAGACCTAAATTACCGCCATTTGTATCCATAAAGCCTGGGTCTTTGTCGGTAACAAAGTTTCCATCAATACGGATAAGATTTGTATCCACCTTATTCTCTTTACTCATGTGAATTGCAGTTGCATCGCCGCTTTTTATCCAAACTACATTACCTGTAAACTTAGTGCGTTGGGGCAATTCGGGATGGGTACTTAATAAGGTAGGCATTTCAGGAAATTCAATACTCCAAGGTGGAGAGGTAGGATTGATACTATTTACGCCTGCCAACAATTTCTTGTTGGTGGCATAACCCCTGCTTTTTCCCCTGTCATCCATTCCAAAAACTGGTCCTATGTTCTTGATGAAGATATTGTTTTGAACAATGTGATCGGGGCCACTTGCTATCCAAACACCCACTCTATTACCAGCAAATATGTTTCCATAAACAAAAGTACCAGATGAACCATCATCGGGGTTAACGCCGCCTACCGTATTGTGAATGTAATTATAGCGGATAACCACCCCACGAATAGTCCAGTCTAACCAAGAGTAGAAAGCACCAACATCTGCAGAAGCATAAGAACAACGATGAATTTCATTGTATTCAAATACATTCTTTTGTCCAGCAAATAAAACCCCATCTCTTGGTGCATGATGAATTAAATTATGACCCACATAAATACCCACCGCATCTTGAGAT
>CAZGSQ010000307.1:0-1969 GCA_964528535.1 uncultured Tangfeifania sp. | reverse complement strand
GTCTGGAAGACCCACCCAAAATCATTTTTACGACTGCCTACGAGAAGTATGCCCTTGAGGGTTATAAACTGAATGCCATCGACTATTTGTTAAAACCCTTCAGTTATGAGGAATTTCTAAAAGCGGCAGGGAAGGCCAGAAAGCAGGTCGAATTGGAAATCAATTCATTGCCAACAGTAGAGGCCAATAACCAGTTCCTGTTCCTGAAATCGGAATACAAAATCAGGAGGATCAATTTCAATGACATCCTTTACATCGAAGGGTTAAAGGATTACATCAAAGTCTATACGACCACCGACGACAAACCCGTGATGTCGTTGAATTCGGTCAAATCGCTCGAACTGAAGCTTCCTGAAGATAAATTCATGAGGGTGCACCGTTCGTTTATTGTCAACCTCGACAAGATCGATACGATCGAACGGAGCCGTATTATTTTTGGCAAAGTGTATATCCCTGTAAGTGACCAATATAAAGACAAATTTCAGGAGTATCTTGATAAGAATTTCTTGTAAGAGGAATATCTACGGGTTTCAGAACTATAACTTTATAAAGTATGGAATTGGATTCAATAAAATTCACAAAAAAAACTGGATTTGAGGAGATAATCAGCAACAGTAAGAGACGAAGCTTACTTGACTTTTGGCAATGGGCCTATTCTGACATTTTGGGAAATACAGAGAGGGGAAATCTTGCAGAATATTTAGTTGCCTTGGCGTGTAATATTGACTATAAAAATAGAATTAGTTGGGATGCATATGATTTGGAACTGGAGAATGGGATCAAAATTGAAGTGAAATCATCTAGCTATCTTCAAACCTGGAAACAAAAGGACTATTCTAAACCGATATTCAGAGTTCCCAAAACTTTAGCATGGAATTATGAAGAGAATATTTACGATAAGGAAAAAAAGAGACAAGCTGATATTTATGTATTTGCATTGCTTGCACATAAAGATAAAGACACTGTTAATCCTTTAGATACCTCACAATGGGAATTTTATGTCATTAGTTCAGAGGTAATTGATACAAATATTGGTGATTCAAAACAGATTGCTTTAGGAAAAATAATTAGATTAGGTGCTATCAAAAGTAACTTTGATGAATTGATGCTGAATATTATAAAGGCAAAATCAGATATGTAATGATTAGTGATCCTTCTGCACACAGTCCCTTGTCGTAAAAGGGTATAAATGCCAACGTGATTGGACGGAAAATATCTAAATTGGACTTCCTTGAGCAAGTTACATAGCGTTCTCTTGAAATAGGACCAGTTACAAAACATGTTCGTAATTTATGTCAACACCGGCCATAAAATAAGTTATCTGTGTGATAAAAAAAGTTTGTATTTTTGGGGAATGAAGATAATTGACAAAAATATTGATAGGATCAGAGCTCTATGTAACGAACATAAGGTGACTAGATTATTTGTATTTGGTTCAGTTTTGACAGAGAAATTTAAAAAAACAAGTGACATTGATTTTCTGGTGGACTTTGATGGTGTAGATTTATATGACTATGCAGACAATTACTTTGATCTAAAAAAATCGTTGGAGGCTTTGCTCAAAAGGGAGGTTGATTTAATTGAAGATAAAGCTGTAAAAAATCCATATCTGAGGCAAAATATTGACTCCTCAAAACAACTGATTTATGGATAAAGAAATAAAAACCTGGCTTTACGATATTTTGCAATCAATCAATGAGATTGACAGTTACTATGAAAATAAGCCAAGAATTTTTGGAGAATACTTAACGGATATAAAAACCAAAAGGGCGATTGAGCGTGATCTTGAGATTATAGGAGAGGCTGTTAACAGGATTCTTAAAAAGGATAAAAACTTCAAACTCGACAATGCCGAAAAAATTATTGGTACCCGCAATCGGATAATCCATGGTTACGATAACATTTCCGATGACTTGATTTGGAGTATCGTGATCAATCATTTACCAAAACTAAAAGATGAAGTAACTGG
>CAZGSQ010000306.1:0-1994 GCA_964528535.1 uncultured Tangfeifania sp. | reverse complement strand
GCATCTTTTTCATACTATGATGATTGGGATTGCAAATGTGATGTTGGCTCATTATGGGCTCAATGGGAAGCGGAACAAGCGGCTATTTCGGCTGCTGAGAATGCACGGATAGCCAAAAACAAAGGTGGAAAAGCCCGGTTCGACACAGGCGAAATACCTGAATCATCACCATTGTTCAAAAGATTGGATGCTTATGGTACCGATTGCGAATTTGGGTTTGTAAAAGGAAGAGTCTCATGTGCCCGTACCAATTTAGAAGTAAAATTTACTTTACCTGTAACAGGATCACCCGAAATATCAGGCACTTACAAAACCAGTGCATTTACAAAGGCTTCTACATACGGAGGAGGAGTAAAAGTCTCTGTTGGACTTGAAGAAGAGGATTATTCTGCGGTTAAAGGATCTGCCTATCTGAGTCTTAGTGGTACAGTTTCAACGGATGGAAAAGGTAAGATCAACGATTATTCAGTTACTGCCGGCACAGGAATTACTGTTTCTGCCAAAGGCACCTCATTTACGGTTGGTGGTGAACTTGGTTATGGATCAAAGGGACTTGAGGTTGGGGATGTGTCTGTTGGAGTAAGTCAGGATGTGTCAACCGATATTGGGAAAAATTACCTCGGTCAAACAGGAAAAGTCTCTTTTGAGGCATCTACAAAACGGGGTTGTTCAATGTCTGGAAAAGTTGAACAAAGCCTGTCGGTCTATAAAGGGGCCGTAGATGATGTGAAGTCAGGTAAAGCTCAGGTAAAGAAACCCAAAACTGAAGGTGAGCCGAATGCCCCTAAGGATGGTAAAAAACCGGAAGAGAATTTCTTTAAATTGGACATGACAAAAGCCTTACCCACTGATGCCTTGTTCCAAAGAGAAACCTGGTCAGGAAAATTCAAATTATAATGATCAACCAGATATGAAAAAGAATGCTAATGTCAACTTTGTAAAACCTATTGTGATTGCCCTTTGCTGTTTTGGCTTTGTATTTCATTCCTTTTCACAGGATAACAACGACTTAGCTGGAGTTCCTGGTAAATGGAGTTACACAGATAAAAACTCTTCCGGGGAATGGTTTGGCGAACAATATTATAAAATGACTGCGGTTGAATTGCAGAAATACCACAGCACGACTGAAAGATTGGTCCACTATCTTCAGCAGCAACCTGTAGCGCAGAAACCATTGGGAGTAAACCTCAATGCTGAGTCCAGAGCAGCCTACGAGAACTATGATCATGCTGCTTACCCCGTTAAACCAAACGAAAAGGTTAAGGCTGAGATTTATGTCCCTTTTTGCAACCTGATCTATAACAAGGGAAAAATTGACAATGCCTGCACTGAGGTATCTTATATCAAACTAAGAACTAATGACATTTCATCTACATTTGAACCAGCTATGAGTGTTGATCTGATATCTGATAAACAAGCCATGAAACAGTTCAAAGAGTTATTTTTCCGTCCCAAAAAACTGCTGGATCTCGGCGATGGTGTATTTCTGTATGATGGATATTATCAAAACCGGATCATCGTCACAGGCAGTGATCGTCCACTTTGGTTACCCATTACCAATCAGGAATATACCAACAGAATGTTGACCTATTACAACGCTTCTTTAAAGGAGGGTACAATTCCGCAAATGGTGATCGATGCTTTAAAAAGTGAAATTGCAGGTATCCCGGCAGAGATGATGACGATGCCTGCCTATACAAATGGAAACTCCCAAAGACCCCTTACCGGGATATGCACGATAGAAGAAGACTCGACGACCGCACTTTGCAAAATTAACCCGGATTATTTTGATTCCTCACTTCCCAGGACAAGCGTCCAACTAATTACGATTTTGATTGAAGGACATGCCGATGATGCAGATTGGGGGGAGCTAAATGCACATAGGGTATGGGAATACATTGAGGGATTGAAAGGGAGAGATTTAAGAAAACTGTTGGATATAAACTAAAATTGCTTCACCTATACGTCTGGTACAATCATTTTATCCACCCCTC
>CAZGSQ010000305.1:0-2025 GCA_964528535.1 uncultured Tangfeifania sp. | reverse complement strand
CGTACCACATTAAAAATATCAGCCAGGTAATGGCTAATGCGGCGTAATTAAGTGGTTTCCAATACTTTTTGAAAGCAATAACCAATATCCCGATATTGATGATAGCCATATAACTGTAAAGTACCATCACGTTTCCAGAATCATTGCTCAAAAGGAAAGGGACAGCATAAGCCCCAACCAACCCAATATGTGCAATAACCTGCAAATTGTATTTAAGGGCAGCATACACTGTGGCGATTGTAAAGATAACCATCAGCGCAAATGCAACCAATTGAGGCATAAGCGAATAAAAGTTGTAAGCAAAGTATGTAATGAAATACATGATCGCCATTGCTCCGCTCACAAGTACCGCACTGTAATTCTTGTAATCTCTTTTCAACCTAATCCCAAAACCTAAAAGGATAAGCCCTGCTAGATAACCTAAAATAATTCGTGTCAATGGGCTGATCAATTGATGGTCGATCGAGTATTTGGCACCAATCGCAACACCTATCACTGTAATGACGATCCCTATTTTATTGATCAGGTTCTCGCCAATGAATTTCTCAATACTGAGTACACGTTCATTCTCTGGTTCAGGTTCAGGATCAGGATTGTATTCTTTTGGATATAAAATTTGTGAACCAAATGGTTTTATTACGGGTTCATTACTAATCCCAACTGTTTCTTTTACAGGTAATTTTTCTATCTTGGGTTCCTCGGGAATCAGGGGTGGTTCAACTTCAATTGGTTCAGGGGCTGATTCGGAAGTAATTGCGTATTTAAGCCGGTGTATTTCGTAACTTAACTCCTGGATTTCCTTTGAGAAAATGTCCTGTCGTTTTACAAGAGTCTCCAACTTTTTGATCAGTACTTCAATTTGGTTTTCATTTTCATTCATGGCATCAATCTTTTAAACTTAATTGCGATATTTTCCGACTAATTTTGGAAGAACATACTCTTCTTTAAAAGGAAAAAAACCTAAACTATGAAAGGCAAGTTTATATTGTTGCTACAAGCCACCCTGATCAATTCGCAAGAGTGGGGGGAGTGATACAAATGTAACAAGAATTTCTATAATGCAAAGGGCGAAATTCCACGCGAACGGGGCTCAGGTTTTCTAAAAGAGTGGTTAAAGATATGGCACAAGGACACCTTATACAACTTCGGAATAGAACCAGGAAACGGGAAACGGTGGACGGAAACACTCAAATACGATATAATCTCCGTAATAATCATCCATTGAGGCACATGACCTCCTTTTTCGATTTTGGGAGATTTGTTGGTTGACCGATTCCATAACCTGTTTTTCAAGGGCCTCAGAAATTGGGACACCCAGAATCTTTAGCTCCTTGATGGAACAAAGCTTATCCACACCGAACCACTTCGCATAGCCCTTAATCAAACTTTTGCCATTGTATGACTTCATCCAAAGCACTGCCGCTTGTAAACGTGCCTGTTTGTTCATCCTTTTCCGCCTTGGAGTGTCGCTTTTTTTCTTCAAAATGCACACTTTTTGAAATTAAGACCACCAAAGGTCACTCTTTTTTTAAGATCTCAAAACAATATTCAATTACAAATAACAATGATTTTATATATCTACATATCAATATATTGCAGGGCCATAATTATAATTTATTGCTCTTTTCATTCATTTTTGTGAACTGTTTGAGGTAATTTTTTTTATATCGCATTGAATCTGAAATCAGTTACTAAAACAAAAATATTGCAGGATATAGTTATTTTTTCAAACAATTTTTACTTTTACAGAAAATGTAACGACTATGGCAATCAAGCGGACCTTCGACATTCTTGAGCATTGTATGCAAAATTATCCCCGTACTGATGCGGTTTGCGGGAAATATGACAATAAATGGATTCCGTTCAGTACAGAACAATTTGTGCAGAATTCGGAGCTGTTGGCTTTGGGATTAATTGCTCTTGGACTGAAAAGAGGCGACCGTGTGGCTACCGTTTCCGGCAACCGTCCCGAATGGAGCTTTGTGGATATGGCACTTTCGATGTCGGGTGCGGTTCATGTGCCTG
>CAZGSQ010000304.1:0-2062 GCA_964528535.1 uncultured Tangfeifania sp. | reverse complement strand
GGTCAGTCGAGGACGCCTCTATCTACGAGCCTTTTTGGTTTAATTACCTTCTCACGCTCGAAGAACTACAGGGCGAACTGCCCGCGCGCATGAAAAAAATCACCGCACGCTATTACTTTGATCACACCAAAGCGTTGCTGCTGCCCAACGGTCTTTTACCCGATTGGGGCGACGGGGATTGGACGCACAGCTGGATGTGGCAAGTCGCCAATCTCGTACTCGCAGGCAGCTCTTATCGTGACGGCACGTACCTAGAAGCCGCTCGCCAGCTCTACACCGCGAATCACGCGTTTTATAAAGAACTCCCCGCTGAGGCCATCGGCGCTCTCGGCATTGCCCTGCGATGGCTCGATCCAACCGTAGCTTTCGAACCGCTAAAACAGGATAAATCAGCCGAGGTCGTCGACGATCTTATCTCCAAAAAAATCACATTTCGGGGAGATGACGGCACCTACGCCCTTTTTAACTATCGCGATATCGGTCCCTACGGCCGTTTCACCCGCGATTATCAACGTGCTCAACTCGACGCTCATGAGGAAAAGCCCCATCACGGCCACGCAGATGAAAACTCCTTTGCGCTCCTTATGCAGGAAGGGACCGTCTTGCTCGCCGATGGTGGTTACCGCGCCAATCGCGGCCATGGCTGGCGAGCTGATGTTTTTCACAACCGCATCGTCGCGCGCACCGGCTTCCCACCCGAGTCTGACGTTTTCGATTACCTAAGAGCGGATACCACGTACCACGAAGTGCAGACGGAAAAAATCCACTTTGGCACCTTTGGTAGCCTCGACTATGCTAGAACGCGCTTGGTCGACGAGGAACGCGGCTACACCGGCGATCGCATCACACTTTTCGCACCTGAAAGTGGTCTCACGATCGTAGTAGATTCGATCCTTATTGAACGCGCCGGCAGTAAAATTTTTAGCAACACGTGGCACCCCGATAATATCCTTAAAAAAGGTGAAAACTGGGTTCTTTCCCATCCTGAACGCATCGCGATTCGCCAAGAATCCTGGCCCAATCCCCACACGCGCGATCTCATAATTCAGTTCATCGGTAACCGCGATAAGGTCACGCAAACCCGCGAGATCGACCGTCGCTTCAACTCCTCGCAGGCTTTTTTCCAATATCTAAAAAATTATTTCTTTAAGGGCCAACGACTAACGTTCGTCACTGTTCTTCGACCCATTACGGCCGGAAGTTTTGATCCTAAAGTCCTCGATGAAGTAAAATTACTCACCGACACCCACGATGATGGCCGCACCCTTGGCCTTCAGTTCCAACTCCGAGGTGAGACCCTCACCGTTGGTCTAAAACTCGATCAAACGATCGGCCTCACCAATCTCCGCGGTCGCCCGATGTTTGACGTTGCCACCGGCGCCGTTGACTACGGCCCGTTGCACACAGATGCCGATTTCGCATTCGTTCGCGAAAAACGCGACGGAACCCGTGAATTCGCTTTCCAATACGCCACAGCGCTTACCTACGCGGATACCGTTTTTTTCAAGCAACCTGTTTGGGAGGCAATGTATCAAGGTCTAGAAAATTTCTCGGTCGCAGATCGACGCGACAAAATGCCGCGTTGGCACGAAATCATGCCTAAGCCTAAAGAAAAATAATCACAGCCCCTCGCCTCATTTCGCGTCCCTAAAAACCCCAATCAAAACCAGCACTCACATGCGTTATCTCTGTTTAATCTTAATATTCGGGTTGAGCGCACTCACCGGCCTATCCGCCAGTACCAATTCACGTCCCAACTTTGTCTATATCATTGGCGACGATATTAGCGCCGAGGACTTTGGATGCTACGGCAATCCCGGCATCCACACGCCCAACATCGACCGCCTCGCCGCCCAAGGCCTTCGTTTCACTCAAGCGTATCTGACCGCATCAAGTTGCAGCCCGAGTCGGAGCAGTATTTTCACCAGCCGTTATCCGCATAATCTTGAGACGGCAGCTGAATTACACGGGCTTTTACCCGAGGGGATTCCAATGTTCCCAAAACTACTGCGTGATAGATCGGAAGAGCACACGTCTGAACTCCAGTCACCTGAAGCTATCT
>CAZGSQ010000303.1:0-2067 GCA_964528535.1 uncultured Tangfeifania sp. | reverse complement strand
ACAGGTATCCGGTCTTCCTGAAACATTCGGCCAGGCTCTCCTTGATCTGCTGATCGGTATAGGTAGTTCCGGTCATCAACTCACAAATTCTGGCATGGTCGTGGTCATACAGATCCAGTATCCTTGCAAAGTTGCTTGGATCACCTACATCCATGGCATTGGCGATCGTGGTAACGGATGGTTTAGGCTGGAATTCTCCTGAAAGAAGGTAGTCGTAAACCACATCGTTGTTGTTGTTTGCAGCGATAAACCGCGAAACAGGCAACCCCATTTTTTTTGCAATCAGTCCAGCCGTCAGGTTACCAAAGTTTCCGCTTGGTACAGAAAAAACAATTTTGCGATCCCTTGTTTTCAACTGGGCTACGGCATTGAAATAGTAAAATGCCTGGGGTAGGAATCGCGCAACATTGATAGAATTGGCAGAGGTAAGTACCATCTTCTGTTGCAACTCGTCATCCATGAAGGCAGCCTTGACCAGTGACTGACAGTCGTCGAAAGAGCCATCCACTTCGAGTGCCGAAATATTCTGCCCCAATGTTACGAACTGTTTCTCCTGAATTTCACTCACTTTGCCCCTGGGATAAAGGACATGCACCTTGATTCCTTCGATACCCAGAAATCCATTGGCAACAGCACTGCCGGTATCCCCAGAGGTGGCGACCAGCACATGAACTGTATCCTGCTTCCCGGAAAGGAAATAAGAAAGCATCCTGGCCATGAAACGAGCTCCAACATCCTTGAAGGCCAGGGTTGGCCCATGAAACAACTCGAGTGAATAGATCTCCTTTTCTACTTCAACAAGCGGCGTATTAAAATTCAATGTGTCGTAAACAATCTCCTGTAAAATCTCCATAGGGATGTCTTCGCCAAATAGATTCCTGGCCACTTCGGTTGCCATTTTCTGAAATGTTTGGTGAGGCATTTGGGCAAAAAACAGAGGATCCAGCGGAAGGATCTGTTCAGGCATGTACAACCCTCTATCCGGCGCCAACCCCTTGGTGACTGCTGTACGGAGATCAACTTCCGGCGAAAGCCTGTTGGTACTGTAGTATTTCATGATAAATTTTCATTTGAAAGGAAAATGGAAAAAGTGAAGACCTAACTCATAACTCAACACAATTTCACTATTAATCATTTGGAAATCATTGTTTCAGGAGTGCTTCCATGAACTGATTTCCGCTCAATTGGCCATAATATCCAAGCTTTGCAGCCTCTTCATCGTAGCTAACCACTGCATCAGGTTCCTCGCCCGGACGATAGATCACAAAAGGAACGGCATCCCTGGTATGGGTGCGAAGTTTCCACGGTGTTGGATGATCTGGCAGCATGGCAATCGTTACGGGTTCCCCCATTTTAGCAGTCTGATCCATCAAATAGCCAAGAATTCGCTGGTCCAGGTATTCGATGGTACGCAGCTTTAGATCGTAATCACCTTCGTGACCCGCTTCATCACTGGCTTCCACATGGAGGTAGACAAAATTGTGGTCTTGAAGGGCCTTCACAGCTGCTTCGGCTTTCCCTTCGTAATTGGTATCGTAGAGTCCGGTAGCACCTGCAACTTTGATGACGTCCATGCCAGCATAAACGCCTATTCCCTGAATCAGGTCGACAGCTGAGATGACTGCGCTTCTCTGAATGCCGAAAAGTTCTTTCAGGCTTTTCATGTCCGGCTTGTACCCCGGAGACCAGGGCCAGATAGCGTTGGCAGGTTCTTTGCCAAGCGACTTCCTGGTAAGGTTAATCGGGTGGTTCGCCAGCAATTCCTTTGAACTTTGCATCAATTGATTGATGAGTTTAGCCGTTGACTCGCCAGCTTCGGTTGCTGCTTTCGGCAGAAGAGGCAGGTATTTCTGCCCCGGGACATCGTGAGGAGGGGTACAAACCAGGTTCTTGTTTCCACCCCTGATCACGAGCAGGTGACGGTAGGAGACTCCCGTATAAAATTTAACTTTCTCATTACCAAGATTCTGATTAAGGTACTCAATCAATTCGCTAGCCTCTTCAGTAGAAATATGACCGGCAGAGAGATCGGAAGAGCACACGTCTGAACTCCAGTCACCTGAAGCT
>CAZGSQ010000302.1:0-2070 GCA_964528535.1 uncultured Tangfeifania sp. | reverse complement strand
TGTCACTGGCAGTGAAAGATAGTTACAAAAGGTTGCTTTCACCTGCCATTGAAACAGAATTTTCAGCTTCTTCCAAAATCCAGGCCGATGCGGAAGCGATCAGGGTTTTTGCTGAAAACCTGCGCCAACTACTTCTGGCACCACCACTTGGACAGAAGCGGGTCCTGGCAATCGACCCCGGTTATCGCAGCGGCTGTAAAGTTGTATGTCTCGATGCCCAGGGCAACCTTGTCCATAACGAAACCATTTATCCACACCAACCACAATCGGAAGTCAGCCAATCGATCCGGAAAATTTCGGCCCTTGTAAATACCTATAAGATAGAGGCAATCGCTATTGGGGATGGTACTGCAAGTCGTGAAACAGAGGCATTTATTAAAAAAATCAGTTTCGACCGCGCACTTCAGGTCTTTGTTGTGAGCGAAGATGGTGCTTCGATCTATTCGGCCTCCAAGGTAGCCCGTGACGAGTTTCCCCAATATGATGTGACTGTTCGGGGAGCGGTTTCCATCGGGCGTCGGTTGATGGATTCGCTGGCTGAACTTGTGAAGATTGAAGCAAAATCAATTGGTGTCGGTCAGTATCAGCATGATGTTGACCAGAAGCTTTTGCAGAAAGGACTCGATACTGTTGTTGAATCGTGCGTTAACCTTGTTGGTGTCAATGTCAATACGGCCAGCAGCCATTTGCTCAATTTTGTTTCAGGCTTAGGTCCACTATTGGCGCAGAACATTGTGGAGTACCGGAAAGAAAACGGACCCTTTACTTCACGGTCAGAGTTAAAGAAAGTTCCCCGGATGGGACCCAAGGCTTTTGAGCAATGTGCAGGTTTCCTACGGATTCCGGGTGCTGTCCATCCGCTTGACAATTCTGCCGTCCATCCCGAAAGGTATTCTTTGGTCAGTAAAATTGCCGCCGACAAGCATTGCAAGGTTGAGGAACTGATCGGGTCGGAAAAACTGAAATCTGAGATCAACGTCGAACGTTATATCAGTGAGGATGTTGGGTTGCCAACATTAAACGATATCCTCAAAGAATTGGCAAAACCCGGTCTTGATCCACGTTCAGGGATCAAAGTATTTGAATTTGCTGATGGGATTTTCTCGGTGAAAGATTTACAGGTGGGAATGGTCCTTCCCGGTATTGTTACAAACATTACACGTTTTGGGGCTTTTGTCGATGTAGGAGTTAAGCAGGATGGATTGGTGCATATCAGCGAATTGGCCAATAAGTTTGTGGGCGACCCGGCAGAGGTGGTTAAATTGCACCAACATGTGAAGGTAAAAGTCCTTGAAGTGGACATTCCAAGAAAGCGGATTGCCTTTTCGATGAAGCAGGCAGAGTAAATTACAGCAAGTCTTCGAATGCTGTTGCCATGAGTATTTTGGTGCCTTTGTACTCTTCCAATTCCAAAAGGTCTTTATCTCCGGTGACCAGATAATCTACATTCCCTATTTCGCAAAGACCAAGAAGAAAGTTATCCTTAGGATCACGACAAATTTGTGGTATATTTGGAATTTGATAATTCAAACCAATAATCGAAATCAAGTTAATGTATTCGGTAACATCTCGTTTTTCAAAGTACTTTCGAAATTTAGGACGGGAAGTTACCAATAGCAATTCCCTGATTAACTGATCTGTAATAATTAGTTTAATTGAGGAATCTGATAGTTTGTCTTTTAGTCTTCGCAACCGTTTACCAATAAGAAAGCTTACCATCACATTGGTATCCAGAATGATCCTATTGCCCATTTGATTTAAGGTAGAGTTTTTCTCTTACTGCATCACATTCCTCGATAATGTCATCTTCGGTTAATTCGATTGTTTTAAAGGTCTTAAGCAGTAACGTCAATTTTGAATTAATCGCTTCTTTTTCCAATTCCTTCGAAAGCTTAATTTTATCGCCAAGCGAAAGTTGTTTTACAATCTGTACAACTTGCCTATAGTTTAATTGTAAATCGTTTGATGTTGCTGTTTTCATCTTTCTCTTTTTGACAAATATAGTAAAAAATAATAAAAAAGCTTTCACCATTTTAAGGTGAAAGCTTTCGCTACTTGTTGTTGTGAGGA
>CAZGSQ010000301.1:0-2074 GCA_964528535.1 uncultured Tangfeifania sp. | reverse complement strand
CAATGATCGTTGGCAAGGAACTGCAAATCAGAAAGTGGTTGTCGAAATCACATCTTTACAGTTCTGCATTTGTCATTGAAAAGCAAACTGAAGACGACGGTAAAGTTAACTTCATCCTTCGGGGAGCCGGTTGGGGGCATGGTGTAGGATTATGCCAAATCGGTGCAGCCGTTATGGGCGACAAAGGTTTTACCTACCAACAGATCCTCCTGCACTATTTCAGGGGAGCAGGTTTGGAACGAAGGTACTGAGCGGGGGGCTTGGGGCTTGGAGGTGAGGGACAAAAGAAGGGAAACCGATGCTTCGGCTTCCCTCAGCAAACGGTGCTTCGACTCCGCTCCGCAACCTGTAATGTGTCTTCCTTCAACAACCGGTGCTTCGGCTTCGCTCAGCAACCGGAGAAAGGATTTCAAAATATTATTCTGGTACAGGTCATTACACCGTAGGTGTTAAACTATTGTAGAATTGCAGGTTATACCGAATCGTAAGGCGCAATCGGAAAGTTGTTGAAAAATTCGATATTCACTGCGCCACAAAACAAAAGCCCTTGATACAATGGAACACAATGAAATAGTGGAAAAATTCAAAAGGTAATCGACAATATTACATCATATGCACAAATACAACACATTACACAACCTACTGCCTGGACTAATTTTATTAATATCCTCCACAACGGCCTCGGCCTCTTCATGGATCCGAATCAACCAACTCGGCTATCTGCCTCAATCAGTGAAAGTTGCTGTGTTTATCTCTGATCAGGACACGCAATTAACAACTTTTCAACTCATTGATGCCATTTCCGGCAAGGTGGCTTTTGAAGGAAAACCTTTGCAGTACAGCGGTGAAAAGTGGGGAATGAAATCTGCCGCCAGGCTCAGTTTTACTTCTTTTGAGAAAGATGGGCGTTATTACTTAAAAATGGGTATGGCCCGATCACCCGAATTTGCAATATCACATGATGTTTACAAGGGCACTGCCGATTATACCCTGAACTATATGCGGCAGCAACGTTGCGGATACAATCCCTACCTGAAGGATTCCTGTCATACACACGACGGTTTTATCGTTGACCATCCTACAAAATCGGGTCAGATCATCAATGTGATAGGCGGATGGCACGATGCTAGTGATTACCTCCAATATGTAACAACCTCTGCAAATGCTGTTTACCAGATGTTATATGCTTATTCCCAAAATCCTGAAATCTTTGGGGACCATTACAATGCCGCAGGGCTTCCAGGTGCTGATGGAACCCCTGATATCCTGAACGAAATCCGCTGGGGATTGGAATGGTTGATGAAAATGAATCCCGATAGTGGCGAAATGTACAACCAGATTGCCGACGACCGGGACCACGCCGGGTTACGCTTGCCAACCAACGATCCTGCCTCCTACGGAAATGGCCCTTACCGGCCGGTTTACTTTGTGACCGGTAAAGTTCAGGGCATTTCCAAATACAAAAACCGCTCCACAGGGGTCTCTTCAACAGCAGGAAAATTCAGTTCCGCTTTTGCTTTGGCTGCCCGGATTCTGAAAAAATCAGAACCGGATTTATGCAATCGGTTGGCCATCAAAGCTAAACAAGCCTACAGTTTTGGCTTGACCGACTTGGGTGTTGCCCAAACCACCTGTGTCGTTTCTCCCTATTTCTATGAAGAAGACAATTATGTGGATGACCTTGAACTAGCTGCCATCGAACTTTTTAAACTAACAGGTGACGATTATTTTGAGAAACAGGCCTCCTACTGGGGACAATTGGAACAGGTAACACCATGGATGGAGTTGGGCAGGGCCCGCCATTATCAATACTATCCGTTTGTCAACATGGGCCATGCCAACCTGGCCAACATGAACATCCAGGCATCTAAAACCTTCTCTGGTTTTATGAACAGTGGATTGAAAGCCATTTACGACAGGGGCAAAACCGATCCATTCCTGAATGGGATTCCCTACATCTGGTGTTCGAACAACCTGACAGTCGGGGCAATCACCCAGGCGAAGCTTTATTTTGAAGCAACTTCCGATTCGACATACATTGAAATGGAAGCAGCTTTGCGCGACTGGCTTTTCG
>CAZGSQ010000300.1:0-2084 GCA_964528535.1 uncultured Tangfeifania sp. | reverse complement strand
CAACTTAAAAATCCGATTGTTGTTGGAAGTAGCGGACTTACAGATTCTGTTGCGAAGATCAAAAATCTTGAAGCTGCTGGCGCAGGCGCTGTTGTGCTGAAATCACTCTTTGAAGAAGAGATCATCATGGAAATGGAAGAAACGATCCATACGATGACCAACCGGCATTTTGTGTTCCCCGAAACCATGGATTATATGCAAACAGTTGTCAAAGAGGATATTCTGACGAATTATCTTGAAATGATTACCGGGGCAAAAAAGGCTGTTCAGATTCCGGTTATTGCAAGCATCAATTGTGTCAGTTCCCAAAAATGGACGAGTTTTGCAAAGGAAATTGAAAAAGCAGGAGCCGATGCATTGGAGCTCAACCTGTTTTTCCTCCCCTCCGATCAACAACGGGGCGAGAAAGAGATCATTGAAGCGACACTCGAAATTATTGCCAAGGTAAAAACGAGCATAAAGATTCCTATTGCACTCAAAATCAGTCCATACCAAACCAATGTCATTCGGTATGTAGAACAGATCGATCAGGCAGGAGTAGAAGGTATCGTTCTTTTTAACCGTTCCTGGATGCCAGATATCGACATCCACAATTTTGTCCTTAATTCAGGGTTTGTACTGAGTTCACCTTCCGATCTGGGCAATACCTTGCGTTGGGTTTCCATCATTTCGGGGCGTGTGATCTGCGATGTTGCAGCCTCAACCGGGGTTCACGATAGTGCCGCGCTTATCAAACAGTTACTGGCGGGTGCCCAAATTACTCAGGTTGTCTCTACATTGTACCATAACGATCTTACACAAATCAGGAAGATGACCGATGAACTTTCGAATTGGATGGATGAAAATGAATTTGAGACCATCGGTGATTTCAGGGGGCGTTTGAGCCGTGCCAACAGCGGGAATCCTGCTGCTTGGGAACGCGTCCAGTTTATGAAACACTTCCGAAATTTTATTTGAAGTACTCCCCCTTTAAAAAAAGGGGGGCAGGGGGGATTTATGTACATCTATCAATATATCAATGTGTTACATGATATGGATATCCCCCCTTGGTTTCGTTTTTCCAAATTCCCTGCGCCCTTTAAAGAAAGTGGGATAAGAAGATCCTTCAAAGGTTACCCAGTTTATCCAAACTCTCTTCCTACCAATTTTTGATAACCCATCTAAATTCGCCTGTCAAAAGTTCATATTTACAAATTATCATAATGCCAAAATGTCTGTCGCCAGACTTGGCAGGTATTTTGAGCCAGCGGTAGCGATAATCGTAGTTTTCTAATTGGCTATTGATATCCGTTGGATCATAAACTAAAAAATCGAAATAATGAACTTTGACAATTTTACAATTAAAGCACAGGAGGCTGTAAATCATTCTGTTAAGATGGCAGAAGGAAACAACCAACAGGCCATCGAAACAGGCCATCTCCTTAAGGGATTGATGGTCAATGCTGAGAGTGTTACCGGATTCCTACTTAAAAAACTGGGTGTAAACATTCCCATCTTTACGGCAGCACTTGACAAAATTATCCAAAGCTATCCCAAAGTTACAGGTGGGGAGAACTACCTCTCCTCAGCCTCAAATTCTGCCATCCAAAGGGCAACTTCGATTTCCCAGAAAATGGGCGATCAATATGTGTCTGTTGAACACCTGTTACTTGGACTTTTAGAAGGAAGCGATGCTGTAAGCAGGTTGATGAAAGACAGTGGCATGGGAAGAAAAGAGTTGGAAGAGGCTATTAAAGCATTGCGGAAAGGCTCAAAGGTTGACAGTCAGACTGCAGAAGATACATTTAACTCTCTGAACCGTTATGCAGTCAACCTCAACGAAAGGGCTAGATCAGGGAAACTCGATCCCGTGATTGGACGTGACGAAGAGATCCGCAGGGTTTTGCAGATCTTGTCACGTCGTACAAAAAACAATCCCATCCTGATTGGTGAACCAGGAACCGGAAAAACAGCCATTGTTGAAGGGCTGGCCCAACGTATCGTACGTGGTGACGTGCCGGAGAACCTGAAAAACAAGCAGGTCTTTTCGCTGGACATGGGGGCCTTGATTGCAGGGGCAAAATACAAGGGTGAGTTTGAAGAAC
>CAZGSQ010000299.1:0-2088 GCA_964528535.1 uncultured Tangfeifania sp. | reverse complement strand
ATTGTCAAATACAATTTAAGTCATTTTTTAAATATCAGGAATTCAAGTAGTTAATTTATATTGTTTATTAATCATTAAAATTAAATTTTTAACAATGGCAAACATGTTGATTGGAAAGTTACCAAAAATTGGGATCCGTCCGGTTATTGACGGACGCGAAAGGGGCGTAAGGGAATCGCTCGAAGAACAAACCATGAATATGGCAAAAGCAGCAGCCGCTTTGATCGAAGCCAACCTGCGTTTTCCAGGTGGTGAAAAAGTGGAATGTGTGATTGCCGATACGACCATTGGCGGGGTCGCCGATGCTGCCGCCTGTGCCGATAAGTTTAGCCGCGAAGATGTTGGTGTTTCATTGACAGTTACGCCTTGCTGGTGCTACGGGACCGAAGTAATGGATAGCGATCCTTTGCTCCCAAAAGCAGTATGGGGATTCAATGGGACCGAGCGTCCGGGAGCGGTTTACCTTGCAGCAGCATTGGCAGGTTATGCCCAAAAAGGTCTTCCAGCCTTTGGCATTTATGGCCGTGACGTTCAGGACGCTGGTGACATGACCATTCCCGATGATGTAAAAACCAAGATCCTCCGTTTCGCAAAAGCTGCATTGGCTTCCGCAAGAATGAAAAACAAGTCCTATCTTTCAATAGGTTACACCTCAATGGGCATTGCCGGTTCGATGGTAAACCCCGATTTCTTCCAGGAATACCTGGGTATGCGGACTGAATTTGTTGATTCTGTCGAAGTAAAACGCCGTATCGACCAGGGCATTTTCGATCCAGAAGAATATGCAAAAGCTTTGGCATGGACGAAAGAAAACTGTACAGAAGGTGAAGATTGGAATGAGCCATCCAAGCAATCGGACCGCGCCCGCAAAGATTGGGAATGGGAAATTGTGATCAAGATGACGTTGATCTGCCGTGATCTGATGGTTGGCAATCCAAGATTGAAAGAACTTGGTTTCGGCGAAGAGGCAAAAGGACACAATGCAATCGTTGGAGGTTTCCAGGGACAGCGCCAATGGACAGACTATTATCCCAATGCTGACTTTACAGAAGCCCTCCTGAACTCCTCATTCGACTGGAACGGGATCAGGGAAGCGTATGTATTTGCGACTGAAAACGATAGCTTAAACGGTGTTGCGATGTTGTTTGGTCATCTGCTCACCAATACAGCCCAAATTTTCTCCGATGTGCGCACCTATTGGAGCCCTGAAGCTGTGAAAAGGGTAACAGGAATTGAATTGACAGGTCTTGCAAAAGACGGGATCATCCACCTGATCAACTCAGGTTCCACGACGCTTGATGCCACTGCCCGTCAGAAAGACGCAGAAGGAAATCCTGTGATGAAACCGTTCTATGAGATCAGCGAACAGGAAGCTGCCGATTGTTTGGCCAATACAAGCTGGTGCCCTGCCGATTTGGGGTATTTCCGTGGTGGCGGATATTCTTCGTTGTTCAAAACTGCCGGACAAATGCCGGTCACAATGTCGCGCGTGAACCTGATTAAAGGTCTCGGACCGGTTCTCCAGATTGCCGAAGGTTGGACAGTTGAATTGCCTGAAGATGTCCACAAAACCCTGGATGTTCGGACCAATCCTACCTGGCCGACAACCTGGTTTGTCCCACGCCTAGACAATTCCGATGCCTTCAAGGATGTTTACAGCGTAATGGCCAACTGGGGTGCCAACCATGGTGCGATTTCGTATGGTCACATTGGTGCCGACCTGATTACCCTCGCTTCGATCCTGAGAATACCGGTCAATATGCACAATGTAGCAGAAGATCAGATTTTCAGGCCTAGCGTTTGGTCCGCTTTTGGCTCTAACAAGGAAGGTGCCGATTACCGTGCCTGTGCTACTTATGGCCCGATTTACAAATAATTGATTAATAGTTTATTATGAAAATGGAGAGGTTGGGGTTGTCTTTTCGACAGCCTCAACTTTGCCATGTAACAAGATTCAGGAATTTTCAATAATCTTTATCTCCTCTTCCGTTAAACCATAAAGCTGATAAACGAGTTGGTCGATTTTGGATTCCAATTTTGAGATGTCCTTATCAGGATGTTGCTTTTTAGATGCGATAATTTCATCTA
>CAZGSQ010000298.1:0-2105 GCA_964528535.1 uncultured Tangfeifania sp. | reverse complement strand
GTTTTCGTGTGCCACGGACACGGTTTTTAACATTGGGTTCTACAAGATCCCCAAAGTCGGGCTTACCATCGACGAACAGAAGTGTTATGGGTACAACCTCGATGCCACCTATGTTGGTGATGTAGAAATTGGTCTGGCCATGTTTACATGGGTTTTCGGGGGAGATACAATTGTTAAGGGTTTGGGGCTCAACAAGCAAAAAATTCCCCTCGGGATTAACCAATCCAAGCGCGACCTTGTCCTTACTGTTGGGCAGGACGGTTGTTCCGCATCGCATACCATTGGAGATATCAGGGTCATCCCCACTTTGGGGCTTTCGGTCAAAGATTCCATTTTGTGCCAGCCCGACTTTTTTGAGTTCAGCGCCACGAATACCGAAACCGGAGTGAAATACGACTGGGATTTTGGCGACAACACCACCGGAACAGGGACCAACCCAAAGCATAACTATTCCCTTGACGGAAGGTACGACATCGTGCTCACGGTCACAACCGACAAGAACTGTTCAAACTCTGTTTTGGTCAGGAAAATGGTACGTGCAGCACCTGTGCCGACCACCGGGTTCGACATGGCGCCAGGCATTTGCCTCACGCCGGGAGAACACGAAATATCCTATGCGGGTTCAGGAAATGCAAGGGACCAGTACTTTTGGGACCTCACAGGGCTGGCCCCTTCAGAGATTGTTAAAGACCCGGTCAAAACCCAGGGGCCTTTGATCTTTGACCTTAAAACCAAGCCGGCCACGACCATCGGGCTAAAGGTTGTATCGGAATTCGGTTGCAAAAGCCAACCGGCAGTCTTCAACCTTAAGAGGCAGCCCAACGTATCGGTTGGCTTTACTTCGATAGCAGGGTGTACTCCTTTTGAAACAACGCTCTCCGGAATGGTAGGAGACAATATTGACCGGGTTTCCTTCGATTGGAACTTTGGTGACGCGAAAACAGGTACCGGTCCAAATGTTTCGCACACCTACACCCAACCCGGCATAACTTATTCGATCGTCACCACAGCCACCTCTTCGGTGACAGGCTGTGCCGATACGTTGACCCAAAAGGACGCCCTGCGGACCTACCCCAAACCTGTGGCCGCCTTTGCGATGGACAATAATGTGGTTTACAACGATAAGCCGGATGTGACCTTTACAGACAACAGTATAGGCAGCTCGGCTTATTTTTGGGATTTCGGTGACGGGATAACCTCATCTGTCCAAAACCCTTCGCACCATTTTGTCAAAACAGGCCACATGAGGGTATATCTGGAAGTATCGAACTCGGACCAGTGTACCGATACGGTATCGCACGGATTGCTTGTGGCTTTCGACCGTTTGTTTACGCCCGATGCCTTTTCGCCCAACGCGCCCAACAGCAAAGACCGGGAGTACCTGCTGAATTCCGAAGGGATTGCGCCTCAGGGTTACCATTTCACAGTGGTAAGCCGCTGGAATGATGTGGTTTTTGAAACAAAAGATGAAATCAAAGGGTGGGATGGACGTATGCCAAATGGAAATTTCGCACCCCCGGGAAGCTACCTTTGGGTGCTTAACTATATCGATTTTCTGGGAAGGAGCCACCGCCAAACAGGTACGGTGGTACTTCTTTATTAAAGAAGAATTGAGTAATTGGATCGAATTTATATTTTTAAATATTTACGCCAAATTCATTTAAGAATGAGATTTTTACGGCTTATTTTTATTCTCCTCTTTTCAACCATTCTAAATGGGTTTGGACAGACAGATCCTTGCCATAAATCGACTGAAGGAAAGGATTTTTGGTTTGGTTTTATTCAAAACAGATATTGGACAGAGCATAGAACTGATATAACCCTTACTTCCGTACACAAATGTAAATTTTCTCTTTTTATCGGCAAATCGACAACACCTTATGTTAACGGGACTGTTATGCCGAATACACCACTAAATGTGCCACTCGATTGGTTATTGGTAGAACCAACCGGTTCTGAAAACATCCAGGAACGAGGGCTTCATCTGGTATCGGATAGTACATTGAATCTATATGCAATGAATTGGGGTTTAAATTCATGTGATATTGCGGTTATTTTTCCTAAGGAATCACTTGGTAATGAATATTTTGCATTGAGATCGGAAG
>CAZGSQ010000297.1:0-2113 GCA_964528535.1 uncultured Tangfeifania sp. | reverse complement strand
TCTGCAAAAAGTTCCGCAGGTCATTGGGTACTTCCTGCCTGATGTCGCTATCAAGGCTTGATTCCCTTTCGCAATATTTAAGAACGTCCCAAAGTGCGATACCGTTTTGGAGCAGGACTTCTCTTCGAATTGTTATGTCGGATGAAAAGGACCGGTCATAAAGGGAGAAAATAATTTTCCAGAATGCATTCTGACCATGGGCATAATAAGCCTGCGCCCGTAAGGATTCTTTTCCTGGCATCGTTCCCAGAATTAGCACGGTACTTTCGGGATTCGCGATCGGTGGAAACGAATAGATCATCGGATTTATGGGCTGATTCATGTTCATCAAAGGCTGATACTATTGTTCTATGAAGATTCAAAGCGACAAAGATAGGCGTATGCCGGAAAGATAATTGTCAAAATCCTTAGAACCCGCTGATTTTATCTATTTTTGCATTAAAATAGGTTATAAAATGGAAGAATATTCAACACGACAAAATAAAATAGGGCGTTTGATCCAAAAAGAGCTGGGTGAACTCTTGCGCCGCGATACACAAATATTGGCCAAAGGGCGTATCTTATCGCTCACAACTGTCAGGGTAACAAGGGACATGTCGTTGGCAAGGTGCTACCTGAGCATATTCCCGTCTGAAGGTTCCGCAGAAGTCTTGGCAGATATTAAATTGCACAAAAGCAAATTGAGGGGCGAACTCGGAAACATTGTCCGGTTTCAACTGCGCCATGTACCCGAGCTCGAATTTTTTCTCGACGATAGCCTTGACTATATTGAAAAGATCGACAAATTATTAAAGTGATATTCAGGACAGCTAAAGCCATTCATCCGTTATAAGTTCCATATGGAGTACGATCCGATTAAAAGACGACTTGGGAGTGTTTTCAACCGCACCCCCTTCCTGCGAAAAGTGTTTTATTCACTGCTCGATCTTTTGTTGCTGAGGGCGTGGCATGTCAAAAAGGAGCTTCGATTGCTGAGAAAAAAATCGTTCTCAGGGAAGATCCGAATTTTAGATGCCGGTTCGGGATTTGGCCAGTACAGTTACCGGATGAGCCGGATTTTTAGTGGTTCTATTGTAAAAGGGGTGGATGTTAAACAAGAACAGATCGATGATTGCAATCGGTTTTTTAGTAGTACCGGATTGGACAAAAGGGTCAGTTTTGAATATGCTGACTTAGTAAAGTACAGTGATCCATATTGTTATGATTTGATTCTCTCTGTCGATGTGATGGAACATATTGAAGAAGACGAAGTGGTTTTCCGTAATTTCTTCAAATCGCTCAGGAAGAATGGTGTCCTTTTGATTTCGACCCCTTCCGATCAGGGTGGGTCGGATACCCACGATCATGAGCACGACGAAGTCCATGGTTTCATCGAAGAACACGTCAGGGATGGGTATGCTATCGACGACATTACCCGTAAATTGCAACGTGCAGGTTTTAAGGATGTTGAGGCGAGATATACCTATGGTATTTTGGGATCATTATCGTGGAAATTTTCGATGAAATATCCGATTTTGATGCTTGGCATTTCCAAAGTTTTTTTCATACTCCTTCCTTTTTATTACCTGTTGTTCTTCCCTTTCTGTGCAATCCTGAATGCTTCGGATGTTATTTTTCGACACAAAACAGGAACCGGTCTTCTGGTAAAAGCTTATAAAAAGTGATTTCAAATTTATTCTCGAATTGAACCTCGCGTATTACATAGCAAAAAGATACCTTTTCTCAAAAAAGAAGACCCATCTGATCAATATCATATCGGCCATTTCGGTTGCAGGTATGGCGATTGGGACGATGGGGCTGATTATCGGGCTTTCTGGTTTCAACGGTTTCGATAGCCTGATCAAATCCCTATTCTCGACTTTCGATCCCGATCTGAAAATAACCCTTGCCGAAGGGAATAGTTTTGATCCCAATGTACAGGTATTTAAGGATATCCGAAAAATGAAGGATGTCCTGTATTTTTCGGAGGTTGTTGAATCGAATGGTTTGTTGAGGTACGAGAACAGGGAGGTATTGGCTACGATAAAAGGGGTCAGCGATGAATATCACAAGATGACTGGACTGGATTCGATGATGGTTGAGGGTGAATTTAAACTTAAAGATACCCAAAATA
>CAZGSQ010000296.1:0-2114 GCA_964528535.1 uncultured Tangfeifania sp. | reverse complement strand
AATCGTTGCGCAGTGCAGGCGAATGGATCAGGCGGTATCCTCAGGTTGTTTATGGCACAGAATCCTCGCCATGGAAACACACCCTTCCCTGGGGCGATGTAACCGTAAAAGGGAACAAGCTATTTCTCTCTGTTTACAAATGGCCGGAGAATGGGCACCTTTTTCTACCGGGATTGAAAACCGAAATTGTAGGTGCCAATCTCCTGAACGGGAAAAGCCAAAAAACTGTTTCCTTTAAAAAGAACGGCAATTGGATCGATTTTTCCCTTCAGCGGTTACCAACGGAAAAATTCATCAGTGTTATCGAGTTATCCTTAAGAGGAAAACCTGAAGTAGATCCGACCCATGCGATTGATCCTGCCATGGAAACAACGATCCCTGCGTATTTTGCCAAAGTTGAAGGGTGCGTGAAGAACCCACGGCAATGGATGGAGAAATTTGGGGAGTGGAAACATGTGGTACAGATCAACAAATGGTCCGAAAATGCAAAGGCAGCCTGGGAAGTGGAAGTGATGAAAGCCGGTACCTATCTGATTGATCTGACTTATTCCGGAAACGGACGTATGGTTTGGTCGGTGGAAACGGAGGAGGGTTCCAAAATCAAAAATCAGCAGAACTCTTCATCCATTTATATGGACTTTCCAATCGGCTGGATCAATTTCTCCAAACCTGGAAGGCATACACTTTCAGTTTCGCTCCTTGAAGGTGATTTTGAAAAGGCAAACCTTACCGGAATTAAGATTTCACCTGTAGAATTTTAATACGTTGGCAGGTAACTACAAATCGAAACTATATTTATAAGGTATTGATTAACAAGGTTATATTATTTGTAATGGAATTGTAAAAATCCATCGGAAAAATTAAATAGAATGAGGAAACGTTTATTTTCCGGTTTGCTTTTGGTCGTTATCTCCTTGACTGTTTTCGGACAAATTGGAACACAGATAGTTCATCAGAAAATGATGTATGCCGATTCAACCCGACGAGGCAAACCTTTTTCAAAGAATCCTTTTGTAATTCGTCTGGGAGGCAGATACCTGATGTATTCATCCATTTTGCCAGTAAGCGGAAGTGATGCAAGGGAAATTGAAATCACCGAAAGCAAAGACCTGATCAATTGGAAGAATGTTGGCTATCTGAATATTCAGGAGGAATATGAAAAGAACGGAATTAGTGCCCCATGTGTGTTGGTGATCAAAGGCAAAGTCCATATTTTTTATCAGACTTATGGAAATGGGAAAAATGATGCCATCTGCCATGCAATATCCGATGATGGGGTCACCAGTTTCAAACGTAACCCGACCAATCCTGTCTTTCGTCCCGATGGGGCTTGGAATTGTGGTCGGGCCATTGATGCTGAGGTATTTCACTACAATGGGAAGTATTTTATGTACTTCGCCACACGTGATCCACAATATAAAATTCAGTTGCAGGGAGTTGCTGTTGCCCCGGAAAACACAAACTTTAATCGCGAAGATTGGGTTCACCTATCGAAAGACGGACCGATTCTTAAACCCGAATTGCCTTGGGAAGGTGAATGTATCGAAGCAGCATCCATCATTCAACGAAACGGGATGTTGTACATGTTTTACGCCGGAGCTTACGACAACGCACCTCAGCAGATTGGGGTCGCAACAAGTAAAGACGGCATTAAATGGGAACGACTTTTTAAGGAACCTTTTTTGCGCAATGGCAAGCCCGGCGAATGGAATTACAGTGAATCGGGTCACCCGAATATCTTCGATGACGGAGAAAAAACCTATCTTTTTTATCAGGGGAACAAAGACAATGGCAACACCTGGTGGATTTCGAATGTGGAGGTGTTCTGGAATACAAGGGGGCCATATCTTAGGAATTAAAGAATTAGGAATTAAAGAATTAAGAAATTGGAAATTAGAAATTGGAAATTATGATGATGAAAAAAAACGCGGTTCTATTTTTAAGCTGTTTAATTGCTTCGACAATTTCAGGTTCCGGACGCTTGCCAAATGAGAAGAAGAAATTAAAAGTTGGATTTGTCCAACAGGCCATACCCATATCCAATGTCACATCGTTAGGCGGTTTTGCCGGGGAACGGATCCTCAAAAACAGGGAAAACTACCTGAAAACTTTTC
>CAZGSQ010000295.1:0-2117 GCA_964528535.1 uncultured Tangfeifania sp. | reverse complement strand
CCCGGGGAGTTGGCAGTCATTACGTAACGCCATGGTGTCGAAAACGATGATTGATATTGGGCCTTTCCATCCAAAGTCGCCAATAACAGCAATGAATCTTTTTCAGAACGGTTGAATTTCATTCTGGAATGATCAACCAAAGCGGCCTCCCCGAGTGCAATAAAAAGATTGTCAGATACTTCAATGACGTAAGGTCGTTCACACCCTTTCGCCGTCTTACTGATCGAACCTTTCGTGTATTTGGCCTGTGCCATAGGGGCTATCCAGGAAGTGTAGTCTTTCTTAAATTGAAATCCAGTCATCTCACCGGTGACTGTGACAGGATGGTCAGTCTGGACGTTATAACGGAATGCAATTCCTTCATTATAAGCTCTTACCAGGATTGAAAAATTTCTTCCCGGAGATTTTACCTCTTTCAGGTTGATTGTAGTTTCATTGTAACGATTGGGATATTGGTTTTTTTCGCCATATACCGGTGCCCATGGATCATTAACCTCTTTTTGTTGCACTGAAACAATTTCCAATTTGGTCAGAATGGGCAATTCATTTTCAAAAGTTAACCCAAGAGGGGAATCAGCAATAATTGTATTTCCTTGATTAACAATAGAATAATAAATTGCATTGTCTTTTTTTGGATCAAACTTAACAATCATGATATTCTTTTGATCGGGACTTTTTGTCTTTACCTGTTTACCAAAGGATGGGGAAACGATGAAACTTAAAACAGTAATTAGCGGAAGAAATATTTTCATTTCAAAATCTATTCAAATAAATAATTAAACAACAGTTCATCAGCTTCCTGCAACAATGATTGACCCAAGGCCTGCCACAAAAAGCACGAACATCAAAGCAAGCAGTACATTGACCATCTTAGATGAGTTTTTGAACTCTTTCCATATAAATACCCCCCAAAGTGCTGCAATCAATGTTGCTCCTTGTCCGAGACCGTATGATATGGCAAATCCTGCCTTCCCGGCTGCAATAATACTAAGGGACATCCCTATGCACCAGATCATTCCACCCAAAATTCCAGTAAAATGTTCTTTAATTGCACCTTTGAAATATTGATCATAGGAAACAGGAACCCCTTCAAATGGGCGTTTCATCAGGATTGTGTTAAAAAGGAAGTTGCTGATCAGAATTCCCAATGAAAAAATAAATACTGCAGAATAGGGTGTCAGTAGCCCAGTTTCCGGTTGTTCAAAATTGGGGGCCATCGAACCAGCCACGAACCGGTAAAACAGTGCCATTAAAACTCCACCAACAACGGAAAGTACGATACCTTTAGTCGGGACTTTTTGAATCTGGGCAGCTTTTTTCCGGTAGGCTATGGCATCCAAAATTATTGCAATTGTGATTAATGCAACGCCAAAAAACAACAACATTGCATTTCCTTGAGGCTTGGCAATATAATTGACAATAACACCGAGTACCAGGGCAATCCCGATGCCCACCGGGAAGGCAACTGACATTCCTGCAATTGCAATTGCTGCAGCTACCAGGATATTGGCCAGGTTAAAAATAATACCTCCAGCTAAAGCTCCCGATAAGCTTGACCAATCGGCCTGACGTAGGTTTTCAATAAAACCCATCCCTTTATCGCCCTGGCTTCCCATTGTAAACCCAAGTATAACAGAGAAAAGCAATATGCCAAGAACATAGTCCCAATAAAACAATTCGAAACGCCAGCTTCTGGCAGCCAGTTTTTGGGTGTTCGCCCAGGAACCCCAGCAAAGCATCGTAATCACGGTCATGATCACTGCCACAGAATAAGTATCGACAATATACATATTTAATTAGTGTAAGTTATTGATTAATAGATTTATCGTGCATTATATAAGATTCAATTACCTTAGTTATTTCATTGGGCGATTTTTTAAATACAAGATAGGAATGTTTACCGTTTTCCTCATTCAGCCATCTGTTATACCCGGAAGGTTCCGCAATCATCTTTCCTTTCACTTGATCAAAAGCAAAATCAGCACCTTTTACAGCGGTCAAAACTGCTGTCTCGTCCCAGCTTTGGCGGCCGTTCAGATCTTCTTTCGAGAAGTTCATGGCAATTTTAAAGGCCATTTTAGCTGGGCTTTTTATATTGGTTTTAATCAAATCCTTAC
>CAZGSQ010000294.1:0-2121 GCA_964528535.1 uncultured Tangfeifania sp. | reverse complement strand
TCCATTCAAAATCAACTGGTGCATAAACACTCGCCGAAACACCCTGGATCTTCGGATTCTTCAACAATTCATCTTTAAACGACTTGTTGTCGTACCATAAACCGGTTGGGATGACCACGATATTCTGATGGTTCAACCCAAGGTCTTTGGTCCTGATATAGTTGAGCTGCTTGATAAAAAAAGAGGTGGCAATCATAAAGAAAATGGCGATCGTAAACTGAACAGTCACAAGCAAGCGGATAAAGCCTGCCCTTGAGCCTGAGATGCTACCTCTCCTGAAGATTCCTGTCGGGTTAAGCGATGATAGGAAGAGCGAAGGATATGCACCCGATAAAATGCCAGTTAGCAAGGTAATTAATAACAGATTGATTATTAATTTAATAGAAAAAACAAGGTGAAGTTCCTTTCCCGAAAGGTGATTGAACCAGGGCAACAACATCCAGATCAAAAAGATAGCCAGTAAAGTTGCTGCAAGTGTCTGAATGATCGACTCTCCCATAAACTGTTTGAGCAGGTGGAAACGGTCGGCGCCATTCACTTTTTTGATCCCGATTTCGGTCGAGCGTTCGGAAGCACGGGCTACCGACAGAACTGAGAAATTGAACGAAGCCATCAGGATGATCAGCAGTGCCAATCCCGAAAAGATCCAGATAGTTTTATAGCTGCTCAGATTCTTGTCCAGAATCGATTCATAATCAGAATATAAATGGATATCTGCTAAAGGTTGAAAGATTAGCTTGTCAGTAAATCTCGAATATCTGCTGATGTGGTTGCTGATCAACGAAAGAAATTGATCAGTTATTTCGGCATTTTCGGCCAGCTTGATGTAAACCCGCGACCATCCCTTGTCCTGCCACCTATTCGCGACATCCCCCAACCGGCTACCTTTTCCGGAAGCCATGTACCCAAAATCGAGATGACTGTTTTCAGGAATCCGTACGACTGCACTAACTGTATAGATTTCAGCAGAATACTTGTCACTGATGATATTTTTGCCCAAAGCAGGTTTGTCGCCAAACAATTTCAATGCCACCTTTTCGGACAGGATAATATTGTTGGCTTCTGCAAAGGCCGATTCTGGTTTTCCTTCCAGAAACTTAAAACCAGAAAATATCTTAAAGAAATCTTCATTCGCTGTGCAACTTCTCGCTTCAATTTTCTCGCTACTGCCTTCCAACTTCAAAGGAGAATCTTCAGAACTGAAACTGATATAGGCAGCACTTTCAATCTGAGGATACGCACCCTTCATGGTTTGGGCAACAGCAGGATAGCAATTTGGCGATTCTACGATTGCGTTCCCCTGCTTTGAAAGTGTCAAAACACGATAGATCCGTTCATAGTCCGAATGAAATTTATCGCAATTGAGTTCGTTAAAAACCCATAGGTAGATCAGCAACCCGGCAGCAATCCCGATTGTAAAGCCTGCAAACGTGATCAATGAATAAACCGGCTTTTTGGACAAGTTCCTGATTGTAGATTTTAAGTTGTAGTTCATATCAATCTGATTTACTGAACGATCATTAAAATATCATCCTGATCGCCTATTGAACTGGCAAATTGCTTGAGCTTTTCCTTTTTATCTGCCGGAGCTGTCGATTTTTGAAAAGGCGCATCTTTAACCCTGGATTTCAGGTCGTTGCCTTTCAGCGAAAGGATCAATTCGCCCTTATTTCCAACCATATACGACAATGGCCAGACAGGATAACCGCCATCAAGGTCGTTCTCAAGGATAGGTGCGTCATAATCAAAAGGATCGTTTCTGACAATTTGCAACTTCCCACTTTTCTTTGAAAACAAGGCATAATAGATTTTGACACTTTTGGTTTTACGGGTATTCGGACAATCATAATTGTCTTTGGTAAAGGTCATAAAAATGGTTTCTTTCGTATCTGCCCAATCCTGGGGAATGATCTTTCCCTCAAGGCTTACACCAGGATCAACCCCCTCCTGTTTGCTGACTTTATACTTACCAAGGTTCAAAACATAAACTGGCAAAATCCGGTTGGGTGGGATGACCTGGAAAATCGTATCGTTAAAATCGGTCCTGAAAAAGTAGTTACCCCCAGTCTCATATTGAGATCCCCAGTCTGTTCCCCTCATTAGGGACTTTGTATAGTTTTT
>CAZGSQ010000293.1:0-2128 GCA_964528535.1 uncultured Tangfeifania sp. | reverse complement strand
GCTTCTACTTCAAGAGCCAGCTTTTTCAATTCCGGATTCGAGGTGTATTCCGATAGCATGGCCATTCCTTCAATCTGCAGGAAACAATAGGCTTGAGAACTGTATTCGGAACAAACGCCCGATCGAACCAGTTGATCCTTGTATTTCTGCAGACGGGTCAGAGCGGCAGCAGTAAACTCCTTTTTGCCTGAAATCTCACCATACAATGCACAGCCACAGGTGGCCATTGAGGGGAAATTGTCGTTCACACCAACAAAATCCCAGCTCGGCTTGAGGTATTCCGTTGATATACTGTCCAAAACCGTTCTGATATTTTTCTTGCTGCTTTCCGTAAGTAGTTTGGGGTATTTTAGCAAAACAAAACAACCCCTGTGCCACTCCAGGTTTTTGGCATTCGACAGGTAAAAATTGGCCTGTTCAACGGCTTTTGGATTGCCGGATTCAAGAAGTGCATGACTTAGCGCCAACGGCTCAAGTGAGCGGTTCTGTTTGAACTGCTCCGGGCCAATCCACTCACCCTTTGGTGAAAAATTGTTTAACCGTTTGGGGATAAATGCTTCGAGCTGTTTTTGGGCTCGCCCTGCAATAGGTTGCGCATATTCCACGGAATTTCCCTTGTCAGGATCACAAGAGAACCAGATTCCGGCAGTAAAAGCAATGATTGAAAATATCTTCAATATATTCATTTACAAATTATTATACTTTTTCTAATAAAAAATACTGAACAAATCAAAATCTGCACAACCAATTTTATATGTTCCTTACTTTGTATTCTGGGTTATCCAGAAAGTCTGTTTCACGATTGCGGCTGTTTTTACTTTTGGCTCCATTCTGCGTCCCCACTGCCATGCAGCTACCGTCACACCTATCGGGAAATGGCTTTTGGGAGGAATTTTGGTAAAAATAAGCCTATCGTTTTCCACGATCGCCGGACCAGAAATGACATAAAAGCGAACGGGAAGTCCGGAATCTGATTTGGCCGATAAGTGTACTGATCGGGTCCCCTTCTTTACATCCGGGATTTTGTCAAATGTGATTGTTTGCGTTTTCCCTTCGCTGTTTTGGATGGCCCTTATATTGATTCCTGCAGGCTCAAAAATTCCTCTTATTGAATCGTTCCCTCTTTGCCGAAGTCCGATATAGGTGGCGGACTTTTCGAATGTCCTGTCAAGGGAGATCCGGAATCTCCCATTCCCAAGGGGTTCCACCGGACCGCACAACCATTCTGCTACGGGCTCACCTGTCGATTTGACCAGTTTTTCACCTGCACCCACAAAACCTGTAGGTATCCTGTCGAGCATAACGCCCTTGATTCTGAATGTTATACCATCCTCCTCCATTTCAAGGGATGTAAAATTGGTAATTCCGTTGAAATCGTAAGGCAGAACATTCCCTTTTGATCCGAGAAAACCAGGGAATTGCGTTTTTGCCTTCCAATTGATGGCCGCAATGGATTGGGCTTCTTCAGCAGACCTCCTGTCGAAATACCAGGGGAGGGCAGTCGCATCAGACGGGATGGAGGAGCAGGCAAGTACCTTTTGATTTTCGTGTCCCGGAACCGGAAGGTCGGCGACAAAGCCATCTCTCAATTTAACCGGTTTTAGCTTTGGAGTGCCATCCTCCGAAAGGCGGTTCTTCGCCGCCTGGCCGATGTATCCGGCCAAATATTTTGTAATTCGTTCGGAACAATCAAAGTGGCCGCTGGTACCGTCTATGACATAGCTAATTGGCCAATCAGGATTTAACTTCCTCTCGTTCAGTATATTGTTATACGAATTTGCGACATCGTTCCAACGTGTGCGGATATCTTCTTTATCCTGGCCCCATTCCTGTGAAGTTCCAAAAACGACCAAGGCCGGCACCTCCCTGTTTTTTGGAGGCAGATGGTGGTTCTTGATCCAAATACCTGCAATGCAGCGTTCCGGCGCATATTCGACCAATGCATCAACCATTAGCAAATGTCCCGATTCTCCCATCGGCAGCCAGGGCACTGTGGCGACTTCAGGATAGCCGGAATTTTGGGCAAGACCATTTAGAAGCAACTGCAAAAAATCTACAGTAGTTTTATGCTCAAGGGCCATATTCAAGGTTTTGTTATCCTTTGAGGTGCTCTTCCTGAAATTCATAA
>CAZGSQ010000292.1:0-2135 GCA_964528535.1 uncultured Tangfeifania sp. | reverse complement strand
ACATCGGGACGCTCACCCTGGATTGAAGGAAGTTGTGGCTTCTGGACCATCAATTCATCAAAAAATTCAGTGGCTGTGGCAACTTTAATTCCAGGGAGTTTCACAGGAATGTATTTCCCATTGTCCTGTGGCAATTCACGTATCGCACCCCAATTCCGTATCAAATTGCTGTAATCCTTTGCCGGGCTCATGTCGCTGTCGGAAAGCAAAGGGATAGCCGGTTTGACAGTTTTGTCGGTATAGTATTTCTCCCAATAGAGCGAACTTGTGGCAAGGTATTGTGCAGTCTCCATGAAGCTTTTCGAAAGAGGGCCAAAAGCATCCCCATAATGACCTGGTGAATAGGTTGTTACAAACGATCCATCTGGACTGTACCAGTTGAAGAATCCACGTTCATGGCGGCTGATCATCAAGTACTTCGTACCAGCTTTGGCCATCAGTTGCGGCATTTGCAATGTGCGGCCAGGGACGTCTTCGTTCCAGTAAATGGTGGCATTGTACCCAAATTCATCCTTCAACCATTTGGCTCCCAGATAGAACTGACGGGCCAATGATTCACCGGAATACATCTCCTCGTAAGGTTGGATGTAAGTCGATCCGCATGAGATACGTCCATCTGTAAGCATCTCTTTTACAAGCGATTTCTTATCTGGATGCCGTTCGGTATATTCCCTGAGCATCAGGGCATCTTCCACATCGAAACGGTAATTTTTGTCTTTGGCACCCTTTTCAAACAAAGGAGTAAGCAACATGGTGTCCCGCTCGATCACACATTTTTCGGGTGCATCCATCCAGGCAATGTCCTGATGGCTTGAATTCATCAGGTAGATCTGCCCTTTGTTGAGGACCGAATGGACAAGGTTAAACATTCCGGACACAGCTTTTGGTTCATAACTTCTTGAGGATTTAAGCATAATTTTCCCACCCTCCTTTTCACTTTCGATGAACAACACCGCTTTGTTAAGCAATCGGGTAGTTTTGGAATCTTCACCAAGCGATTGGACCACAACAATATCCCCATTACCATCTGTCAGTGTGAATGGTTTATTTAAAGCCGAAAGTGGCAGGTTGAAACTGCCTATTGCATTTCCCCCTATTTCAGTAAGCTTTATATTCTTCGTCTTGCCTACAGAGGAATAACAAACTTCAGAACCTACCAGTGTTATGGGGCCTTTCAAACTACAATTAAGACCACCCTTCGTTTTTTCGATCTGCATCTCCATCCAGACATTGTATTTGATCGACTGCTGAAGATAGGAAAGCGCGTCATCAGCCTGATAAACAATGATCCATGTGATATCTGTATTGGCACGACCTACAATTTTAATGGTTTGGCTTCCACCCAAAACCAACCAGTTTTTTGGAGCCACCAACGACATATAGCCATGTGCATCGCCATTTCCATCGGTCATCACCGTAACGTACGAGAGTGACCCACCGTCGGAAGTTTTCAATTGCCACTCTTTCTGATTGGACGACGTAATTTCAAACCGTTTTTTCCCATTGACAAAAACATCAAAAACCAAAGCCTGAGGGGTCAGGTCAAGTGCAGCAATCCACAAAAACCCGGCTTCCTGCTGATCGAAACTCGCTGGCACCACTTGTGTCTGCCATTCAATCGCCATCTGTCCGTCGGTACTACGGGTCAACAACGACTTACCGATATCACTTCGGAAACTGCCGTAGGAGAACTCGTTTGCCCCAAGGTTCTTTTTAAAACCTTCGAACCAGTTTTTTGATTTGACCGCCAGATTATCGACCGATATGTTCTGAGTATTTTGTGACTTCAATTGCCATATCGGAAACACAAAAATCAATGAAAATACAAGTATTCTTATCTTCTTCATTATCTGCCTATTAAATTGTTTTGTTGATCATTTGGTCAAGTCTTGCCATCATCTCCATCATAGCCCTTCCATTGTGATAGGGGCATTTCCAAGGATCAATTTTCCAGTCGTTGCGGTAGTAAGGCGATGGGTCATCTTCAGGTTCAACAAGGAAAGGGATACCCAACCGGTTCAATTTTGTGAACCACTCTCCCCTAACGTGGTCGATCAGGCAGGTGTCGATGAAATGCCACGAAAGTTTGACTGTTTCCCAATATTTGAGGTCGCCTGTCAATTGGAAGGCATTCA
>CAZGSQ010000291.1:0-2147 GCA_964528535.1 uncultured Tangfeifania sp. | reverse complement strand
TTTTACTGGTAACACTGATTGTACCACCTTGCGATTCGACCAATTGCTTTACAATTGCAAGACCTAAGCCTGTTCCACCATAGAGCCTTGACGTCCCACTCGATGCCTGTTGGAAGTTTTCAAAAATTCTCCCGATTTTATTTTCGGGAATCCCTATCCCGGTGTCCTCTACCGAAAATTCGATGGTGACCTTCTCCTCGCTCTCCTTTACCAACCTTACACAGACTGTGATCTTCCCATTGTTGGTAAACTTGACAGCGTTGCTCACAAGGTTCAAAATAATCTGGTGCAAACGCACCGGATCTCCCAACAGCACATTTGGGATCCGATGGTCATATTCTTTATACAACTTCAGATTCTTCTCCTGGATTTTTGGTTCGAACAGATGGAGCATAGCTGAAATAGACATGGCCATTTTGAAGGGGACTTGTTCAAACACCATTTTACCGGCATCGACCTTGGCCAGGTCAAGAATATCATTGATCAGCACGATCAACGAATCGCCAGACATTTTGATGGCAGTTAAATACTCCCTTTGTTTTGCGGAAAGTTCTGTCTTTAGGATCACTTTTGTAAAGCCAATGATCGCATTCATTGGGGTACGGATTTCATGGCTCATGTTTGACAAAAACTGTTGCTTTGCCTTTACAGCAGTTTCAGCAGTCAGCATTGAATTTTCTGCTTTAATTTTAGCCTCTTCAGCCAATAAAGTAGCCAATTCTGCGAAAACCTTTGCCTCAATCAATTCTGTTTCAATCCTTTTTTGTTCCGTGATATCACGTGCAACAACCACCGCGCCCAGGATTTTCCCCTTTGAATCGCTGTAAACCGAACCATTAAACAATACATCCGTGAGTTTGCCATCCCTAATGGTCAGTGGATAGTCGGTCACAAACCCTTTGGCAAACACCTCCTTATAAACTTCACGTGCTTTTTGCGGTTCGGTGAAATAATCGTAAAAATCTGTATCGATCAATTTATCGCGTAGCAATCCTGTAATATTTTCCGAGGCATTGTTCGTATCGGTGATTTTTCCGTCAAGGTTGATCGTAAACAACGGATCGCGACTGGCTTCAATAAGGCTCCTTGCATATTGGGAGGCCAACTGGGCAGAATAAGTCAGGGCTTCAAGTTCCTTGTTTGCAATTTCGCGCTTCTCCTTCTCCTTATTTTGGAATTCAAGCTCCAGGTCGGCAATGACCAATTCGGCTGCGCGTTTTTCCTTCTCTTTGTTTTGAAAAGCGAGCTCCGCATCGGCAAGAACCAATTCAGCAGCGCGTTTTTCCTTTTCACTGGTCTGAAATATCAGTTCCTGATTGGCAATGATTAACTCATCTGCCCGATTTTCCTTCTCCTCGTTCTGATAAGCAAGTTCCTCATTGGCAATGCTCAATTCCTGCGCTCGCTTTTCTTTCTCATCGTTCTGAAAAGCGAGTTCTATATTGGCAATAATTAACTCCTGCGCCCGTTTTTCCTTCTCACCGTTCTGAAAAGCCAGTTCCTTGTTGGCTTTTTGCAACCCCATGGCCCATTTTTGCTGAGCCATGTCCCTGGCCACAACAACTGCCCCTAGGACATTTCCACGATCACCTTTATACACCGATCCATTGAACAGAACATCCGTCAACTTACTGTCAATATGTTTGAATGTAAGCGGCAGGTCGGCAATTGACCCCTTTTCGAACACTGCCTGATAGACCTCCCTGGCTACTATAGGTTCAGTGAAATAACCAATAAAATCGGAGCCGGTGAGTTCTTCGCGCGAAACTCCCGTTATTTTTACCGTTGCTTCGTTCATATCCGTAATCTTGCCCTCGGCATCGATGGTAACCAATGGGTCAAGGCTCGCTTCAATCAGGCTTAGCGAATAATTGGAAAGCAATTTTTGGCTCGAGGTATAAACTTTAAGGTCGTTGGTCCTGTTTTTCTGGTTTTTTGCAATAACAATAATGAAAACGAAGGTGGCTCCCACCACAAGGAGCAGATACAAAAATACAATTTTAGAGTTGCTGCTGCTCCGTTCATTGTCAATTTTCCTGATTTTCAGCAAGTTGAATTCTTCATTATTGATAACGGAAATCATCCTCCGTATCTGGTCGTTCAGGATTTTCCCATTTTCAAGATCTGTCGTCCTTTCTACCTCAGTC
>CAZGSQ010000290.1:0-2163 GCA_964528535.1 uncultured Tangfeifania sp. | reverse complement strand
CCCAAGCCTTCCGGGACTTCGACGTATTTGGACCAAGCTGCGTGGGTGAGGTACACCGGGTAAACAATGCCACATTCCTTCGACTGCCCATCGGCAACCCGGACCAAAGAACCGTCCTGTACGGCATCTTTTGTGGTGTAGGTCGAAATGATCTTCCAATTATCCATTTGATTTCACCGCTGCCCTGCGGGTTTGTATTGGCTTCTGGCTCGCCTATTAATTTGAACCAGTAGAGATTGAGCCGGGCGGATCAGGTCAAGGGTGGATGTCTGAAAATAACCGCCCTTCGACTCCGCTCAGGGGACCGGTTATTTTCTGAACTCACACGAAGTGCCGGAGTGTGCTGCATATGGATTGAAAGCGGCAGCACACGTAGGCCCTTTACCGTTCCGGCAGGCGATCAATAACTTTGGTGAAAATTGTAGGAGAGAGAATCTCCTCAGAGATTGATTAGTTCTGAAGGTTATTTTTCCTGGGACTGATTTTGGAGTTTTATGATCAATTTCAATAATACTGTAATATCCTAAAAGACAATTGGTTAGTAAAACTGCTTTTCAAACTGGCTTTTGACGTAAAGTTGATGGAAGGTATCCAGGGAGTTGAACCGAAGCAGGTAGTCGATCTGTACGATGGTAAGCCGTGCCATGTCGAAATATCTTTCGATGTCGGGATACCTCGCTTTCAGCATTTTCAGTTTTAGTTTGGAAGCCTCGAAAAGCAGGGTCTTGCTGCTGCCCAAAGTATATGCCGAAACAACATTTCCACCGTTAGATTCGATGAAGGTCTTGAGACCCTTCAATGTTGCGCCTGTGGTAAAGACATCATCGACAAGGATGTATTTTCCGGCAGATACATCACCGGAATATTCCGGATCGAAGTACATTCTGTCGATCATCGAATCTCCCGGACGATTGTTCATCAGATAGACCGAGCCACAGAGTTCCGATTTGGAATTTTCGACGATCCTTGTGGCCAGTGCCAACGGGATCTGGTTACCTGAAGGTTTCTGCACCGGACAAACAAAACCTGTCAATTGCCGAAAAATTCCAAAATCCCTGACCAGTTCATCGATCAGCAAAAAGGCAGATTCAAGGCTGCCACAGTTGGCGGCTTTGTAATGTTTGTTCCGTAGCATTGTGTTTGTGTTCGACAACCTGTGGATAAGGTTAATTTTCATGGGGTACACCGCTGCCCTGCGGTTTTGTATTGGCTTCTGGCCCGCCGTTATGATCAAATTTCGGGCGGACACCGTTGAGCCGGGCGGATTAGGTCAAGGGTGGATGTCACTTTTCGTCCCTTTTCACTTCGGCTTCGCTCAGTGAACGGGGCGAAAAGTGAACTCACACGAAGTGACGGAGGGTGCTGCAGCAATGGTTTTTGTTTTTGATACACCCAAAGTCCCTTGACGTTTCCGTCCTGGCGATCAATAACTTTGCACGGAATTTGGGCATGACAGGATTTCTCAGGATGAAGAATGGAAACCGGAGACTGGAGAACGGAGACGGAAAGCCGGAGAAAACGAAACAAAAAAAGCCCTTTTTAGGCTATTTTTGAAAATTGTGGGGTTGTGGTTTGCTGTACCAGTTTGTAAGTATCTCGAAGTCATGTTCCAAATGTTCTTCTTCCCATGCTTCGAGGGTGGTAACAAAGGTGTAAGGGTTACAAACGAATTTGAAATTATAGCCAAGTTTTTCGATCTGGTCAATTACGGAGATTTCGTCAGTTGTTTTCATAAAAGTAAATATTGGTTTATAAATTTTTTGCAGGTTACAAGTGCGCCACGCAGGGGCAGTCAAGGAGGAACTGGAATACCGGACCGGCTGCAATGAGGGAGGATATTCCGGGAAAATCCTTGAATGAGGGGACCGATACCCGCAGCGATGCACAACCTTTGGAGGGGATTTCAACCAATAACTGTCATGAAAACCTGATGATCCTCAATTGTTTTCCCAGACTGTTGGCTTTGTTGATCATGTGCAGGGTACCAGGAGATTTCCCATCCCAAAAAGCGATTACATGGGTGCAGGCTTTTAGCATTGTCAGGTTTCTTTTCATGCCGGCACTTTTCCCATGAAGGTCCCAATCGGCTTTGTACACCTCGACGGGAATGTTCTTCTCCGCAGCATATCTTTCGGCGAGCCTGTCGGTACCCCTTGCGCCTCC
>CAZGSQ010000289.1:0-2181 GCA_964528535.1 uncultured Tangfeifania sp. | reverse complement strand
ACACGGCTCTGAACACTCTTTCCCTACACGACGCTCTTCCGATCTGGGGAGCAACGTCTCCAAAGGAGACATGCTGGTTAAAATGTTTGACAAAGATCTTCAGGCCCAGTTAAGATCCAACCAGCTGCAAATTGAACTTGCGCAAAAAGAGCTGGACCGCAAGAAAGAGCTGTACCAGTTCAAGGGAATCAGCAAGGAAGAGCTGGATATCTCCGAGAACAATTTCAATACTTTGAAAGCTACCCAGGATTTGATAAAAGCCCAGATATCAAAGACTGAACTTCACGCTCCCTTCTCGGGTGTTGTGGGATTGAGGATGGTAAGCGAAGGATCTTTCGTCTCCAACTCTACCATAATCACATCACTTCAGCAGGTTGATCCCATCAAAGTTGATTTTTCGGTACCCGAGAAGTTTATTGCCAACCTAAACATAGGAAAAGAGTTTGATTTTGGCATCGATGGCCATGAGGATCATTATACTGGTAAAATTTATGCACTTGAATCGAAGATTGATCCGACCACCGGGTCGATAAGGGTTCGGGCACTCTGTCCCAACTCCAAAAGGGTATTGTATCCGGGATCGTATGCCAAAATTAGCCTCAAGCTCTTCCCGAACAAGGAGTGCATCATGATTCCTGCCAAGGCAACGGTTCCGCTGATGGAAGGAGAGCAGGTTTTTGTAGTGAAAAAGGGAAAAGCCAGGGCCATTGATATAAAAACCGGTTACCGTACTGAACGTGAAGTTGAAGTGACAGGTGGCCTGGCGCCCAACGATACGCTCGTTACCAGTGGCCTGCTTCAGATCAAGGAGGGCATGGCAGTCAGGGTTAAAAGTCAAAACAGGTAATCAATTTTGAAACCAACGACATGAACATTGCTTCGATCAGTATCAAAAGGCCTGTACTCGCGTCTGTACTTTCCATCATCCTGCTCCTTTTTGGATTCGTCGGTTTTAAAATGCTCGGATTGCGTGAGTTTCCCAGTGTTGATCCGCCAATTGTAACCGTTTCGACCTCCTACACTGGAGCCAATGCGGATGTAATTGCGACACAGATTACCCAGCCACTTGAGGAGTCGATCAACGGAATTGCGGGAATCAGGACCCTGACCTCCTCGAGCAGCGACGGCAACAGCCGAATCACCGTAGAGTTCAACATCGACGCCGACATGGAGGCAGCTGCCAACGATGTGCGGGACAGGGTCTCGAGGGTCTTGAACAGGTTGCCCCAGGATTGTGATCCCCCTGTCGTGGTTAAAACCGATGCCGATGCCGATGCCATTCTTACCCTGACCATTCAGAGTGATACCAGAAACCTGCTGGAATTGACAGATTTCGGAATCAATGTATTCAAGGAAAGGCTTCAAACCATACCCGGTGTCAGTGACATCAGGATCTATGGTGAAAAAAAGTACGCGATGCGGCTGGAACTGGATCCTGCCAGGCTCACAGCTTTTCAGATCTCTCCGACTGATATCAGAACGGCCTTGCAGCGAGAAAATGTTGAATTGCCTTCCGGAAGGATAGAGGGCTACGAAAGGGAGCTGACCATTCGGACACTCGGCAGGCTCACTACTGAAGAGGAGTTTAACAACCTCCTGATCAAGGAGCAAAATGGCATTTTGATCAGGTTGAAAGATATTGGAAAGGCTGTTCTCGCTGCCGAATCGCTCAAGAGCAGTTTCCGTGGAAACGGTGGTGTGCAGATGATCGGACTTGCCATTCAGCCACAACCAGGCTCCAACCATATTGCCATTGCAGATGAGTTTTACAAACGTGTTGAAAAACTAAGGCAAGAGGTTCCACCGGATTTGAAATTGTCGGTCCTGAATGATATTACAGTAAATATCCGCAAAGGAATCAAAGAGGTAGAGGAGACTATTTTCTTCTCTTTTGCACTGGTGGTACTCGTCATTTTTGTCTTTCTGAGACACTGGAGAACTACCTTGATCCCTGTTTTGGCAATCCCCATTTCGCTGGTAGGAACCTTTGCCATCATGTATTTTGCGGGTTTCACCATCAATCTATTGACCCTTCTTGGGATCGTACTTGCCACCGGATTGGTGGTGGATGATGCCATTGTGGTGCTCGAAAATATCTACAAAAAGATTGAGCTGGGTGAAAGGCCAATGGTAGCAGGTCACAAGGGGTCAGAGGAGATTATTTTTGCCATTATCTCTACC
>CAZGSQ010000288.1:0-2188 GCA_964528535.1 uncultured Tangfeifania sp. | reverse complement strand
CCAGATTGCTCCGTTTTTTGGAAAACCTGTCTCTTGCCTGCTTTGGGGTTAATCCGTATCCGTCCGACCAACCCATCATAGCCTCTGGGAGCTAATATGCCTTTAGTTGAAAAAAATTAGTAGTGATTAAAACTTGAGGTTCTGCGGCAACAATTCGCCGATTTTGTTGGCCGGATATTCCGGGATTATTTCCAGCACCTTTTTAAGCCACTCATATGGATTTACATTGTTCTTTTTGCAGGTACCAAAGAATGAGTAGAACATGGCAGCCCTTTTTGCTCCCTCATGCGATCCGGCAAAGAGATAATTTTTTCTTCCCAGGGTACATGGGCGGATTGCATTCTCGACCCAGTTGTTGTCAATTTCCAATGAGCCGTCATAAAGATAGTTTAGCAGGTTGTCCCATCTCTGCGTTGCATAATTCAGGGCTATACCCATTGGGCTTTTGGGGACGGCCGTTTTGTTCATCTCTGTCATAAGTTTGCCCAGCTGGTTCATGATAGGCAGAGATTTTTCCAGTCTCAGTTCCTTTCGCTGTTCTTTGTTAAGGCCAGCCTGACGGGCATCACGTTCAATGGCATAAAGCTCTTGTATCTTCTGCATCACTGTCCCTGCTTTCTCCTGGTCATAATCCAGCGCTTGTTCAAATTTGCGGCGGGCATGCGCCATACAGGCAATATGTGTAATCCCTGCTTGCCGGGCAAACCATTCATAGACACTATATCCATCGGTTTGAAGATATCCTTTAAATTCTTTTAGCAATCTTGTTGGGCCTTCTCTTCCTCTGCCATGGCAATAGTCGAAGAAGATTGCATTTTGCATTGGTGCATTGTACACCCAATGGTATCCCTGATGTGTCTTACCTTTTTTGTTATGAGGATCCAGTACTTTTATTGGCGTTTCATCAACCTGAAGGTAGCCCTGGGCAATGACTTGCTTTACCAGATGATCATACAGCGGGGTTAGCAGACCGGCAGTCTTTGTAACCCAGCCATCGATGGTAGAAGAAGAAATAGTAACCTTATCACGTTTGAACCGCTCAATCTGACGATAGATAGGCAGATGATCAACAAACTTCTCAACCAGGATATTGGACAAAAGTCCGGGACCAGCAATACCTTTGTCAATAGGACGCGAAGGAAGGTTTGCAATTAAAATCCCTTCCCCACCTGGTAAGGCATATGTGTTACGGATATATTTACGGACAAATAGTCTGGCAGGTGTAAAATCCAGCTCACTGGTAATTTCTTGTCCGATGCATTTAAGACCCGTTGTGTCTTGTTCCGGTTCGAGATGGATCTCCTCTACGGGAAGATGCGAAGGAAGCTCCAGACGGCCATGATGATTTTCTCTTGAAGAAGCTTTCTTTCGGGTATATTCGATGGTCTCTGTTGCTTGTTCTGATACAGTCTGCTCAGGAACATCAAAGGGAAGGGTCATTTGATTCACATCAATGTTGGAAATAAAACGCTCCCGTTTGGCACCAAACATCATCCTCCTTAATTGATCGTACTGAAATTGGAGGTATTTGTTTTTTTCTTCGAGCTGTTTTGCTGCTTGCTCAGATTGCAAAAGTTGCTGCTTGGTTTGCGCAATTTCACGTTCGGATTTGAGGATAATTTCTTCGGCTTCCTGCCTGGCAATTTGCAGAATTTGGTTCTGCTTTTGCAGTTCTGAAACTTGAATTTCTAAGCCGTTTTCCATGCTGTAAATATAGTGAAAACCCCTTTATTTACAATGCTTTCAGTCTATTTTTTTGTAACTATTTTCATCTTTATTTAATAAAAAACGCTTGCGGTTTTGGACACTTTTCAAGGAGATCCCTTCCAGGATTAGCATCAGTTTTTGACGACTGATTTCTACTGAATTTTGTGTCTTGTCGATCTGTGGCATCTCAAAAGTTCCCTGTTCGAGCCGTTTGTGCCAGATGGCAAATCCGGTCTGGTCCCAAACCAAAATCTTGACCATCGTTCGGGTACGGTTGACAAAAATGAAGATGTCCCCTGAGAGTGGATCCTGACCAAGTTTATTGGTGGCAAGTCCGCCAAGTCCGTTAAACCCTTTTCTCATATCTGCCGGAAGACAGTACAGAAACAGCCGGGCATTGCCCGGGATGCCGAACAACATGGCCGGTTAATAAATCCGGACAAAAATACCACCAGCGAGTTCTATCTCAATCTTTGGAGAG
>CAZGSQ010000287.1:0-2198 GCA_964528535.1 uncultured Tangfeifania sp. | reverse complement strand
TAAAGCGTGAAATCTCCGATTTTTCAAGAACGGCGGCAATCAATAGTATCACATCGGCTTCCATCACCCTTGATTCAAAAAGCTGATATTCATCGACCATAAAATCTTTCCTAAGCATGGGTGTCAATGGGTTCGCAATCCGGGCTGCCTGAAAATCGGAGGTGCTGCCACCGAAAAAAGTTGAATCGGTAAGTACCGAAATTCCTGAAACCCCAGCATTTGCATATCCATTTGTGACTATTTCAGGAAGTACACGATCATTTATGATACCTTTAGAAGGAGACCTTCTTTTGAATTCAGCGATAATCCCATTGCTAGACTTTAATAACAATCTATTTGCCAATGAATTACGAGGAATAGATGAATCAATGCTGGTTTGAAGTTCCAAAAGCGGTATTTTCTGCTTCTGAAGCTCAACCTCGTTCCGACGGTTAGCAACGATTTGATCAAGTATCGTTTTCATTGTAAGGAGATTAGCTTGTTGAGAACATTTATCGCCTTTCCTTCCATCAACGATGATTTGACCAATCCGGTACACTCTTCAATCCCTTTTCCGGGAAAATAGGTCGCCAGGGCCATTGCCGAATTGGCGATGACCACCGAATTCTGTGCAGTGGTCCCTTTGCCTGCAATCACATCTTTGAATATGGCTGCAGTTCCAGGTACATCGCCAGATCCTGCCAGCTCTTCCGGCTTAAATGTAGCCATTCCCAGATCAAAAGGTGAATACATCCGGTCTGAACGATTGGTAAGAGCTTTAAAATCACCAGTTAGCGAAATCTCGTCATAACCGTCCAGACTATGGATAATGCAGTAATTGACATTGCTCTTCTGATAGAGATAGTTGTACATACGGGCAAGTTCCAGACTGAAAACCCCTACAATCTGGTTTTGGGGCTTACCAGGATTTACCAATGGACCAAGCATATTAAAGAATGTTTTCAGCCTTAAAGCGCGACGCACAGGGGCAACATTTTTCAATCCAGGGTTGAAAAGGGGTGCGTGTAAAAAGGTGATACCACATTGGTCTAGTTCCCGCCTTAACTTGTCGGGATTATTTGAAGATTTATAACCAAGGTATTCCATGACATTGCTGGATCCGCATCCTGATGATGCGGCATAATTCCCGTGTTTCGCTACATATGCCCCAGCTCCGGCAATCACGAAAGCCGATAAGGTGGAGATATTGAACGTATCCTTTCCATCCCCACCCGTCCCGCACAAATCGATTGTATTGAATTCGGATAAATCAACCGATAAACAGGTCTTTAACAATGCATTACGAAAACCTGCCAATTCCTCGATCGTAATTGTGCGCATGTTAAAGACCGTAATAAATGCTGCAATCTCCGCATCGGAGTATTTCCCTTCGGCAATTTCGAGCAGGACCGCTTCCGCCTCTTCTATGGTTAACTTCTTATATTCAAACAGATAAGATAATAATTCTTTCATGGTACTGTATTGTTATTATTTTAAGATTTCTTCTTCTTCCAAGCAATGGACGATTTGGACATAAAGGACTGATCTTCGTTTTCCCTTCTCCGTTCTTCGTTTTCTGTTCTCCAGAATCAGTGCCTCACCCAGTTTTCAAGAATCTTTTCGCCGAGTGGTGTCAGGATCGATTCGGGATGAAACTGTACACCCTGAATATCGAATTCGCGGTGCTGCAATGACATGATGCGGCCCTCATTATCGAGGCTGGTGATCTCAAGAACCGCAGGAAGCGAATCTTTTTCCACGATCCACGAATGGTACCGACCTGCATCGAATGTTTCAGGCATATCCTTGAAAAGATAGGATTTGGCGACCACCTTGATCGGGGTGGCAATGCCATGGAGCACGTTGTTCATGTTTTGCAAAGTACCGCCAAACGATTCACCAATCGCCTGATGCCCAAGGCAAACCCCCAAAAGCGGTTTTTTCCCCGCATAGTTCCGGATGACCGAAAGCATGGTACCCGCTTCGACAGGGATGCCTGGTCCCGGTGAGAATACGATTTTATCATAGAGGCCAGGTTCTTCATCGGATACTTCGTCATTTCTTTTGACGGTTACCTCCACGCCATCAAACTTTTTCAACGCATGTACCAGGTTGTATGTGAACGAGTCGTAATTATCTATCACTAATATTTTCATCTCTTTGGTTGTTTTTATTAGATCGGAAGAGCACACGTCTGAACTCCAGTCACCTGAAGCTAT
>CAZGSQ010000286.1:0-2200 GCA_964528535.1 uncultured Tangfeifania sp. | reverse complement strand
GACGGTGTTTGTATTTCGCGGGCAAGCGGAAACGGGTTGCAGCCAGATCGGGACTACTCGGCCCTGTAACTACGCCTGCCAACCAATCTGGATTGTTCTTGTCAAGGTATTCATAAAAATAGTCAACCTGCTCTTCATTGAATCCTTGCAAAGAAATCCAGACTCCCGCATTCGGGTGATATCTTTTAAGTTCGGCAGCCACTGCTTTTAGAAATGGCATCACATATTTTGGATGGTTGCTCCCGGGATCTCCCCCCGGAAAGAAAACACCGTCCAGACGCGGGCAGTTTTTATAGAATTCTGAATGGCTTTGAACCTCGGCCTTGAACTTGGCTTCGTCAGAAAGATCGACGTCGGCTGGTGTCCAAACCCAATAATCCAATCCATAATTGTTGCAGATTTCCGACATTTTGGTGTTCATCAACTCACGTGGAAATTTCATATTGGGTCCCAGTGGTCCGTCCTGAAATGGGATATTTTCGATGCAGTTGGTTCCAAAAAGTGCAAGTTCCCTGATGTATTTTTCGTATTGCACTGGATTCCAGGCATCCCATGAATTGGCAGTATTGCGGTACCCAAGCTGATGCCCCCGAATCGGATAGGCTGGGGCGGAAGCTTTGTTGCTGAGGCTACTAAAAAGGATTTTCCCCTTTGATAGATTGGCAGTCCTGAAGAACTCCCCAATTGCAAAGATCACCCCGCGTTCTTCCCCACCGATCAGCCATAAGATTTGTTTTCCCTTCGAATTTTCAAGGTAAACCTTAAACCCTTCAGCTTTGGTTTCAGGTTGGTTTTCCCCAATCCGGGCAGGCAAAGGAATCCCATTCACTTCACCATCGGAGGCTTTTGCCAAAATAATCTCAACAGGACTTTCGGCTTTGGAGGAGACTGTAAGCTTGATTCCGGTCCGTTGTGCCATCTCTTCCTGTAAAACCCGTATGGCGGTTTCTCTAACTGGGGATTGGATTTTATCAGATACAATGATGACTGCTTTGCTAAGGTCGGTTGTCTGGGCTGAAAGTTTCGAATATCCTGATAAAATCAGGAAAAAAACGAGAAGTAATTTTAATGTGTTGTGGATCTTCATGTTATGCGTTGTTGAATTTGTTCTGTTGCAATTCTAATTCTGAATATCTATTTTATTGTGATTCAATGTGTTGATTTCCATTAATCCTTCTCTGCATTGCGGCGCAGATGTCATTCGTGCAGGGTGTCCAAAAACTCGGTGGCTCTCTGTGGCTACTCTCCCAATGGATCGGGACAAGTTGTGTAACTATTTGTATCACAGAGTTAAACAGAGGATACACAGAGTTTCACAGAGATAGAAAAACATATTTCTTAGACTTTTTGGATAGCCTCAATAGAGGTTTTCAAATTATCCCATCTTCAAATTTTCAAATTGCCGCATTTTCAAATCGCCGCATTTTCAAATTGACTCATTTTCAAATTCTTATCAACTCCGCATCCAGCCCACCTATTTCAATTGTATTTCTTTTTTCCATATATTTCAATGTAAATATTTCCTTAGTTTCCGCTAAATTCCACAATAAAACAGACTTTATCTTTGGGTACCAGGTGCAGACAACAGGTTTATCTTCCTCAATATAAGGCACATCCTTTAATTGAGAAATAATATCCCGTTTAAATGCAAATACATCCTCGATACTTTCCCCAACATATCTTATCCCGGTTGGATTACTTTTGACAGAACAGTGGATAAGTGTGGTGCCTTCTGATTTTAGTTTTCCGGTAACGAAATCGTCGATATCGTATTCGGAGAGGAATGTCCAGCCATCGTAAGCCGGAGTGTTGGTCACTTCAAATGGAATCCCTGTAGCAAGGAATAGGCTGTTCGGCTGATCCTTACCCACCATCCGGCTTCTTGTGCCCCAGAAATGTTTAAACGGACCCTGAGGAACCTGTCCCGCTATTTTTTTGTGGATTGAGGCAGCTTTCTTCATTACCGGTGCAAAGGTGCTGAAATGGGTCAATGGGAAAGGCTCCAATCCACTCATCATCATCGTATTGCGGATATCGGCAATCGTGGTGATATGAAGCTTGGCTGCCATGTTGGTTGCCGAAAGCTTATCGGCTGGATAGGCTGTCGTCTCACTATAAGCCATCTCTGGTTTTACGAACCTCCTGTGGAATAGGGAGATCGGAAGAGCACACGTCTGAACTCCAGTCACCTGAAGCTATC
>CAZGSQ010000285.1:0-2215 GCA_964528535.1 uncultured Tangfeifania sp. | reverse complement strand
ACAAGACCATTGATGGCATCAGGACAAAAATCGGGATACGAAAAATCGAGTTCAAAGGGAAGGAGGGCCTCTTCCTGAACAACAAGCCTTTTGAAGATAAACTTATGGGTGCCAACCGGCACCAGGATTATGCCTACATCGGAAATGCGCTGAGCAATTCCTTGCATTGGCGCGATGTGAAGAAACTCCGCGATGCAGGGATGCGGATTATCCGTTCGGCACATTATCCTCAGGATCCGGCCTTCATGGAAGCTTGTGACGAATTGGGGATGTTCATAATTGTCCCGACTCCTGGCTGGCAGTTTTGGAGCAAAGAACCGGTTTTTGAGGAAAGGGTCTATTCCGATATCCGGAACATGGTCCGCCGTGACAGGAACCACCCAAGTGTGATCATGTGGGAACCCATTCTGAATGAAACAGATTACCCCGATTATTTTGCACAAAAGGTTCACAACATCACCCATGAGGAGTATCCATTTCAGGGATGTTTTACGGCCTGCGACAGAAGTGCAAAAGGTTCGCAGTTCTTTGATCTGAGATATGGTGGGAATAACCCCAACGAAGTATCCTTTATCAGGGAATTTGGCGACAATGTTGACGACTGGTCATCCCACAATTCGAACAGCAGGGTGCGCAGTTCATGGGGCGAGAATCCTCAGATTGTTCAGGCACTTCACTATTCCGGTTGGCTCGACCGTTTTTATTCAATGCCCAGGCAGTCTATCGGAGGCGCATTATGGCATTCTTTCGACCATAATCGGGGTTACCATCCCGATCCGTTCTATGGCGGCATCATGGATATCTTCCGTCAGCCAAAATACTCTTATTATGTATTCCAAAGTCTGCGGGATCCGAAATTGCAGGTACCCAATATTGAAAATGGTCCTATGGTATTTATTGCCAATGAGATGACCCCATTTTCAGGAAATGATGTTGTGGTATTTACGAATTGTGAGGAGGTTAGGCTCTCAATGGCAGGCAAGGAGTTTCAAACAATTAAGGTTAGAGACCTTGGACTGAAACTGCCACATCCACCGGTAACCTTTAAAGGGGTCTATAATTGGACCTCCCTTGCAAAGTCTGGCCGTTCCAAAGATCGGGAGCTGGAGAAAATGGTTGTGGAAGGACTTATTGATGGAAAGGTGGTGGCTACTGCAACGAAGTATCCGTCAAAAAGAGAGATCAAATTGGTCCTGGAAGCCGATTTTGACAGTACTCCCATTGTTGCCAATGGCTCGGATATCGTAACAGTTATCGCGAAATTGGTTGACCAGAACGGGAATGTCAAACGGCTGGCCGAAGAGGAGGTTGTTTTTGAAATTTCTGGCGAAGGAAGTATGATTGCGGGGAACGAATCGTGGGCCAATCCGAGGAAAATAGAATGGGGCACTGCGCCCTGTCTGATCCAATCGACTGTAAATGCCGGTAAAATAACAATCAAAGCCCATACGCTCTATGAAGGGACAAATATCGCTTTACCTGCTACCTTGACAATCGAAACCGTTCCATCGCCCCAGCTATTGTTGTTTACCGAAATTGGTTCAACCCTGACTTCTTCAAAAATGAAAAATAATGGGAGTACCAGCGATGAGGTTGACCTGTTGAACAGTAAGATCAGGCAATTGCAATTTGAATTGAACCAGATCAAAATAAAAGCAGTTGAAGATCAGCAGACTAAATTTGAAAATAAAGTGCCGTAAACAATAGGTTGGTCTTGAAAAAATGCGGCTAGCGACTGGCGGTTGGCAGATCACCTCCAAAGATAATTCTCAATTTTCATAGGGACCAGACAAGCTTTTGGGGCAAGCCAGTAGCCAGATGCGAGCTGCAAGTTGCTAGTTAACAGTCGCCAGCAGCTTTTAATAAACATTTGTTATTTTAAAAGATATTTATTCTAAAATATTAATAATGAGAGATATATTAAATTCATTTATCCTCCTTTTTTTTGGATTCCTTCTTTCTTTTAATCTTGATGCCCAAACAGTCCAGCCCATCGTAGTAAAGGTCGACCAACCATCGGCAGCGATTCAATCCACCATGTGGGGGATCTTCTTTGAGGACATCAACTTTGCGGCCGATGGCGGGATCTACGCTGAGCTGGTCAAGAACCGCTCGTTCGAGTTCACCAAACCGCTGATGGGCTGGAAAATCCTAAAAAAAGACACGACCGAAGGTGTCCTGATCGTAAACCGGGGTGAAACGAACCCAGCCAATC
>CAZGSQ010000284.1:0-2227 GCA_964528535.1 uncultured Tangfeifania sp. | reverse complement strand
CATAATTGGTGCATGGATCGGATAAATTCATCGGACTTGTTACGTTGTTGTTGGAGAGAAGGTCAACAATTGGTTTTTCTATCTTTTTGAAGAAGATACCGGCTGTAAAAACCTCCTCTTTGTTGGGATATACCTCATAACGAGCATCAAAGCAAGTACCGGTCGAGTGGTTGAGATGCGCATTCCCATTCGAACCACCATAAACGCTTTGGGCGTGAAAATCAACCAGCTCTGTGTAATTCGGCCTACTGATTCCCTGGTAGAATGAAAGGCGAAGGTTGCGCTTTTCATCAAAAACATAATTCAAATGCAGACTGGGAAGGACATCGAAGTAATAAAACCTGTTTTGTGTGAATGGGACCAGAACATTCTGCGTCTCACTGTGGTAGTTGGTTTGATAGGTAAATTCTGCCCTGACTCCCGTTAACACCTGCAATTTGCCAAAATTTGTCTTGATCTGGGCATAGCCGGCCTGAATGTCCTCTGTGGCCTTGTAATTTCCAGGGTTGTTCACTGGATTACCGTTTCGCTGTTGGTCATTGCTGTTTTGGGTTACAATTACGTTTCGGATGTCGGGATTTGGCGGATTATTTAATGGCGCGTCAAAGGTGTAATCGTTCGCATAGTTGTTCCGGAATTTTTTGCGGGCCATTCCACCTATCTTCAATTCTACCAGGTGATTGAATAGTATTGGCTTGTATTTAACATTCAAAAAGGCAGTTTCATCCTCATCCAGGTTATGCTGCCATCCCCGCGTGACACAACTCTTGTAGTTTAAATAAAATGGCTGTACGACAGGATGAATAATCTGGACATAATTAACAGTGACCAAGTCAGGAGATTGGGAGGTGGCGACAGAATAGATGAGAGACCAGTCAATTTCAAGATTTTTCAGCAACTCATGATGTCCTTGAAGGTTAGCACTGGCGAGTGATGAAATATCAATGTTTGTAATATCCGTTGAACCGACCCTGCCCCAGTTTATTTCTGAGGTGGTATCGGCCTGATGCCTTACCCGGTCTTCAGTAAGGCGGAACAGGGAACTGTGCAGGCTGATCCGGTTCTTATCGTTGATCCGGTAATCCATCTTCACGTTCGATCCCAGCCTCAGAGCCTGGGTGAAATAATTCGAGGTACTTTTACCTGTCAGAATATAGATGTTGCTTGTAGTATAATCGTAGCCGGAATAATTATTGATAATACCCTGATTCGTGCTTGTTGCGGTTCCGGAAACAAGAATTCCGAATTTATTCTTCAGATAACGATGGCCGAACGAAAAGCTTCCATTTAGGTCCGGGCTCGCGTTTTTTTGTGTAATGATCATATTCTCCCTCGTAAAATCTGTAAGGTTGGCGAGGTAATCATTCCCGAACCGCTCAGCAGGATCTTTTCTATTTACAACACCGGTGTTGAAGGTGGACAGCTTGTTGTTGAAAAAGAACTGGTTGTACCCTGAAGCCATATCGATTGAAAAAAGTGGCTTATCCGGTGCATCCTTCATTTCAACATTGACAGAACCACCCAATCCATTTGCTTCCTGATCGGGCGTCAAGGCTTTTGTAACTTCTATTCTTCCAACGAGATTGGAAGGAATGATATCCAATGGAACCGAACGTGTCGAGCCGCTTGTGCTTGGTGCGGTTGTCCCATTCACTAAAACGCTGTTGTAGCGGGGTGGCATTCCGCGGATAATTGCTTCGGTATTATTTCCCGAAAAATTTTTGACCATGGATACACCCGATACGCGCTGCATCACATTCGCGACATTCAGATCAGGTAATGATTCTATGGTCTTGGAGCTGATCACATTGATGACTTGGTTGGCAAGTTTCTCTGTCAAGCGTGCACTAACATCGGTTCCCCTGTTGGCGTTGGTTGTGATGACTACTTCACCCAACTCAGTATCCTTTGGTATCAGTTTAAAATCAACCACCGCATCTTCGTTGTTCCGTATGGTTATCTTTTTCTCTATGGTCTGGAAACTGATGTAACTGCATTGGATGGTGTAATCCCCGTTGGGAATATTTTTAATGAAAAATGATCCGCTTCCGTCAGCCTGGATTCCTTTTTTCAACTCTTTGAGATAAATTGTAGCTCCTGGAAGTTCTTTACCAGTATTTGTTTCTTTCGCCTTGCCACGCAATGTTGCCGCATTTAGATTAAGATGAAAGACTAAAAGAAGGAGAGAAATGCAAAACAATTTGTACATAAATAGGAATTAAAAGTG
>CAZGSQ010000283.1:0-2245 GCA_964528535.1 uncultured Tangfeifania sp. | reverse complement strand
GATAGCTTCAGGTGACTGGAGTTCAGACGTGTGCTCTTCCGATCTGGGATTAAACCATGCCCATCATCTTTTCAAGGTGATGGTATTCGATGCCGAAATAAGCTTTAGCATCCTTGATTTTCGATAGTATCTGAGGGTCGGCGGTCGAAGCTTTGGGGTTTTTGATTCCGACAATCATTACATTTTTTGGGGTGTGGGCATCAGATATAAATTCAAAAACCTTGGTTTTATAACCGAAGTATTCGAGAATCATGGCGCGGATTCCATCAGTAAGCATTTCGGACTGGCGTTCGAGGAAAATACCGTGACGCATCAGAAAATCGAGGTCGTTGTTGGGTTTGTGGGCTTCCAACTGACGGCGGATTTGTTTATGGCAGCAAGGAGCCACAACGATGAGGTCGGCTCCGGCAGTGATTCCCTTGTAAATGGCATCGTCGGTGGCTGTATCGCAGGCATGAAGGGCGATGAGGACGTTGGTTTTGGCGCAGGGATGCTGGTCAATGGTTCCCTGCTGGAAAAGCAGGTGGGTGAAGCCTGCGTTTTGCGCAATTTGGTTGCACAAATCAACCAATTCCTGACGGAATTCGACTCCGGTGACCTGTGCCTGTAGTTTCAGTACATTGGTCAGGTAATCATATAACGCAAATGTGAGATACCCTTTCCCTGACCCCATATCAACCACCTTAAGGGTGTCGGCGAGGGGTATTTCCTTGAGGAGGCTGCTTAGGATTTCGATATAATGGTTTATCTGTCGGTATTTATCCTGCGCCGCGGCAAGCACTTTGCCGTTGTCGTCGGTTATTTTTAGTTGCGTCAGATAAGGTTTTTGGCTGCTGCTGATAAGGCGGTTTTTGTTTCTGTCGTGCTCAGCCGAAGGCAGGGTGGTGATGGAAGGGGGATTTCTGCGGAGGATGCTTTTTTTGTTGTGGATGTTCTCGAAGGTGAGGTCGAAGGTTGTGGTAAACAAAGTAGCGAAATGAAAATCATGAAGCAGAAGCTCGTTTATTTTGGCGATGCCTTCCGGGAGTGAAAAATTCTTGACTATATCGCGAGTTTTGTAGCGGTAAGTGAAGCTGAGTTTTTCTTCACTCTTGATGAGGATGCGCTTTGCATAAACATTTTTGAGGTTTTCCTCCTTGCCCTTATAATTGCCAAGCGAGAACTTCACAAATGTGTTTTCATCGAGGCTTGAGCGGAGGAGAATCACAAACTCTTCGGATTTATTGGCTGTCGGCATGGGAAAGGGAATGGTTACGAATCAGTTTTTTGTTTGGTTAGGTGTTGAAAGATACAAGGGGCAAAAGATTAGGGTGGTTGAAATGCTAGAAATATTTAAACCCATAAAGACGCTCTACTAATGCCTGATGTCAGGTTTAAGAAAGATGAACCTTGTTTTAAACAGGCTGGTATATCATTCCTTAGGCTTTGGAAATGCCAGTATTGCGATAAGCAAACCAGTCAGAGCCCCCATAACAAAGATGGAAAGGAAGTCAACCATCCGGATGTTGTCGGCCCGGTGTTGGATGGTGAAAAAGTTGACCGCGCTAATCATTAGCAACATGGACACGAATCCGATTCTTGTATTTTTATTTTTCACAATGTGAGTTTTTATTTTGGAAATGAGGACTGCCTAAATATTGAAATGCCAACCGGGCATAAAGATGCTTTATGAACGATTACATTTTAAGCCAGTTGGATGGATTTTGGACAATGGTGCCTTGCCAAAGTTCGAAATGGAGTCGCGATTTGTTTTCGCCCTGTTCGGTAAAAACTGTGCCCAATGCCTGATGGATTTTGAGTTTATCACCCTTTTTCACATTCACATCCTTCAGGTTCGAATAGACTGTGAGATAATCACCATGACGGACAATGACTACATAATTCAGGTTAGCAATAAACATAACGCTCGAGACTTCACCTTCAAAAACAGCCTTGGCCTGTGCTCCCGGCGCTGCCAACAAGTCAACGCCGTTGTTTTTGATTTTAATGTTTTGAAATTCGGCATGGGGATGCTCGCCAAAAGAGAAGATTACAGAACCTTTATCAACCGGCAAGGGCAAACGACCCTTGTTGCCCGCAAAACTACCTGAGAGAGCCACGTCTTCGGCTGAAGAGGACATGCTATTGGATACAGCGGCTTCAGTTTTGGGCGCCGGTCTTGGAGCATCAGCTTTTGCTATGGGTTCCGGTTTTGGGGCCAGATCGGAAGAGCGTCGTGTAGGGAAAGAGTGTTCAGAGCCGTGTA
>CAZGSQ010000282.1:0-2247 GCA_964528535.1 uncultured Tangfeifania sp. | reverse complement strand
CCTTGTCAACAAGCTTGTTGAGCACTTCCAGCAAAACCCTGATGTCCTCAAAATGTAAACCGGTAGTGGGTTCGTCCAGAATATAAAGGGTCATCCCCGTATCGCGCTTGGATAATTCGGTGGCAAGTTTTACGCGTTGCGATTCTCCTCCGGATAAAGTGGTCGAAGACTGCCCTAAAGTAATATAGCCCAGACCGACTTCCTGCAAAGTCCGTAACCGGTGCACAATGGCAGGGATGCTTTCAAAAAATTCAACACCCTGATTGATTGTCATATCCAGTACATCGCTGATCGATTTTCCTTTAAACCGGACTTCCAGAGTTTCGCGGTTGTACCGCCTGCCGTTGCATTTGTCGCAATGGACATACACATCGGGGAGGAAATTCATCTCGATCACTTTCATACCGGCACCTTCACACTCTTCACAACGTCCCCCTTTTACATTAAACGAGAACCTTCCGGGTTTGTATCCCCTGATCTTAGCTTCGGGAAGAAGGGTAAAAAGGTTCCGGATATCGGAGAAAACCCCTGTATAAGTAACCGGATTGGATCGGGGTGTTCGACCAATCGGCGACTGATCGACCTGAACCACCTTATCGATGTGCTCAATTCCTTCAATGGCAGTATAGGCAAGTGGGTCGAGCAACGATTTGTAAAAGTATTGACTCAGAATGGGTTGCAAAGTCTCGTTAATCAATGTCGATTTGCCGCTTCCTGAAACACCTGTTACGCATATAAATTTTCCCAATGGAAATGCAACATCAATATTTTTGAGGTTGTTCCCGGAAGCACCTTTGATGACCAACGATTTTCCATTCCCTTTGCGCCGGGTGGCAGGAATTTCGATCTTTTTCTTCCCTGTAAGGTATTTCGCTGTTAAAGTATTGGCTTTAAGTACCTCGGAAGGTAATCCTGCAGCGACAATTTCACCGCCATGGATACCTGCCATGGGCCCCATATCGATCAGGTAGTCAGCCTGCAACATCATGTCGCGGTCGTGTTCCACTACAACAACTGAATTCCCGGTATCGCGCAATTGCTGTAACGACCTGATCAGCCTGAGATTATCGCGATGGTGCAACCCAATGCTGGGCTCATCCAGGATATAAAGCACATTAACGAGTTGCGACCCAATCTGCGTAGCCAACCTGATCCGTTGCGATTCCCCTCCCGACAATGTCCCGGCAGGACGGTCGAGCGAAAGATAGGTCAACCCAACGTCGATCAAAAAACGAAGACGGGTCCGGATCTCCTTGACAACTTCGGTGGCTATTTGTAATTGCCTGTTTGACAATCTCTTGTCAATATCCTCAAAAAAGTCGGAAAGCTCACAAACATCCAATTTGGCAAGTTCTGAAATATTTTTCCCATCGATCTTAAAATGGAGCGGTTCTATCTGCAACCGCTGCCCATTGCATTCGGGGCATACACAACTTTTGTGAAACTGGTCGGCCCATTTTTGGGCAGTTTTCGAGGTGTTGTCACTTTTCTGGTTGAGGATGTATTTGATGATCCCTTCATAGGTCATCATATAGTCGATTGAACTTCCCAGAGGAGAATTTTTTAACTGGATCCTTTCGCCAGTTCCGAACAGGATGGCATTCAAGGCTTCCTCATTGATCTCCCCGACAGGGGTTTTCAAGGTAAACCCATATTTGTCGGCCAATGCCTCAATCTGCCAGAAAATCATGGTATTTTTCTGAACACCAAGTGGAGCGATTCCCCCTTTTGCAATCGAAAGTGTTGGGTCAGGAAGCATTTTTTCCATATCGATTTCGGTAATTTCGCCAAGTCCGTTGCATTTGTGGCAAGCCCCCATCGGTGAATTGAACGAAAAACTATGGGGTGCAGGATCGTTGTAGGAAATCCCTGTAGCCGGGCACATCAGGTGGCGCGAAAAAAAGCGTGTATTTCCCGACTCCTGGTCAAGGATCAAAATGATCCCCTGTCCATGTTTCATCGCCATATCGACCGATTCGCGAAGCCGCTTCCTGTCATTTTCAACAACTACCAGTTTGTCGATGACCATTTCGATGCTATGGTTCTTGTAGCGGTCAACCTTGTAACCATGGGTCATCTCGCAAACTTCGCCATCGACCCGGGCATAGAGGAACCCCTTTTTTCGGATTCCCTCAAACAATTCACGGTAATGACCTTTACGGTTCCGTACAACTGGAGCGAGGATCATGGTCTTTTTACCGGCAAATTTCTCAATAATCAGATTAATAATCTGATCATCAGTGTATT
>CAZGSQ010000281.1:0-2262 GCA_964528535.1 uncultured Tangfeifania sp. | reverse complement strand
AAATGCCTCCATTTTACAACAACAGTCCCGAAATGCGCAAACAATTTGCGAGGGTTTATAATTCGATCAAACTGACAGACAATAAAATAGGCGAATTGCTGGCCCGTTTGGAAAAAGATCACCTGAAAGACAGTACGATCATTTTCTTTTATGCCGATCATGGTGAAGGTGTTCCCAGAGGCAAAACCAATGGGATCAATTTTGGTTATCGCGTCCCCTTTGTGATCTGGTTTCCCGAAATGTACAAGCACTTGTCGCCCTGGGGAACAGGTGGCGCGGTAACCGATGAATTGATCGATTTTGAGGACCTGGCTCCAACGCTGATCAGTCTTGCGGGAGGTGTGGTTCCTGACCATTTAACCGGACGGAAAATATTGGGTAAAAACCGCTCAAAACCTGCCGATCATTTGGTCCTATCCTCCGATCGCTCCGACAATGGCATTGACCTCGTACGGAGCGTTACAAATGGTAAATATTTGTATTCCCGCAATTTTATGCCATTTATGCCCCAGGTACGCTATATCCGCTACATGGAAATTGGCGAAATCAAGCAGCAAATGCGCAAAGACCTATCAAACAATAAATTAAATCCATTACAAAAAAGTCTTTTTGAAGACCGTCCGGCAGAGTTTCTTTACGACATTGAAAATGACATCTGGGAAACCAAAAACCTTGCGGATGATCCAACTTACAAACCGGTACTGGAAAAAATGCGAAGCCAACTGAAAACGGAGATCCTTCAATCACGTGATATTCTGTTGCTTCCCGAATATGAAATCGGATTAATCCCTTCAACAACTACTCCCTATGAGTTTCGGTTGTCAGATACGAATTATCCGGTAGGAGAAGTTTATGAAGCGGCTTCCTTGTCTGGTTTCAGGGGAAAAGAGTTTGCTGCAAAACAAGTCAAACTATTGGAAAATACAAATAAAATAGTCCGGTACTGGGCCATCCTGGGTTTAAGGTCCCAAACCCTGGCCGACTTGAAACCCTTTCAGAATAAGATTATTAAAGCCATGGATAATTCCTATCCACCAGTGGCAATCACTGCATCAGCCATCGCTTACCAGGAGTTCAACAACCCTTTGGCAGCCGAAAACCTGAAAAAGCAAATTGCAAGCGATAACAAGGACCTCGCGTTGATGGCCATTAATTTTTTGCTTTATGTTGAGAATAAACAACCCTTTATCGAAACAATTCGGTCGGTTCGTGAAAGCAAAGGTCTGATTTACAATGTTAAAGCTGCCTGTATGGACTTTTTGGGAAGTTTGGAGCTGGTTCCCAATACTACCGATTTCAAGGAATAAAAAACGGGACTAAAAAGTCCCGTTTCCGTTTTAATGTTCTGTATGTCTGAAATTATCCGTTATGCTTTCTCAAGCTGCAATGTTTTCGTCGGTGCATCGCAAACTGAGGAGGGTCCCCAATATTGGATAGGTCCCGGATAAACATAGGAAGTATGGATTGCCCAATTTTCACGCTCCGCAGCAAATGCCTTGAAAGGTGCACCATCGAGACGGACAAGTGCTTTTTGAATCACAGGTTTCATATGCCCATGACGGCGCTCCATGTTCATCATCATCGTGATCGGGACACCACCCGGGATCCACTCTGTAGCAGGAGCTGTTGTATTGCGGATAGAGGACATATAGCCGGTTTTTCCGATTCCGATCAGCAAGGAAGCCACAAAACCCAATGAATAACAATAATCAGCATCAAAATTCGAAGGTGCTGCACAGCGGCCTTCATAACCGAAGAAATGGTTTTGAGCTGAAAATTTGACTTTAATCCCAGATGGAACCAATTCAGCCAAACGGTTTTCTACCATCTCGATCAGCAAACGCTCTGTTTCAATGCGTGAAACCTGCACGTTACCATGTGGGTCGCGGTCCAAAGTGAGTTGACGTGCAATACCTTCAGGAAGCGATGCATAAACTTTCGATGATGCCTCTGAAAGTTTTCTTATTATGAAATATCTTTTTTCAGTTGAGGATTGAAAGGACTGAAACTCGATTGCAGTTTCGTGACCTTCTGCCAATAAAGTATTCAATTCAGAAATCAATACCTTCATTTCAGGGATAAATTCGACCAGACCTTCAGGGATCAGGGCGACTCCAAAAGTCTCCCCATTCTGCGAACGTTTGACAATGATATCAACAAGCTCATTTACAATCTGTTGTAATGTCTGTTTCTTTTCCTCGACCTCTTCTGAAATCAAACAAAAGTTTGGTTTGGTTTGAAGCGCACATTCAAGTCCGATGT
>CAZGSQ010000280.1:0-2275 GCA_964528535.1 uncultured Tangfeifania sp. | reverse complement strand
AGGTTTCATGCCTGGTTCAGGAAAACCAACAGAAAAAGCAAATGCCGGTCGACGGTTGTTTATTGGTAGTACAGCCGGAGCAGTCGCTTCAATCACGTTTCCATTCATTGTCAAAGGGAAGGAAGCCAGCATTATCCGTCCACCGGCATCGGTCAATCCGATCGATTTTTATGCATTGTGTACCCGTTGTGGAAGTTGCCTGAAGGCATGTCCAACAAAGATTTTAAAACAAGATACCCGTTTTGGCGCCGGATTATTGACTCCGGAAGTAAAATTTGAAACCGGTTATTGTCTGGAAACTTGCAATGCCTGTAGTGTGGTTTGTCCAAGTGGTGCAATTACCCTCTTCGACGTGGACGCAAAGCCACAATTGGTCATGGGTAAAGCAGTTCTTAAAACCGCCGATTGTCTCCTTTCATTTCAAAAGGAGTGTGATCGTTGCAAGGTCGTATGTGCCTATAAAGCAGTTCTTATCAATCCAAAAGACAACGAATCCCTGGTATTGCCTGAAATCGATCCTGTTAAATGTGTGGGTTGTGGGGCCTGCAAAATTGTTTGCCCGAAAAATTGCATTTCGATTAACTGAAAAAGAATAATTTTATCGGAAACAATAAAAATGAAGAGGATCGCCATTATACTATTCCTGCTACAATTGGTATTGTCGGGTAACCTACAGGAAGACAGATCTTTAAGAATGGTCTTCAACACAACTTTCCGGCCTGATAAGATGGAGAAGACTTCACGGATTCTCATCAATTTCAACGACACAATTCCGAATGACTCCCTGGTCATTTATTTCGATCCTACAAATTATCCGGTTGCTTTTAGCCGCGATATCCATACCGCAGTCTGCATGGACAGTTTGTGCAGGTTGGTGGACATTACCCTTTTTTGGGAACCTACCGGTAAATACCTGGGCTTTAAGCTTCCTCCAGGTCAGGAACTGACAAAAAAGAAGCACGTCCCATTTTCCGAAAAGGATTACACCCGGCTTAATGAAATCCTAAGCGACTCGGCTTCCCAACTTGGATTTTATTCACCCGCAGAAATTCACCCGATAAAACCTGTAAACGTGAAAACAGACGGGATTTCAGGGGCTACGATTCCCGATCTTGAACCCTGGATCGTACCGGAAGCCGCTTATACATCCTACACATTGTGGCATCTGACCTACGGTTCAACAATTGACAGTATAGTTGCTTATACAAAAAAGCATTATATCTCCAATGCCTTATTAAACAGGCTATTGGAAAGCAAAGATGCGTTTTCTCAAATGAAAGGGCTTCAATGGATTGGGCAAACCAACAAATCCTGTAACCAGTTTATTGAACCAGCTCTAAATATCCTGCACAATGGAAAATTCAATGCCTCGGCTTTGGCTTTGAAATTTTTAATCCATTGTAGCCCTGGTGAAGAGAGGATGCAAAAAGAGGTCATTCAATTGCTCGACAATGAAGATTTCAGGATAAAAAATTCAGCCATCGAATATTTCAGACATTCTGAAAAACTCTATCCCTCTGTTGCAAAAAAGATGATTAGAAAGGCCCAATCCGATAATTATTATCTTGTGAACGTGATCCTCTCTTTAATCGAGAAAAAGTATCAGCCCGATTTTGAAGACCAGGTGCAATTAAGCACGCTTCTAAATAGTCAAAGCGGAAGTGTCGCCAACCGGGTCTATATTTTTTTGTTAAATTTACCCTCGAAATCACCGGGTCTTGCCAAACAACTCAACCGTTTTAAAAATAGTAATTAAAAGTTAAATGATTAACAATTAGACAATAGAATTGAATTAACTCCTAAAAGATGAAAACAAAAAATGCCACAAAGGCTCTAAGACACCAAGGTTTCATAAAGAGCTAATTAACTGTACTGTAGCCTTAGTGAAGCCTTGGTGGCTTTGTGTCCTAGTGGCAAAAGTTAGCTTTTCGGAGTGGACTCAGAATTAGGGATTAACCATATTAAATTGACACACGATTATGAAACGAAGGGACTTCATCTTTTCCACCGCCGCCGGATCGGCTTTTCTTGCTACAGGAAACCTTTTTGCATTTCCGCAAATGTCTGGCCCAATCAAAAGCACATCCAAATTCTGTTCCCAATCTTCACGTAAAATACCTGTTGCCTATACCGTTGATGTTGTGGTCGTTGGTGGATCGACTGCTGCTGTGGCTGCGGCAGTGGCAGCAGCTCAGGGTGGTGTCAAGGTTTTTCTGGTTGCCCAGGAGACCTATCTTGGAGGAGATGTCGGCTGGAATTATCGCTATTGGAACAT
>CAZGSQ010000279.1:0-2298 GCA_964528535.1 uncultured Tangfeifania sp. | reverse complement strand
TCGGATCAACCAGGGATGTTTTTGGAAAAGGGGATGTTTTTCTGGATCTTTTCGCATATGGAAATCACAATCTTTCTGAGAACAAAGAGGCAATCTGGGTATTACAGTATGAGCCACTTATAACAGGAGGATATACTTTCCCGGGTGACAGGGCATTTGGACCCGCTTATTTCAGAATGGGAAATACCCCTGACGGGAAGACTGCGTTCAGGGGAGAACTTTACAACGGATCTTATACAGGTTATTCAGATACTTTGGGACGCCCGGTTTCATGGATCAGACCAACAAATTATACAGCCTATGATATATGGAGAAGCGACTGGAATAACGACATGCGGAATGCAGAATATCAGATCAAGCGGAACTTCTATTACGACAATCCGGCATCTACCTTCAACAAGAAAAAAATCAATTTTTCCCTTTATCCTGCAGGGACTAGAGATGGACTTAAAGATACCTGTCAGTACATTTATCCTTACTTCCTGAAACACTCTGATCCGCTTCACCATTTTACTGAACCCAACAGATCAGGGGGTGGATGGACCCATAAAGATTTTTATGTCGTCAGGTTGGCTGAGACGATTCTGCTGAGGGCAGAGGCCTATATTGGTTTGAGTAAAAAGGATCTGGCTGCTGCGGATATCAATGCAGTCAGAACCAGGGCAAATGCTACGCCTGTTGCTGTTGCCAATGTTACTTTGGATTATCTGCTGGATGAAAGAGCAAGGGAACTATATGCTGAAGAGTGGAGACCCATTACATTACGCCGGACTGGAAAATTATTGGAAAGGGTTCGGAAATACAACAACAATCCGGTCTTTCCTGCCTGCAATATTCAGGATTACAATGTGTTGTTCCCTATTCCTCAAAACCAGATCGACTTGAACATCGGAGCGAAGATGGAACAAAATCCCGGATATGCGAAATAGTCGAGTGCTGAAATCAGAACTTTTAAAAGGGAGCAAATAATGGAACGCAGAAAATTTATTCAAAGATCTTCTTTGGCAACAGCCGGAGGTTTGACCATCCTGAATTTCCCGGTTTTCGGCACTAACGCGCCAAGCAACAAAGTAGTCATTGCGATCATGGGTCTAAATGGTCGCGGTTCCTACCACGCTGAAAAGTTCTCCGGATTTCCTGGAGTGGAGGTGGCTTATCTTTGCGATGTGGAAGAGGGAGCCATCAAAAAGGGACTGAAGGCAATCAATAATTCGGCCAAGGCACCCACTGTCGAGAAAGATATCCGTAAGTTGGTTACGAAAACCGACTTTGATGCATTGGTTGTGGCAGCACCCGACCATTGGCATGCCCCGGCTGCTTTGCTCGGTGTTTCAAACGGAAAGCATGTATATGTTGAAAAGCCATGCAGCCACAATCCTCACGAAAGTGAGATGCTGATTCAGGCACAAACCAAATATGGTAAAATCATCCAGGTAGGTAGCCAGCGCAGATCGTTCCCGACATTGATCGATGCAGTCAGTCAGGTGCGTGCCGGACTGATCGGCAACCCTTACATGGCCAAAGGTTGGTACACCAACAGCCGCAAAGCGATTGGCACAGGAAAAATTGTTCCGGTTCCATCAACACTTGATTTTAACCTGTGGCAAGGGCCTGCACCCCGTAAGGACTACAAGGATAACCTGATCCACTACAACTGGCATTGGTTCTGGAATTGGGGAACTGGGGAAGCCTGCAACAACGGGAACCATGAGTTGGATTGTTGCCGATGGTTCCTGGGAGTTGACTTTCCAACCAAAGTCAACTCAGCCGGAGGGCGCTATGCCTTTAAAGATGACTGGGAAACGCCTGATACACAAATCGCTTCATTCGAATTTGGTGACAGGAAGACCATCAGTTGGGAGGGGCGCAGTTGCAATTCCTATCCTATTGAAGGAAATGGTCGTGGATTCATTGTCTATGGTGACAAAGGCACGCTTGTTAATTACGGCGGTGAGGAATACAAAGTGTTTGACAGTTCGAACAAGCTTGTTAAGGAGATCAAATCTGATACGATAGTTGACCCGAACAATACAGTGAGCGCCAGCGGAAACTCTGATTTGTACCACCTGAATAATTTTGTGGAAAGTATCAGGGGAAATACCAAGGTAACTGCCCCAATTACTGAAGGGCACAAGAGTGTAATCCTTTGTCACCTTGCCAATATTTCACAGCGGACAGGAAGTACCTTGCATATTGATCCACAGAATGGACATATTATCGGCAACAAAGAAGCTGATAAACTTTGGAGCCGCAGCTACGAAAAGGGCTGGGAAATGAAACTCTGAAACTTTTGAGTGA
>CAZGSQ010000278.1:0-2328 GCA_964528535.1 uncultured Tangfeifania sp. | reverse complement strand
ACACGGCTCTGAACACTCTTTCCCTACACGACGCTCTTCCGATCTTGTCAACAACAGTGTAAACCACATCGGATTCCCTGAAAAGGTCGTTGAGTATCTCGGCAATCTTCTGATTTTCATAATCAACGCTGACTTTTCTGTCCACATTGACCAGTTTGCTGTTGTATAGAAAGACAAATTCGCTGCTTTCCTCAATCTTATTCAGTACCTCCTTAACCTGGGCATCCTTCATGTGCAGGGACACTTTGGTGATCTGGGAGTACGCCTCAGAAGCCATCATTTGAGAGACGGCAAGGAAGAAAAGAAGCAGTGTTAGTTTCATAGTCATCCAGATTTTTCGGAGATGGTCATTTTTTGGACACCTCCGCATTAAACGGAACATTTTTTTCATAGATTTGAAATGTTTTTTAGTTAATACTAATGATGCCGGAGCACTTCGACCAAAAAGTGAACCGGAGCTTATGCCGGGGCGGATGTGGCCAAACATCTTCCCCGGTATTTTTTATTTCAATGACAATCGATATTTATAAGTTTAGTTACTGAAAACCTGATGGTTAATATACTACATTTAATCCTGAAATCAAAATATTATTCAATAAATTTATGTCCTTTTCTTCGACAGGTATACCTTCTGTCTCGTAAATTCACCGTTTGGCAAGGCCTTGCGATCAGTGGTCCTATAATCAATCGGAGCTGAAATCTTCAGAAGGTTTAAAACCTGCTCAAGATTTTCGTTCCTGAAATTGGCTTTGTAGATATATCCTTTGATCTCAGGATCATTGATGACGATTTCAACATTAAACCATCTGCTAAGCCGCTTTACGACTTCTTCCATCTTGTCATCCCTGAAAATCAAATTGCCATCTCTCCAGGCAATGTATTTTTCGACAAGCACTTCATCCGTGACAATTTTCCCGGTTTTTTCAGAATAAACCCCGCGTTGCCCGGGCTGCAAAAACCCTTGCTTCATATTGTCGCCTTGCTTGGCGGAAAGACCAACTTTCCCTTCCACAAGAATCACTTCTGATACTTTCTCATCCTGATAATTTGCGACATCAAAGGAAGTTCCAAATACTTCAACATTCAGATCATCGGCATGAACCCTGAAAGGCTGATGCTTGTTTTTTGTAACCTCAAAATATGCTTCACCTTTCAATTTGACTTCCCTGAAATCGCCGGTAAAATAAGAAGGAAACTGCAATTCAGAATTGGAATTCAACCACACTTTTGTTCCATCAGCCAATAAAAACTGCGAAACCATTCCCTGCCTGGAGGTGATCGTCTGCATGACAACATGCTCCTCCATCATTTTTTTTAGGGTGATGTTCTTCTGGGTAAGGTAGATGGAATAAGCTAAAAGCGGTAGTAAAAAAACAGCAGCTGCCAATTTGACCACATTCACCCAACGTGGTGATCCGGATGATTTTATTCTGCCATTTACTTTTTGCAATGCTTCGAACGAATTGAAATTCTCCATTTCCCTCAAAAGGGTCATGGATTCCCAGGCTTTTACAGAATCAAGATAATGTAATTCATTCTCCGGGGATGCATTCCTCCACAGATCCATGCTGATTCGATCTTCATTGGATAGTCCACCGGAAAAATATTCCGGGAATAATTTATCAAACCTGTCGATGCTAAAATTCATTTCGTTTCATAAGAGTTTGGGAAAAATGGCTTTCTCCCGTGTTATTGTAAGACGATAAAGGCACGATGAACACATATTACGATTGCCATAATTTTATTCATCTGTGTAAAAGTGCCTAAAGTGAACTAGAGTGAACTAGAGTGCCTAAAGTACTTTCGCTTTCATGAGGATTTGACAGGAGTCCATAAACTTTAGGCATTTTAGGCACTTTAGTTCACTTTAGGCACTTCCTCATTGTAAAAGCAAAGCTATCAGGCAAACCGGAAGATAATCAACAAGTTCCTTTCTCAAAACTTTTAGTCCATTGCTGATTTGCAACTCAACGGTTCGCTTGGATAACCCCAGTTGCAAGGCAATTTCCTGGTTGGAAAGACCACTGAATCGGCTCATTTCAAATATTTCCCTGCACCGGGGAGGCAATTTTTCAAGGCAACTTTCGATGGCATGACGCAATTCAGATTCAGCAACAAAATGTTCAGTAGAATCATCTTCATCCCTGGCGGTGAAGAAGATAAATTTTCTGTATTTGTGTTCTACTTTTTGGTGTTTGCAGAAATCAAGGCACCGGTTTTTAACTCCTGTAAAAAGGTAAGATTTAAGGGATGAGTGAATGGTGTGACCCGGCGCTTCCAGCAGATCGGAAGAGCGTCGTGTAGGGAAAGAGTGTTCAGAGCCGTGTA
>CAZGSQ010000277.1:0-2331 GCA_964528535.1 uncultured Tangfeifania sp. | reverse complement strand
ACACGGCTCTGAACACTCTTTCCCTACACGACGCTCTTCCGATCTAAAACCACCTTTAATCCCAAAACGCAATGATGTAACCTCTGATAGTGAGATCCGATAGGAATAATCGAAATTAACTGAAAATGTTCTTGTCAGCCCTACTTTATCAAGTAATATATTAAGCCCCACACCTACATTTTGTGATTTTAGTGGTGCCTGAAAAGAGAAGGTTTGTGTAGAAGGGTGGCCCTCTATACCTACCCACTGGAGGCGTGTCAGTCCCAAAAATCCAATTGTTTTCCAGGAACCTGCATAAGCGGGGTTAATCGTTTGAAGGTTAAAAATATACTGGCTATACATAGGATCTTGTTGACCTTTTGACAACAATACCCAAAATACCATTATTACTACCAACGTTACACGTTTAATTATTTCCATGTTTCTTCTTCGTTCCTTTAGTATTTTTATTTCGATTAGGATGGATCAAAACAATGATCCACCCATTTGATTTTATTTATTTAAGTAAATAAATCCTGTAAGAACCTTCTTGGAATCTAATTTAAGTACATAATAATAGGTTCCTACAGGAAGATAATCACCAGACACATCTAATTTATTGGTAGATCGTCCATCCCACCATGCATCATGATCATTGCCCCAGAAATTTACATTTCCATAATGGTCTTTTACAAATACTAAATTGCCCCAACGATTGAAAACTTCCATTATCGGATTGTCATAGTTGTACAAACACTCGATTTTAAATGTATCATGGATTCCATCTCCATTTGGTGAGAATGAATTAGGTACATTAACTTCACATTCCGAGTTTTTCAAGATCGTAATAGTGGCTGTTGCGGTTGCACATTTACTAGGACTGCCATTGTCACATATTTCATACACAAACTGATCAGAACCAATGTAATCAATCACGGGTTTATACGTAAAAGTTCCATCAGGCATTAATATTAATGATCCATGATCAGGAGCCTTTACAGGTCTTGGGTTCACTTTAATTAAATCACCATTTGGATCACTGTCGTTAATGGTAAGTACGCCTGTAATTTCTGTGTTTTCAACTCCTTGATATGCATCATCAATTGCTATAGGCGGATCATTCACAGGCAATACATTGATATACAATACCGCTGTAGCTGTTCCTCCATTGCCATCGCTGATCGAATAGGGTATTGGCGGAACGTTTCCACTGAAGTAACCCGATGAGGTGAAGGTGTAAGCACCATTGGTACCTATCACAATTGAACCCACATTCGGTATAACTACAGATTCACCGGGATTATGGACTCCGTTATCACCGTTTACCTTGAACTGTACAACAGTAATTGGGTCGTTCTCCACATCTGTATCATTGGTCAGAACATTCCCACTGACAGGCTTGTGTTCCTGTGTAGTGGCATAATCGTCAACTGCAACAGGCGGATCATTGACTGGCTTAATTGTCAGATTGACAATTGCAATAGAACAATCTCCATCCACATCACAAAGTTTGTAGGTGAAACTATCCGGACCATTGTAATTCGCAACCGGAGTATAAACAAAACTGCCATCAGGGTTAAGGTTTACAATTCCATGCGATGGCGTTGTAACTAATGACCAGATATTACCTCCGTCGCCACTTCGCGTGTCGTTTGTCGAAATATTTCCGTTTATAGGCGTGTCTTCGGTTCCTATGGGATAATTGTCAGAAACCGCGATAGGAACATCATTTACTGCTTTTATAAGGATCAATGAAGTGGCATCATCGCAATCACCATTCGAATCGCAAATACGATAGACAAAGCTGTCGGCTCCGTTAAAGTCCTTATTTGGTGTATATTCGACATAGTCATCTGTCGGATTATTTGGTGTTCCGTTATCATTTACACTTGCTGTACCGTCAGTTGGCTTTTCAATAATGGTAATAGCCGTAGCAGAAGGCCCATCACCTCCAAAATTGTCGTTGTTAAGTATTGGGATGATTACCGGGGTGTCCTCAGAAGACATCGTATAGTCATCAACTGCAACCGGTTTATCGTTAACGTGCGTGATAACTAAATTTACGACAGCATTGGAACAATCTCTGTCTACATCGCAGATTTTGTAAACGAAGCTATCGCGACCAGCATAATTGATTTCAGGAATATAGCTAAACTGACCATCAAGGTTAACAATTGCTTTACCATGTTTCGGGTTCGATACTACAGCCCAAACATTGCCACCGTCGCCACTGATAGTATCATTCAGGCTAACATTGCCATTATATGTTACATTCTCTGCTGTGGAGTAACTGTCATTCACGGCAATAGATCGGAAGAGCACACGTCTGAACTCCAGTCACCTGAAGCTATC
>CAZGSQ010000276.1:0-2333 GCA_964528535.1 uncultured Tangfeifania sp. | reverse complement strand
TATTGCCTATGATAACACGAAGCAAGCTTTTCGTAGAACAAAATTTCAGTTTTTCTAAGTTGTTCTTTGGCGTTGTTGTACTAAATTTGACCAAAGTTCCACTGTCCATATTTTTCTCCTTTTATGACTTGGCTTATTGTGCCAAGGGCTATTGGATCCAGCCGGCCCTGCGCATGTCAGATTCCACCTGTTCCATCACATTGGCGTGATGGTGAAAAACCCATTGGACAAGCCAGGTGGCATTGTGGGGCGCCAGGGCAAATGTCACCCAAAGGATTTTCTCCCCAGACTCCTCCCAAAAAGCCTTGAAATCGTTCCAGTAGGTCTCGAAGTAATGAGCCATGACCGTCGACACATCAACGTTGCCACTTTCGAGAACCTTCTGTAAAGCGCTGCTTACTTCAGCATTCTTTTTTGAAATTTTGCGATAAAAGTTCATCGGGTTTGCTTTTGACATTCAGACCTCCTTTGTTTTGATTCAAAAGAGTAGGGCGAGAGAGAATACCCTCTCGCCCTACTTGTTCTTACTCGAATCTCACAACCGCATTGCTTGAGGCGAGCTGATCAACCATCGCGATAACATCAATGGCAGAACAATCAAACCCCTGATTGGGAGCATCGAGCTGATAGGTGATCTCGCCGCAGTGGAATCGGATCACCGCCGCCTGGTTGCCCGGATGCATGGTGCAGGCCTTCATCATCGCCTGGAACACCTTGCGGGCTACCTGCATATCGCATCCCTTCTTGATATCCACGACCAACGTCCCATCGAAGGGGACCTGGGATGACGTATGATTCTCGAACAGACGAACCATTTCCTCGAGAGGAATGTCATCCAGCAAGCTTGTGGCCAGCGTACTTAGCGGTAGGTCTGCACCTTTCCGCGTCAATTCGCGAGCTTCACGATCGAGCGGCATGGGTTTGCCCATCGCCTTCGCCCGTTGCGTTACAACCGGTCCAGAATTACCTTCGTCAGGATCGCGGAGGTCAGTGGAAATCCTCTGTACAACGACCCGTGCCCCGTAGCCTTCGCTATCTTCAACCTTGCCGAAGACCAGCACCACATTCCCTTCAACGATCATATGCTTGTAATCATCCCAGGTGGTGGGGAAGACAACCAGTTCCATTTCACCCTGGATATCTTCGACGGTTACATAAGCCATCGGACGCCCGGTCTTGGTTGTCTTGATCCGGATCTCCATAATCGCGCCAGCAACCTTTACTTCTTCGCCGCCCATGTCATCGCCCAGATCTCCAGAATAATGCGAGACCAACTTGCTCAGCTGGCTGGCATAAGGCTTGAGAGGATGCTCAGAAACGTACAGGCCGAGGAGTTCTTTCTACCAGGCTAGCTTCTGCTTCTTTTGGGCAGTCGTTTCAGCCGCGGGCATTGTGCTGTAAGCCTGCGCAACCTGAACTTCTTCAAAGTCCAGTTGCTGCTGCTGCGCGCCTTTTCCGGCTTTTTTGGACGGTGGCTTCATGATGGTGTCAAGCGTTTCAAGGAGCTGCATCCGGCTTCCAATGCAATCCAGCGCACCGGCTTTGATCAACGACTCGAGTGCTCTTTTGCCAACCTTTTTCAGGTCGAAACGGGCAGTAAAATCCACGAGGGACTCGAAGGGCCTGCCGTCACGAGCCTGGGTGATTACATCGATCGGGCTAGTACCTACATTCTTGATCGCACCGAGCCCAAACCGAATCACTGAGCCATCAGCAATATCCTCGATCGAAAATCCGATTTCACTGGAATTGACGCTGGGCGGTACGACTTTGATACCCAGCCGGCGGCATTCTGCCACGTACTTGGCAACCTTCTTCGCGTCTCCAGCATTGACCGATAGAAGGGCGGTCATGTATTCAATTGTGTAGTGCGTCTTCAGCCACGCCGTTTGGACCGCGATGATCCCGTAATCTGCCGCATGAGCTTTGTTGAAGGCATAACGCGCAAAACCTTCCCAGTCGTCAAAGATCGACGCTGAAATCTCAGGGGCAATTCCTCTTTCGGATGCCCCTTTGACAAATTTCTCGCGGTGTTCCAGGATCTTGTCCTTCTTCTTCTTGGAAATGGCCTTGCGAAAATCATCAGCCTGTGAAGCTGTGTAGCCAGCCAACCCCATGACGGTGAACATGAGCTGCTCTTGGTAGACCGGGATCCCATACGTGTCGCCAAAGTACTTGGCCAAATCTGGATGGCGATAGATAACATCCTCATCGCCATGCATGCGATGGATATAGGATGGTATGAAATCCAACGGACCGGGACGGTAGAGGGCTACCATCGCGATCAAGATCGGAAGAGCGTCGTGTAGGGAAAGAGTGTTCAGAGCCGTGTA
>CAZGSQ010000275.1:0-2348 GCA_964528535.1 uncultured Tangfeifania sp. | reverse complement strand
CAATCCGGTTTCCAGTCATTCGGTAAGTATAGCAAATGATGCACACTAGTTCCTTTATATTCAGGGGATACCATGGGGACACGTTTCCCCGGAGATGCCATTACATTCTCCAACACAGGAAGCTGAAGATCCTTTTTGTCAGAATGGATCATTGATGGCAACCCCGAAAGTAACAGGAGAATGAAGAGTCGTAACATGATTTAATATTTACTTTCTAAAAGCCCTTTGGGGGTTATGATTTCTCTCCACTTATTTGATTTGATACACTTTCACCCAATCGACATCCATACTCGTTCCGTCGATCGCATCGGTGACCGCTCCTGCCCAGGAGATGATGGCTTCGCTCAGGTAGACGGGTGCAGGACTGTGACAAAACTCGTTTTTAGCCCTTCGCATTACCTTCCCATCGAACGAATAGATCAGCGAATCCTTGCTCCATTCCAGGGCATAAGTGTGGTACTCTTTTCCAAGGTTCAACCCATTCTGGCTTGCATCGAAAGTGGCAATATCGACCCATGAAGTTCCATTGAAATACTGCACCTTGTAATTGTCGATCACTGAATTCCAGGTATCTCCACTCAACCAGCCATTTACAAACTGGAGGCAACCGATTGTTTTATTCGCATTGAATTCAAATTCGAGCCATTTTTCTCCGTTTACCTGCGATACCCATTGTTTTACAAGCCCTCCATCAGCCACATTTTGGACTTCATAGCCTGTGCCATAAACCCCACTGGCCGTTATTTTGGTCTGCGGATCACGTGCAAAGTTAACCAATCCTGCCACATCCTGATCTGCTGTTGGTGAGAGCGGTAAAGGATAACCCGATGTATTTACATTGTAGATCCTGAATTCCTGTACATGAAAATGTGTCCCATAGTTTGAAGAGAATCGGATTCGTTTCGTGGTGACAGGAATCTCCAGTTGAATTGATATATCGGGTTTACCTGATGAAAACCTAAATGATTTGGAAGAGCTAGGATGGGTTGAGTTTCCGGTTGCAGGATCTGTGGTCACATCGGTCCAGTTGTGAATGTTGGTTGCCATTTCGGAAGGATAATGCCCTTCGTTGATGTCGATCTCAAACTTTTTGCCCACAGTTGGATTGGTTCCGGTTGTCATGATCCAGAATGAATTGTTGGTTCCGGTGGCTTGCGCATATTTATACCGACACTCGAATCGTCCGTATTGGAAAGTCTTTTTCGTCCAGATACTTGCAGAGGTCCATTCCTGACCGCCGCGGTTTTCCTTTTTATTATTCAGGTGGAGAATCCCATTTTCAACCACTGCATTTTCGCGCCATCTGCTGCACAGGATATGGGTATTCGGTCCGTTTTGCGAAATCCATCCGGCATCGAGCTGCGCGTTGGGATAATTAAAATCGTCGCTCCAAACCAATTCCATTCCCTTTGGAGGAGTAGAATCTTCCATTACAGAATTTTTTTGGGCACAGCCATTCAATCCAAAACAAAACAGAACCAATAGTAGGAAGGGAAATGGTTTCATCTCTTAGTTTAAAAATTTTAGTATCTCATCGCTGGTCACTGCCCTGTTGAAGACCCTGATATGCTGAAGATTTCCCTTGTACCGGGTGATGGTCTTTTGTTGCGCGTTATCTTTCGAGGCATCATTTTTTGTGGGAATGAAAACATCCGCAATCACCTGGAGTTGTTCTCCAACATCTCCGAGTCTTCCTGCCGTAGAGACATCTTTTGTCTCCTGCCTGATTTCATTTTCGATTTTCAATCGTTTTCCATTGACAAAAACCTGAGCCGTTCCCCTATCGAAAATACAGGTAATGAGACAATCTTTGTGTGGTTGATAAACCTCTGAAACAAGAACGTCATGATGGTTTTCTTTACTTCCTATCCTGAAAATCAATCCTCCGTCTTTGGTAAGTTGAAGAGCCCAGCCCGAGTTGCCTTTTTCCGGGATTCGTGCAATGGGAGTCATGTTGGCTAAAGTATCCGCATTCATTGAAAATGAAACGGAGATTGCATCCCCCACTCCTACGTTCCGATCGAAAAAATAGAATTTCTGATCCCCTGAAAAATGGATGGGTTCGTTTTTTGCCAGGTGCCAGATTGGATCGCCCACCAGAACAAAGGGTTCCGTTTTTGCCATTTTTACACCTTTCTCAAGTGGTTTATACAATTGCACATCATCAATCTCCAGCCATTTCCCGGCTTCTCCTTCGGATTGGAAACCCAAATTGACCCTGTTATTGCTTACCAGGATGTCAGGAATCAAAATCTCAGTCCATTTGTCGCTTTTGCTGATTTTAACATCCTGATCCTTTCCGCCAAAATCATTGACAAACATCACGGCACTCTTTTGTCCACCCGAAC
>CAZGSQ010000274.1:0-2349 GCA_964528535.1 uncultured Tangfeifania sp. | reverse complement strand
AGGTGTCAAAACAGAACACATTCAGTTCAATGAGATCAGTCTGTGGAGTGGTGACGAAAAGGAAACCGGGGCTTACCAGGCATTTGGAGATTTGTATATTGATTTTAAACAAATCGCTGATTCAGCACAATATAAAAGGGAGTTGGATATCAATGCCGCGGTCCATAAGGTCACCTATCTTTCCAATGGGGTGAAGTTTAAACGCGAATATTTCAGCAGTGCCAAAGACCAGGTTATGGTTTTAAAGATCAGTGCCGATAAAAAGGGGAGCTGCAGTGGAAAAATCAGGCTCACCGATATGCACAAAGGTAGCATTGGCGTAAAAGATGGCCGGATCATCCTGACCGGTAAACTCGAAAATGGCTTATTATACCAAGCAGGAATTGTCATACTGAACGATGGGGGAGTGGTGTCGGTTGAAAACAATAACCTTGTTTTTGAAGGGACAAACAACTTAACTATTTTATTGGCCGCAGCGACGAATTATATCCCAGTTTATAAACAAGGTTGGAGGGGCGGAAATCCGGGCCCACTTATTGACCAACAATTGAATTCAGCCTCAAAATTGACTTATAAACAATTGATGGATAGGCATATAGCTGATTATCAAAGTCTGTTTAACAGGGTTGACCTGAATATCGGTGAAACGGTTTCGGCAACTGTTGATTTACCAACTAACAGTAGATTAGTCGCTTATAAAAGTGGTGGTAAGGATCCTGATCTTGAGGAATTGATGTTCCAATATGGCAGGTATCTGTTGATCAGTTCATCCCGGCCCGGATCATTGCCAGCCAACCTTCAGGGAGTCTGGAACAATTCCAATAATCCTCCCTGGAGGTCCGACTACCACTCGAACATCAATGTACAGATGAACTACTGGCCAGCCGAGGTGACGAATCTGAGCGAATGCCACATCCCTTTAATTGATTACATCAATAACCAGCGTGAAGTCAGAACAAAGGCAACCAGAGAATTTTATAAATCGCAGAAAGGCTGGACAGTCCAGACCGAAAATAATATATATGGTGCAGGAAGTTTTGTTTGGAACCCACCTGCAAGCGCATGGTATTGCCAGCATTTATGGGAGCATTTCGCTTTCACAAACGACAGAAAATATTTGCAGGAGGTCGCTTACCTTGTGATGAAAGAGATCTGTGAATTTTGGGAAGAGCGGTTGGTTCCTGATTCCAGTGGTCAACTGGTCACTCCTGATGGATGGTCTCCGGAGCACGGTCCACATGAACCCGGAGTCACCTATGATCAGGAGATCATCTGGGATTTGTTTACGAATTATCTGGAAGCGTCTGAAGTTTTAGCTGTTGATCCGGAATATCGCAAAACTGTGACTTTATTGCGCGAAAAGTTACTTAAGCCGCAAATTGGAAAGTGGGGTCAGTTGATGGAGTGGAGCATTGACAGGGACGATTCGACGGATACGCACCGACATATTTCACATCTTTTTGCGCTTTATCCCGGTAGGCAAATATCGATCAATCAAACTCCTGAACTGGCTGCAGCAGCTAAAAAGATATTGATCGCTCGTGGCGACCAAAGCACCGGTTGGGCAATGGCATGGCGGATCAATTTCTGGGCTCGCATGTATGATGGGAACCACGCCTACAAATTGTTGCGCAACCTGATGACCATTGTTGGTGGAACTGGGACCGATTATGGCAAGGGGGGAGGGGTTTATTCCAATCTTTTTGACGCCCACCCACCTTTCCAGATCGATGGCAATTTTGGGGCCACTGCCGGTATCGCTGAAATGTTGATCCAATCTCAGGCAGGAGAAATTTGTTTATTACCAGCTTTGCCGGATGCCTGGTCCACCGGATCGGTTAAAGGACTAAAGGCCAGGGGTGGATATGTTGTTGACATGACCTGGAAAGATGGGAAAGTTGTTACCTATCGGATTGTCTCACCCATTGGTGGCAATGTAAAAATCCGTGTTAACGGTGAAGCAAAAATGATTGTTACAACAAAGATATAGGGGAATTGAATCTTATTATAAGCCAGTGACGGCTTCACTCGAAGTGAAGCCGTCACTAAGTTTTTCGGATACCTCGAACTTTAGGTGCTATTCCTGATCAATTAAAATGGTAGTGGCCGGCATAAAAAAAAAGCATTGCAGAATTTCTGCAATGCTTTATGTATCGTAGCTTTATTTGCTTAAGAACGTATATTTGTTTGGATTATCTCAGTGAAAAACGACACGAAAATACTTCAAACCGCAACTTTGCGTTCAACAGGCTTAGGCTTAGTAGCTTGACCTACGGCTTCCGCCTCTGTCACCGCCGCCACTGCCACCGGAATTTCCGCCACGATTGTAACCGCCACGGTCACCACCAC
>CAZGSQ010000273.1:0-2352 GCA_964528535.1 uncultured Tangfeifania sp. | reverse complement strand
GATAGCTTCAGGTGACTGGAGTTCAGACGTGTGCTCTTCCGATCTCAGGAACGCTTTGAAATAGTCGCTTAAATTCGACGCATGCACCTTACCAGAATTTACGCCGCTGTTGGCTCTTCCACGAAGGTGGTCATAATTTCTATTTTGTATGGATAGCTCCCGAAGGGGTCAAATTCAGTCAAAATTAAGTTAGCCGCAAGACAGCTGTACAAAAAAAAACGCCGCTATTGTCGAAACAATAGCGGCGAAATTATTTATGCAATCAATTGATTAAATCAATAGTATCCAGGATTTTGAACGTCTGCAGGTGCTGGAGCAGGTAACAAACGGTCGGTGTAGGTATTCGGAATTGGTCTCAGCTTATGGAATGGCTGAACATTGGGAGCTGCATCCGGATTGTAAAGTTTGGCACGTGCAACCAGGGTACCTGTTCTTGCAAGGTCTTCCCAACGATTCAACTCACCATACAATTCACGACCGCGTTCTTCCAGCATCCAATCAACGAAAGGAGAAACATCCGAAACCCCGGAAGGAAGTTTAGGAGTAACCATCATTGCAGGGGTAACCAACATATCGGTCTTTGTATTCGTGGTATTGTTGACACCACCGTCATACCTCCAGACCTCTCTTGGTTTGGTTTCACCCTCAGCATAAGCTGCACGTTGGCGGACCACGTTGACAAATTTGGCAGCGTTCACCATGTCACCTTTTCTTCCATACGCTTCAGCAGCGATAAGATAGGTTTCAGCCAGGCGAGCCCTGTGTAAATTCCTGGATCCAGCCTGGTAGTTGATGTCAGAGCGCTGCGTATCCAACCACTTCAACATGGCAGGAAAGTTGTTTGTGTCGTACAAATCCTGTGGAAACAGGATGTACGGTGACTTGGCGATATCTATCAACATTTGGCGATAGTTGGCATCGTTCAGCAGCGTCTGTTTGGGATTTGTCGTTGAATAAGGTGAAAGTGCCCCATAATTCTTGGGAGAAAAATAGATACAGGTGTCACCGGCTTTTTGTTTGGGCTGACCAACCAAATTGGCAGGTGGACTGTAAATGACTTCCGTGGTAGCTGCGTTGGTGGCAGGATTGACATAATAATAATTGGCAACCCACTTGGTAGAAGTAGCGGGATTGTTGCAATAGAATGTCCATTTGAAGGTCTTGTAGATCCTTGAGTCAATCTTTTTGTCCCACAAATTTTGTGAGAACTGAGGATTGACGCGTACGCGTTTCCATGGACGGCCATTGGGCTGATCCCTGATCATACCTGGTTTTACATCATACTGGGTAACCCAATAGAGGTGGGTCTGGTTGCCACCATCGGAAGTTGAACTTCCGGCACCGTTAAAGAGTACATCCTTGGTGTATTCAATATCCCATATTATTTCTTTGGAGACTTTCTGGTTGTCCTGGTCGAATACCATGGCAAAATTGTTTTCCAATGCAAATCTTCCGGAATTGATAACCGCTTCAGAATAGTAAGCCGCGCTGTCAAGATCGCTTGCCTTTCCACCTCGTGTGGCGGCATCATAGCTGTCGCGGGTCAGGTAAACTTTCGCCAACAAATGTCCGGCAGCCCATTTCGTTGCACGTCCCCTGTCGGCTTGCTGACCAATATCGGGAAGTACGTCGTATGCAGCCCTCAGGTCACTGATGATCTGTTTGTAAACATCTGACACAGGAGCACGCTTGAAATCGGTTACCACCTGGGTGACATTACCCTGGGTGATCAACGGCAGGGCTCCAAAATGCTGAACCAGGTCATAATAATAGTAAGCACGCAAGAACTTGCATTCTGCTGCCCTCTGGGCTTTTTGTGCATCCGTCATATCTGTCACATTGGGTATGTACATCAATGCCGTGTTGGCGCGTGTAATTCCCTTGTAATTGTTGTTCCAGAAATAATTGATGACGGTTTGCTGTGAATTCAAAGAAGGCAAATATTTATTGAAAGGATCCTTGTTGCCTCCATCCGTGCCTTCCCAGGTCATGTCGGTTCCATACTCAGTGAGACAAAAGTATGATTCCATGTTGCCACCAACTGTGCTGTTACCAGCCTGGTTGAAGGAACCTCCATACCATCTGAAGGCCTGGTAAACGCCTGTTACCGCTGCCTCCATTCCAACTTTCGTATTGAAATAATCGTAACCCACATCGGTATACCTCTGCTCTTTTAGATATTTATCGCAGGAGAAAACCGATAAGATTACCAGAGCTGTGAATATATATTTTGCTATTTTTTTCATATCCTTATTAATTTACGTTGTAATGCTTCATCGATGACATTGTATTATAAGCTCATGTTGACGCCAAACATAATCGTCCGTGGCATCGGAACATTGAAGTCCTGTC
>CAZGSQ010000272.1:0-2353 GCA_964528535.1 uncultured Tangfeifania sp. | reverse complement strand
ATAGCTTCAGGTGACTGGAGTTCAGACGTGTGCTCTTCCGATCTGAGAAGATGGCAAATATCACCTCTATGTTTGTGGTTGGCCCGAAAACTCGCCCAACGGGCACGGCACATGGCCGGGTTCCGTAGTTTACAATGCTGTATCCAACAGCTCTTTCGGCCCATTTGTGGTGCGCGATACCATCGGAAAGGGACATAATCCTGAGATATTTAAATTGGCAGATGGTAGATATGCCCTCTATGTTATTGATGGATACTATCTTGCGAATGGTTGCAATGGTCCCTGGACCTATGGGAAATTTGAATTTCTAAATCGTGACAGGCGCCTGATTGAAGGCAATTCAAACTTTACCTTCGCCCAGAGGGAAGACGGCTCTTACCTGATGATCTGCCGGGGTGGTGGTCAATGGTTGAGTCAGACTGGACTCTCAAGTTACAGCCAGGTGACTGGAACTATCTTGAACAAAGATCAGAAAATTGTACCGTTGCGTGCCTATCCGCAAAGACCCGGAAATTTTGAAGATCCTGTCGTCTGGCGCGACAATGTCCAGTACAACCTCATTGTCAATGATTGGCTGGGCCGCATTGCGGTCTATCTAAGGTCAAAAGACGGGGTAAATTGGAAGGTCGAGTCGGGTGAAGCCTACCTACCGGGAGTTACCAGACACGAGGACGGAACTGTTGAAGGGTGGTTTAAACTTGAGCGTTTGAAAATTTTTCAGGATCAGTATGGCCGGGCCACGCAAGGTAATTTTGCAGTCATCGATGTAGAAAAGAAATTCGACAAGGGCAGCGATGAACACAGTTCTAAAAATATTGTGGTTCCAATCACCATTGGTCGGTTACTTTCCATACTTTCCCCGCGGAAGATTTCGTCCGGCACCAAGGCAATCACCGTTAAAATTGCAGCCGAACCGGGATTTAATCCGCTTACCGACATTGATTTGGGTTCGTTGCAATTCGGTGAGCCTGAAGCTGTCAATTTTGGGAATGGCGGTAAAGTTATTCAAACAAAGATATCGGGACCAGATTTGGTAGTCACTTTTGATGCGGTTGGAAACAGTTTTCCAGCAGATGAATTTTCTGCCAAACTTCTTGGCAAAACCAGTGATGGAAAGCTTCTTTTTGGCTACGCACGATTGCCAGGTGTGAAATTCATTGAACCGATGCTTTCTGCCCGATTGCCTGAGATTGTCTCTACAGGAGAAGGATTTCGACTCAAGGTTGAAATTCAGAATTTAGGTCAGGTCACCTCAAAAACAGCCAAATTGAAAATTGTCTGCATTACCCCTACAAAGGAGTTTGAGGTGGCTAACGGAAAGATCCCGGTTTTAGCACCTTACGAAAAAACCAGCATCGATTTGAGATGTGGCCAACTTTTCGAAAAAGGGATGGAATATATTTTTAAAGTGATCATTGATCCAGGTAGCAAGAACCCAGTCATCCTTCACGGTAAATTGACTCCATTAAAGTAAAGCCAGGCAAAAGATATTTGTTTCAGGGCATTTTGCTTAGCCCTTCCCATTTTACCTTCCATGCACCATCTTTGGGGATACCAGGATTTTCTGTTTCACAACCTTCATAACCGGCACACATCAAAGCAACTGCAGAGAGTAGTCCTCCGTTTCCCGGTAGGTAGAGGCGCAATCGTTTGTCCTGGTAATTGTGTCCGTTGGCCAGGTAAGTATTGGTTGGGATGTTCATAAACAGGGCATCCACCGCCTTGTCGGCTCTACCAAGTCGGGTTGCAGTCATGGCCACGAGGGGAAAATCCCAACCCCAGGTTTTCTTCCAGTTCCAATGGTCCCAGACATAATCAAAGGTTGTGTTCATGATTTTTTTATTCACCACCCTCGATTCGGGTAAGAAACCCAGGGCCCCCAAAACGGCAGGATGGTCTGAATAGAACGGAAGATTGGTGTAAGAATCAGGTGCACTCTCGGCAGAAAGATACAAACCGTTCTTCTGTGCGAGGACAGCAATTTTTTCGATGATGTCATCCCATTGCCTGTTGCGGCTCATCCCCAGACGTACCCGCCACTGCTGGGCCACACTCAATCCCCAGTGCCAGTAGGCCAGTTCATAGGGAGAATTGTAGGTCACCTCCGGACTAAGTGTCTCCTGGGCAGGAATGAGTCCTGTCAGGTTGTACCTGTTTTTGTCGGGATCCCAGGTGGCGAAGGAGGCCATAAAATCGGCAGTCTGAAATACCAGCTCCTTGTATTTCTCCAGCAAATCGTTGGTGTGGTAGTTTCTATAGCAGAGTTCAGCAAAATAGATGATGTGTGGCTGTTGCCAGATCAGAAAGGAGATCGGAAGAGCACACGTCTGAACTCCAGTCACCTGAAGCTATC
>CAZGSQ010000271.1:0-2381 GCA_964528535.1 uncultured Tangfeifania sp. | reverse complement strand
CCCGTGCCCTGGAAGAGAGGGGAGCTGCGCTGCTGATCAGGGATGCGGAGGTCAATGATCGACTCGTCGGCGAAGCATTGATCCTGGTAAGTAACAGGAAACGGCTGAACGATCTCTCCGAAAACATCAAGAAAATGGCCACTCCTGCGGCCACCAAAGATATTGTGGATGTCATTGATTCTTTGTTAAAAGTAAAAAATGGTTGAACTGAAAAATATCAAACAGGTATACCTGCTGGGAATTGGTGGAATTGGCATGAGTGCCCTTGCCCGCTATTTCAAGTATGCAGGCCAAAGCGTTTCAGGGTACGACAAGACACCCTCTCCGCTGACAGACGAATTGATCGCTGGAGGAATTCCCGTACATTTCAAAGAAGATCAAGATCTTATGCCAAAACTGGATGATCTTGACACCACTCTTGTCATCTATACACCGGCTGTACCCGCTACCTTTGGAGAAATGATCCGTTTGCGTACCTACAATTTCAACCTCGTCAAACGTTCAGAGGTCCTTGGGGCACTGAGTCTCGGGAAGAGTTGCATTGCAGTGGCAGGAACACATGGCAAGACCTCCGTTACCACGATGACAGCCTACCTGCTTAAAGAGTCTCATGTAGACTGTTGTGCCTTCATGGGCGGCCTTTCGAGGAATTATGGTACCAATTTACTCCTGCCGTCCAATGAAAGCAAGGTGATGGTGGCTGAGGCAGATGAATTCGACCGCTCTTTCCTGAGGCTCTTTCCGCAGATGGCCGTCATTACCTGGATGGACCCCGATCATCTCGACATTTATGGTACAGCTGATCAACTGATAGATGCCTTTGCTACCTTTACGGGCCAAATCAAGGAGGGTGGAACATTGCTCTACCGCCAGGGGGTCGCCATCGATCGCTCTTGGAACACCGGGATCACCTATTTTAGCTATTCTGTAACTGAACCGGCTGATTTCAAAGCTGAGAACATCGTGGTAACAGACGGAGCCTATCATTTTGATGTGGCAACTCCCCTTGGAGAGATCAAAGGGATTGTACTGCATTATCCTGGATTGATGAATGTCGAAAACATGACCGCTGCCATCGCCATGGCCATCCTGAACGGCGTTACTGAATCTGAAATACTCACTTCTGTTCCATTTTACAAAGGCGTTGAACGACGATTCGACATCCGTTTCAAAGGGAAACAGACCATCTACATAGACGATTATGCGCACCATCCAAGGGAACTGGAAGCGACCATTCAGTCGATACGCCACCTCTATCCCGGACGGAAAATCACAGGCATCTTTCAGCCACATCTTTTTACACGCACCCGTGATTTTGTGGATGGATTTGCAGAAAGCCTCGATTTGCTGGATGAAGCACTGGTCATGGAGATCTATCCGGCCAGAGAAGAACCCATCCCAGGCGTAGATGCCGGGCTGATTCTGGATAGGATGAAACTTCCATCCAAACGGAGATGCGCAGCCCATGATTTTCCGGGTATCCTCAATGATTACAAGCCTGAAATATTGCTGACAGTTGGTGCAGGCGATGTAGACCGACTTGTGAGTCCTATTGTTCACTATCTGAAGGAGAAAGAAAATGCTTAGAAAAATCGGCCATCTTATCATCTGGTGCCTCGTCTTCGGAGCAGTCTCCCTCTCGCTTGGGTTTACCATCTACGAACGCAAGAAAATAGTTTGTGCGGATGTAAGGGTAGAGATTACAGATTCAATCGACAATCAGTTCATCAGGAGCGGTGAAATCAAGAGTTGGGTGCTCAGCCACAACCCGCACATCCTCCGGCAAAATCTTGAAACTATTGATTTGAGGACGATTGAAGACGGGCTGAGTAAGATCAAAGCCATTGAGGAGGTGGCGGTTTTTACCTCCATTGTTGGCCATGGGAAGCCGGGAGAAGGTTCGGTGGTGGTCAGGATCAAACAACGGACAGCTGAGTTTAGAGTCGATCAGCCGGGCAGAGATTATTACATGGATAAATTTGGAAAGAGCATCGACTGGACTCCAAATTACACGCCACGTGTCTTGATGGTTTCGGGGGCGATCGCTTACGAATTCGCCAGGAAGAGGCTTCTTCCACTGATCACCTACCTCCGGGAGGATCCATTTCTGAATGCCCAGATTGACCAGATCCATGTTGGCGGCGACGGAAACCTGACCATGGTTCCAAGAGTTGGGGAGCAACTCATCTATTTCGGTCCAACGGACGACTATGAGTTGAAATTCAGAAATTTAAAGGCACTTTACAAGGAAGGATTTAAGAATGGGGGTTGGACCCTGTATAAATCCATCAATTTAGCGTATAAGAATCAGGTAATCTGTTTAAAAAAATAACAAAGAGATCGGAAGAGCACACGTCTGAACTCCAGTCACCTGAAGCTAT
>CAZGSQ010000270.1:0-2383 GCA_964528535.1 uncultured Tangfeifania sp. | reverse complement strand
CCCAGCGGAAGCATGTCGGCATCGGGCCAGTGACCTTCACCACTATACGGCGCCCAGTTGGCACAACGTTTAAACTGAGGCTTCAGCGCTTTCCAGTCGTCCCAGAAATCATCGCAAATTCGCCACATGTTGGCATGACTGACCACATGTTCAGCTTTGTCGAGCGCCGTTGCTCCCGGAGAAGTAGAGAAAACCATCGGGCGGCCACTTTGGTTGATGGCTTTGCGAATCATTTCTATTTCACCTTGAAAGTATGGTCGTGATAAATCATCAACTTTCACGAAATCGACGCCCCATGAGGCGTACAGGTTAAAAATAGAATTGTAATATTGCTGTGCTCCGTCTTTTTGAGGTAAAATGGTGTACATATCGTGCAGCCAGCCACACTGATATTCCTTTGAATAAACATCGGCAGCCTTTGCCGAACTTCCCATGATGGGGCAATTATTTTTGACTGCCAAAACAGGGATGCCACGCATCAGGTGAATCCCGAATTTCAGGCCTTTTGAATGAACATAGTCTGCTAAAGTTTTGAAGCCTTTACCATCAGCAGCCGACGGGAATTTCTTGATCGCAGGTAAAAAACGACCAAATTCATCCATCGTATAAATCGGATCGGTTTCATTGTATCCACCAGCCTTGTCGTTCTCAACAAACCAGCGGATATCGACAATAATGTATTCCCAACCGTGTTGCTTCAGGTGACTGGCCATGTAATCAGCATTCGTTCTGATTTCCGTTTCGGTCACGGTTGGCCCGTAACAATCCCAGCTATTCCAACCCATTGGTGGGGTTTTAGCCTGTTGCCAGAATTTTGTATTCTGATTTTCTTCGGAAGTTTTTGGATTTTTGCCTGAACAAGAAGAGGCAATTACTATGGTTAAAAGCAGGGAGATCAGGTTTTTCATTCGATCAGGTTTTCAGAATTTAAAAGTGTAAATATAACATTTATACTTTTTCTGAAAATATGCAGCGGCCAATATTTACTGGCATCAGATAAAAAAAAGACCAGAAGTCGTCCGACTTAATGAACGATTTCTGGTCTTTTAATTCAGGATCACTGCTGGTGCGTTAAAAATTAAAACATATTATCAAATAAATCATACTGTAGTTCTTTGACATTTTGATTGACTTGAGGCATTTTAAGCAAATCACGGATAGGTATTTTGTCGAATGTTGAAACGCTTAAAATTTGCATTATCTCGTAAATTGAATAATTGCTTTTTAAAGCGTGTTTCACGTATGCAACTATCAAATAGGCACAAATAGCAGTCCAAATATGTATTTTGACTGCATTTTGGGAATGACCCCACAGTTTTTTGATGACAAGGTTCTGTTTTATCCACTTGAAAAAGACTTCGATTTGCCAGCGATTCTTGTACAATCTGGCAATTTCGAGAGCGGATACTTCAAAATTATTGCTCAAAAAAACGAGGTGCAAATCCTTATCTGCATCATAATACTCAACCAACCGCAATTTATCTGGATAAAGTTTTTTTGACTTAGCAACAGTCAGGACAATTGTCTTGTCGGTTCGCAACCCGGTGCTTTGATCAATGTTGAAGTTCTGTTCTGTTACCTCGTATTTCAATGGAGATTTTGCCCTTGTAACAAAGTAAGCATCTTCCATTTGTATGCGATGTAATGCTGCAAAATCGACATAAGCTTTATCCATCAGGTAAATTGCACCTGGCTGTGGAACAATTACATCAAGCACATTGCTGTCGTGATACTTTCCGTCAGTGATAAGAACAAATTCAGGAATGCTGCCGCGCAAATTGAGCAAAGTATGCACTTTAACCGCACCTCTGGTGTATTTCCCTTCTGCCCAAGTAAAAAGGGTTATACTCAATGAAATCGTCGTTGAGTCCAGCGCAAAAACTTCATTGTTAATATTTACATTGGGAACAGGAACGTTGGCGTAGAGCGGACGAACCAAACCAATGAGATATTCTCCAAAATCGGCAAAAATACGCCAGTCTCGATTCTCGTTAGCGCGCGAAAGGGTTGTATGATCAACGTTTTGTTTTACGCCCAAATGATACAGTTGCCCTTTGTGTGCTTGCAAACAGATGCAGATTGAACGAAGCGAGTCTAACGAAGTTATTTGTCCGAACAACAGTTGTACAAACTGGTCCCAGCATTTAAAATCACGTACCCGATAATTGCCAGAATAGCGTTTTACACATTTATTAAATTCGTATTGGTTCACAAAGTCCAACATCTGACGGAATACATATTTGCCTGAATTCATAATTTCACACTTTTTAAGTGCAAAATTGAAACTCAAATCAATTCAAATCTCAAAATCAAAGAACGATTATAAATATTTGATAATTAAAGTGTTATATTAAAATATTAAAAATTAACGCACCACTAGTGA
>CAZGSQ010000269.1:0-2388 GCA_964528535.1 uncultured Tangfeifania sp. | reverse complement strand
GGGGCTTCCTTGCATAGGCTTAGGGTTGAATATTCCTGGCTTCCCGAAAAGCAATCCTATTACGAAAGCCTTTTTCGATTTGGTCTTAAAAGAATTAAGGTATTTCTTAAAAGCGCATCGATTGAATATTCTTGAATATGATGCTATTATTGGATGTGATGCAGCCGGGGACTTTTACCTTGTCCCTTGTTTACTGGAAAAGGAGAACCTAATTGTGATCAAGCAGGTCTGCGAAGAATTTGAGACCTGCCATCCATTGGGTCGGTTTATAGATGTAGACCTTAATGACCATCAAGGGGAAACGGTATCGTCTGGGAAATCGAAGATCTGCTTTTTCTGCCTTGAAAGGGCTGCCATAGAATGTCGTCGCAAAAAACACCATGAATATGAAGAGCTTAGGGCATTTATGTTCCCAAAAATGGAGGTTTATTGTCATCAACAGTATGAAGAGTTTATCATCAAAAAACTCTCTTCGCTTGCCTTGACAGCCATCCTTGCCGAAATATCGCTTACCCCCAAACCAGGGCTGGTCGATAAATTCAGCAATGGTAGCCATTCGGATATGAACTTTCAGTCGTTTATCAATTCGAGTGTGGCTATTTCAAAAGGGTTTAACGAGTTGGTACGCGCCGGATTGGCATTTAAAGACAATGACCTTACGAAAGCACTTCCTGTCATCAGAAGGCTAGGATTGGAGATGGAAACGGCAATGTTTGATGCTACAAATAGCGTCAACACCCAAAAGGGGGTTATATTCCTGATCGGACTTTCGTTGTTTGCCTCTGGAATGGTATTTGGCCATAGTGGCAAATTCGATAAGGAACAGTTCCGACTTATCATTAAAAATATCTGTGTAAATCTGACTTGTAATGAGTTAGCAAATATGCCGCATTCTGTTAAAAGTCATGGGGAAGTCGTTTATCAAAAATACAAATTAGGAGGTGCAAGAAGTGAGGCAGAAAGTGGTTTTCAGACAGTTTTTGAATATGGGTTACCTCATCTGAAGGAAACAGAAAAAATGAATGACGAAGCGCTGACAAAAAGTTTTCTCGCCATTGCATCCGGCAACATGGATACCAATATATTGTACAGATCTGACATTGAAATACTTTCGCAGTTCCAAAGTCTTTGCAGGATCGCCCTCGAAGACTTTACCGCTGAAAACTACATGAAAGTGATCGATTATTGTAAAAAAGAAAATATTTCACCAGGCGGTTCTGCTGATTTGCTGGCTGTAACTATTTTTGTGTGGTCGGTGGAAAGGCTTAGGGCGTAGGGCATGGCGTAGAATGAAAGAATTAAGGAATTAAAGAATGAAGGAATTGAGATTAGAGGGAATAAGTGAGGGAGAGACCAGGGCAAGTTTGGACTTTCTGGCAGGTTTTGGAGCACAATTCTTTTTGTTTGCACATCCAAAGCCAGTCGCAAGTTGCAAGCAGCCATTTATAAATTGAACCAAAATTGTCGTGTTATGACTTTTGAAGATACCGATTTCCGCCAGGAGACACTTGATCTCGAAAATCCTTTCGATGTAAAACTTGTGAGGGATTTTCTTGCAGGTCAGGGATTTGAATTTGACCCATCCGAAGTGGAATGCACAATGATCGTCTATAACCTTAAAGGTGAAATCGTTGGAACCGGATCTCATCTGGGAAGGATACTGAAATATGTTGCTGTTGCCTCCAAATTCCGTGATACGACTGCTTTTGCGCTGATCGTTACCTATATGACAGAAAAGCTGTTGAAGATCTACAAACATACCTTTGTGTTTACGCGTCCTGAAAATTCGGTGCGTTTTTGCGGGTTGGGATATACAGAGATTGCCTCCGCCCCACCCCTCTATTGCGTTCTGGAGTTTGGGTTCGAATCGATCTCCACTTATCAGGATTACCTGAAAACGCTGAAAATTCCCGTAAAAACACAAGATATAGCTGCGATCGTGATGAATTGCAATCCGTTTACAAACGGGCATAAATACCTGATCGAAAAAGCCGCATCCGAAAATGAAATCGTCTATCTGTTTGTTGTTGAGGAGGACCTTTCGGCATTCCCATTCGTGGTCAGATGGGAACTGATCCGCAAAGGGATTGCTCATTTAAAAAATGTGGTAATGGTACGTGGCGGGATGTACATTGTTTCAGGAACAATATTTCCCGCATATTTCCTTAAAAACGAAACGGTTAACGATGTGATGCAAAAACAAGCAGAATTGGATGTCAGGGTATTTGCCAATTATATCGTCCCAACGTTGGGAATCAAAAAACGATATGTTGGAACAGAATATTACTGTAAAACGACTGCTGCCTACAACTCTGCCATGAAAAGGATTTTGCCCCCAATCGGTGTCGAAATCGTTGAAGTGACCAGAATATCAACAGGTTTCAGGCC
>CAZGSQ010000268.1:0-2393 GCA_964528535.1 uncultured Tangfeifania sp. | reverse complement strand
CCCGAGGACGGCACCGGCCGCGGGATGGGCCATGTCTCCTATACCATTCAAGCCAAGGCGGGGCTCTCCACCGGCACTCAAATCCGCAACGTCGCCGATATCCAGTTCGATCTCGGTACCATCGTCGCCACCGACCAGATTGACGATTACAACCCGTCGGCAGGTGTGGACACCAACAAGCAATGCACACTTACGATTGATGCCGTTGCACCCACTAGTTCTGTTCTGCCGCTGCCAAGCGAAGTGCCGCCGATCCAATTCACTGTCGCGTGGGCCGGGCAGGATGATCCGGGTGGTTCGGGTATCGCCAACTTTGACATCTACGTTGCCGACAATGGCGGGGCCTGGACGATCTGGCAGTCCGCGACCACCAATACCAGCGCGCTATTCCAAGGCCAGCTGGCACACACTTATGGTTTCTATAGCATTGCCCGTGACAACGTGGGCAATGTCGAACCCACACACACAGGGGCGGATGCGACGACCACAGTTGATGTTGTCACCGCCAGCTTTACCGCCAGCCCGACCAATGGGACGGCGACATTGCTGGTTGCTTTCACCGATACCTCAACCGGCACAGTTAGCAATCGGTTCTGGGATTTTGGCGATGGCAGTACGACGAATACGGTTTCGACGAATGTCGTGTACGCTTACACCGCACCCGGGACCAACACCGTGCAGTTGATCGTCAGCGGACCGAGCGGAGACAGTAGCAATTCCCTGACGATCATCGTGACGGCGTTCCCGCTAGGGGATGTCAACGGCGACCTCCATGTAACGAGTGCAGATTCCCTGCTAATCAACCAGGTGCTGGTGGGCTTGCGCAACAGCAACAGTGTCACGTTTGCGCGGACAGGCTTCCTCAATGGCGATGTGAACCAGAACGCCGCGGTGAGCGGGGCGGATTCATTGATCATTAATCAGGTGATTGTCGGACTGCGCGCGTATGTGGTGACTAGGATCGTGCCGGGAGTGGGGTCAAATAGCGTCCCAACGGCTGTGAGCATCTACGGGATTGGATTCCCAACCAATACGGTGACCGGGGTGACGCTTGGTCCACCGGTGAATCTGGCGCTTTCCAACGTCGTGGTGATCAGCCGGGAGCGGATCAACGCGGTCGTGCCGGCCGGAGGCGGGATTGGAACGGGGACGGTGAACGTTATCGCGACTCCGAGCAATGGTGTTACGTCGTTCGGGCGATTTATCAATCAGTAAGTGCGTTCAGCAGTCTTGACGCTGCCGCCATTCCACTGCTCGGCCGGTAGGAGCGCCCTTCCGGGCGCGACCGGTAGACGTGAACCATCGGGGATCGCGCCCGGAAGGGCGGCTCCTACGGCGGCAATACCACGATGCGCCCGTCGCGTGTGGGAGCGACTGACGAAGCTTGAACTGGCGCGGGTTCATCCGTATCATCCGCACCATGCTCGATATCAAATTAATTCGTGAAAATCCGGAACTGGTGAAGCAGCGGCTCGCGACGCGCGGTCGCGGCGACGAGGCGCGGATCGCCGAGATTGCTGTGCTCGACGAGAAACGCCGAAAACTGGCCACGGAGAGCGATGGCCTCAAGGCGGAACGCAACAAGGTCAGCAAGGAGATTGGCGTTGCCCGGTCGAAAGGGCAGGATGCCGGGCCCGCCATGGCCGCCATGAAACAGGTCGGCGACAAGATCGCGGCGCTCGATCAGGAAATTACAGCTGTCGAAGCGCAATTGCAGGCCGTCCTGCTGGTCATTCCCAACCTGCCGCAGGCCACGGTGACTATTGGTAAGGAGGCTGCCGATAATCCCGAAGTCCGCCGCTGGGGGACCAAGCCGGAGTTTGCCTTCCAGCCAAAGCCGCACTGGGAAATTGGCGAGAAGCTTGGGATCCTCGATTTCGCGCGCGCAACGAAAATCTCCGGCAGCGGTTTCATCCTGTACCGCGGTGCCGGCGCCCGACTGGAGCGGGCCTTGATCAACATGCTGCTCGACCTGCATACGCGGGACCACGGCTATTCCGAGGTTTCCCCGCCGTTCCTAGTCAACCGTGCGGCAATGATTGGCACCGGCCAGCTGCCCAAGTTTGAAGAGGATATGTACCGGCTCCGAGACGACGAGCTGTACCTCGTGCCAACCGCGGAAGTGCCGGTCACCAATATTTACCGGGATGAGATTCTTCGCGACGATCAATTGCCGATGTATTTTTGCGCCTACACGCCCTGCTTCCGCCGGGAAGCGGGCGCGGCCGGCAAGGAAACCCGCGGAATGATCCGGGTCCACCAGTTCGACAAGGTGGAGATGGTCAAGCTGACCAAGCCGGAAACCAGCGACAGCGAATTGGAAAAGATGGTGGCCAACGCCGAACGGGTCTTGCAATTGCTCGGCCTGCATTACCCGGTGGTGTTGCTGTGCA
>CAZGSQ010000267.1:0-2397 GCA_964528535.1 uncultured Tangfeifania sp. | reverse complement strand
CCTGAGGCCAAATCGTTCGACGACTCGCTGGTCAATAAGAGCAAGAAGGGTTGGGACTGGCTTGATGCTTCGTATTACATTGATAAACGGCGAGATGCTACCTCCAACAATAGGATGGTTCGGTTGCAATCGTTAAAAGATCAGGTGCCGTCGCTCAATTTTATTTATTGTGATGTGTGGTACGCCGGAGGTAGTTGGGACAGTAAAAAACTAGGGCGCGAAATCCATTCACTTGGGTTAACGCTAGCTACCGAGTTTCCCAGCGACCATGAATCCGATGCTGTCTGGAATCATTGGGCGGTCGATTATGATTACGGCGGTAAAAACATAAAAGGGTTTAACAGTCAGATTGTAAGGTTTATACGTAACCATCAGAAAGACACCTGGATCGCCCGCCACTCAATTTTGGGAGGCGAAGAGATGAAAGATTTCGAAGGGTGGCAGGGTAGAAATAACCTCGACAGCTGTATTCGCATGACTTTTAAAACCGGTTTGCCTACCAAATACCTCCAGCACTTTCCCATCTTAAAATGGGAAGATCAGTCGATTACGTTTGAAAACAAGGTGGTGGCAAGCATTATCAACGGAGAGAGAATCATCACCAAAGACAAACGTATTGTCCTGAAAAACAATAGCTATCTGATCCCCTGGAATCCTTTGACAGAAGATAAATTTTACCATTGGAATGGTGTTGCCGGATCAACTACCTGGAGTTTACCCGAAAGCTGGAGTAAGCTAAAATCGGTTATGTTGTATCAGCTTTCCGATCAGGGAAGAACCTTTATACAAAATTTACCTGTACTGAACGGACAAATCACCATTCAGGCCAATGCCAATACCCCTTATGTAATTTACAAAAAGAAAGCAGCAGACCAAATTCCAATGAAATGGGGCGAAGGTACGCACATCAAAGATCCTGGATTTAACAGCGGAAATCTCACACAATGGAATGTTGTCGGTTCCGGCGCATCGGTACAAAGAAATGGGAAGGGACAATATGAACTGGCGATTGCTGGTGGCAATGGGGCGGAAGTCAGCCAGACCATTAGCGGACTTACCCCTGGCACCTATTATGCCTCAGTCTATGCTGCTGTTGAAGGGAATAGAAAAGTAACAATGGGTGTAGATATCTCAGGAGATTCAACCGTTCGTGTGTTTTGCAATAGCTCGTTATGGAAAAACTATATTGCTGCAGATTCGAAAGCCAGTACAACCATGCAACGGATGTACCTCTTCTTCCGTATCCCCACTGGCCAAAACAATGCCCGTTTGTTCTTGAAAGCAGATGGCGGTACCTCCAAAGTTCATTTTGATGACCTACGACTAACTGCGACAAATCATCCTTTAAAATCAGATAGTCTTTACTTTACGGAAGATTTTGAAAACATTCCCGATGGATTGTACCCCTTTATCAAAGGACCTGCAGGAGGAATTAACGACCCGCGAACCCATCTTTCAGAACTTCATGCGCCCTATACACAGAAAGGGTGGAACGATAAACAGATCGACGATGTGATCAGTGGAAACTGGTCGCTTAAAGCACATGGGGAGGAACACGGATTGTTAGTACAGACCATTCCACAAACTCTCCGGTTTCAACGTGGTAAAACCTATAAAGTTTACTTTAAATACGAATCATCCGGATCGGATTACGCCCTGCTTATTGGTGATGAAACCACTAAGAAAATATCCTTTGTGATCAATAAAGCCCTTGAACCCACCCTGACAACTTTTACATTTGTTGCGAGTGAGTCAGGCAATTCGTGGTTTGGGATTGATTAGTTAAATGATAAAGAAACTGATTTGGTCATTGATGATTTGGTCATCGAAGAGAAATAGTATTTAAGCGCAAGATGGCAAAAGCATAGTTAATGTAAAACTTGGTAATGGAAAATTTTTAAGAGTTCAGGCTTGCTCCGATAAGATTTTCAGGGTAAGGGTTTCCTCTAGTTCAGAGTTTCCGAAGTCGCTGATGGAACGCTATGAAATTCTGAAAGCCGATTGGAGTGCGGTAAAAACAACTTCAAAAAAGGAGAAAAATAGCGACAACTTACTACAATCATTTCTAAAGTTTTTCAGCACCATAAAACACGGAGGCGGCATTATTAGCGACTCCAATTATACCGGCATTGGTAAAGACAGTACGAAAAGTACGGTTGGCATAGCCCCTTCTGTATTGGAAATTCCTTTGGCACAAGACGAGCGATTTTATGGAGGTGGAGCAACCAGTCGCAAAAACATTCACCGGAAAGCCATATCTCCTTCCCAAATGGGCGTATGGGCTTGCTTTTGGCGGACATACCATGGCAGATCAGTTTGGTTTAATGAACGATGCCATACGGTTTAGGGAGGAAAAAATTCCATGCGAAATTATGTGGCTTGAACCGCAATGGATGG
>CAZGSQ010000266.1:0-2404 GCA_964528535.1 uncultured Tangfeifania sp. | reverse complement strand
TAGCTTCAGGTGACTGGAGTTCAGACGTGTGCTCTTCCGATCTAAAAGGAAAACTCGTAGAGCAGTACCACCAGCGGCAGGGTGAAGGCGATCTCCTTGGTTTTCATGGCCAGCACCGCCATCAACAACGACAGGAAGTAATACGGGAGTATTGATCGGGAAGCGATGGCCGCGCCCGCCACGAGGGAGAGACGCCAGCGAATATGCAGCACCAGAGTGGCCAGGTAGAACAGGGTGGCCAGCGAGGTCAGTCGCTGCACGGTGTACGTTACGGCCTGGGTCTGGAGGGGGTGGCAGACGAAGAGGAGGGCGATGAGAAAGGGGAGGAAACGGTGAATGGTGAATGGTGAATGGTGAATGGCGAATTCCGGGTCAGGGGTTGTGAACAAGGGGGTCTTGAAGGTCAGTTGGACGAAGCTGTAGACCAGCAGGGCATTGGTAATGTGGATGGCCAGGTTGACCGCGTGATAACCAGTGACATTTTCGCCGCCGAATCGGTAGTTGATGGCAAGGGTGAAATAACCGACGATGCGGTTCGGGAATTCGTCATAACCGTCGGCGGTGAAAAAACCCGGTAAATTGTGGATGACAGAATTTCCCGTAATCCATACATCGTCGAGTACGAACGGCACGTGAAAGCTGTTCGCATAGGCTAAGATCGCCAGGATGGTCAGGATCATCCCCTGGAATAGCGGGCGCTCCAGGAACCCTACTGGTGCGGCGGTTGGGTCAGCCATTCCGTTTCATCCTCTCCACCTCTCCCCGCAGCAGGGCGTTGTCCTGGGCCAGGTCCTTTACCTGGTTGGTGAGCCGGGAAATCTTGATGGAGAACTGGACGGAGATTAGCATCAGGAAGATGATTGACCCGATGAAGAGGGTGGAAGTCGGCAATCCGGCGCCAATGAAGCGGGTAAGGGCCTCAAGCCAGTCGTACCTGATGACGAGGACAAACATGACGATGCTCGTTGCCAGCCAGAGCACCGAGTACTCTTCCCGGAGCCGCCGCCTCCTGACCATGTCGATGGTAAAGATGAACACCACCAGGCAGACGATAAGGGCAAATATCTCTTGACGTATCGGCATGATTACCTCCACCGCTCCCGTTTTCTCAGGAGCGTTACGAAGATCGACAGGAACATCTTGAAAATGTAATAGAGGGATTTCCAGCCGCCGTGCATCGATTTCCCCTCGGCATTGGCGTACATCCGCACCGGGATTTCCCGGATCGAGAAACCGGCACGGTGCAGGGTGATCAGCATGTCGGCATCAGGATAGTCGCAGGGGAAGACCTCGGTGGTAAAAAATCGGGCCACCTCACGGTTGAATGCCTGGTACCCGGAGGTCGAGTCGGTGATCCTCATGCCGGTCAACCAGGAAACAGTCTTCCGGAATAAGGCCATCCCGATCCTGCGCGCGAGGGACGGCTCATAACTTTCGACCTCAAGGAACCGTGAGCCGATGGTAAAGTCGCTCTCCCCAGCCACGATCGGCTGCAACAGGTCATGGAGGTAGGCCGGGTCGTGCTGGCCGTCACCATCCATCTGGACAATGAAATCGTATCCCTGACTACAGGCGTACTTGTAGCCGGTCTGGATGGCAACACCATACCCCATGTTGAAGGGGTGGGATACCACGGTTGCGCCGGTTGCTGCCGCGGAGGCGGCGGTGTCGTCCCCGGAGCCGTCATTGACCACGACGATGTCGAATTCCGGGGCGGCGCGCCGGACAGCCTCGACCACCTGGGCAATCCGGCCCCCCTCGTTGTATGCCGGTATGAGTACCATGATGTTCATGATTAGTCCCGTATGCTCCGGACGAGAGAGCGGAAACCGTTCCAGAGCCCCCGGAGCATGGCCGGGTTCCGCGCGAGCCGTTTTCCGTAATCGAACATGATCCGTGGGCGGAAATAGAAGCGCCGGATCAGCTCCTTCTGTGCCGACTGCAGGTCGTCACGGGTCAGGCCACGGGGGATGAAGACAACGGAGAGGAGGTTCATGGCGCTCCAGTCAGAATTGAATTCTCCGAACTCCGCAGCGCGCTCGTAGAGTTCGGTCCCCGGAAACGGGGTCATGTGACAGACGCTGATATCATCGAGAGGAAGCGCTAGGGCGAAGTCGATGGTCGTCTTCAGCGTTTCGGGCGTCTCGCCGGGGTGCCCGAGGATGAAGAACCCCTTGGACCTGATGCCGGCTTCCCGACAGAGGCGCACCGCCTGGCGGACCTGTTCCATCCTGATCCGTTTGTTGATGAGGGCAAGGATTTCCTGGCTCCCGCTCTCGATACCGAAGCTGATCTGCCAGCAGCCGGCCTGCTTCATGAGCGCCACCACATCACCGAAGGGGAAGTGGATGATTTCAATATCCGCGACCTGGCCGAAATCTCCAAAGCCCTGTCATCCACCACC
>CAZGSQ010000265.1:0-2408 GCA_964528535.1 uncultured Tangfeifania sp. | reverse complement strand
GATAGCTTCAGGTGACTGGAGTTCAGACGTGTGCTCTTCCGATCTGCAGCTTCAGAGAAGAGGGTCGTTAGGATGAAGCTTTTGGACCAGAAAGGGCTCCAATGGGCTGTCACACTGTCGAACAGAACAGCATTCAGTGTCTTGTGTTCAGAGATCTGAACGTTGTAGAGTGCATAAGCAACCATCAAACCCATGACGATGAAAGAGAGTGAAACGGCCATCAGGGTCATGGTTCTGCGGGCTGTCTTTACCCTTGGTTCACGAAGTATCGGCATGCCGTTGCTCACGGCCTCGATCCCTGTGAATGTCCCGGCACCCATGCTGTATGCTTTTAAAATAATGAACAAGGTACCCCAGATGCCCAACTGACTGATGGATGAATGCAACTGGTTGGAGGTTTCAACGGAAACTGTCTGGAAATCGCCCGCCTTGATGGCAATGGCGTAGATAATGATAAAAACGTGTGAGGCGATAAAAATCACGAAGATGGGGGTGAGTGACATCACAGATTCCTTGACGCCTCTTAGGTTGAGCAAAATGAGCAGACAAACACCTCCGATGGCAACTGCAAGCTTGTGTGCCTGCCACGATTCGGGGAAGAAACTAAACAATGCGTCAGAACCGCTTGATACGGAGATGGTAATGGTCAGTACATAGTCAATGATCAGGGCACATCCGGAGATCATGCCGACTGTAGGTGAGAGGAGTTTGCTTCCAACCAGGTAACCACCGCCACCCTGCGGAAATAGTTTGATGATCTGACTGTAACTGGTACTGATGATAAAAATAGTAAAGACTGTTCCAAGTGCCACGAAGATGGCCAGCATGGGATGTCCTGCCAAATTCCGGTAGGCCTCCTCCGGACCATAACAGGAGGAGGAGATGCCATCTGCGCCAAGGCCTATCCAGGCGAAGAATGCAACAAGCGATAATTTGTGGAAGATGGATTTGTCTTGCAAGGTCTTCGCCTTGCCTATGAAAATGTTCTTGAATTGTCTTACAAACGGGTAACTTTCTTCGGCTTCGGTCATGTTTTTTACATCATTTATTTACAACGGCAAAGGAAGTCAGCATTTTATAAGGTAATTATCAAGAATGAAAGATTTGGTATAAAGATTTTATAAAGAATGATCATGGTCATTCTTTGTAAAGGTAAAATTATCGTATATTTGTTATACAACCGATTTGGGTTAACCTATTAATTATCAATTTAAAATACCAAAATCATGGAACCAATTATCCTTGCTGGAATTGCCATTGTAGTTCTTTTCTTTTTTGCAGGAATCAGGATTGTACGGCCAACTCACCGTGCACTGGTTGAACGTCTGGGGAAATACCACCATTTTGCCTCCTTTGGTTTCAACTGGATCATTCCCGGCATCGACAGGATGTTTGTCATCAACATTACCGAGAAGATGATCAATGCCGAACCGCAGGAGATCATCACCAACGACAACCTGAATGCCAGGGTCGATGCACAGGTTTATTTTAAGATCAAATCGGATGAAGAGAGTGTGAAAAACTCGCAGTACAATGTAAACAGTATTGAATATCAGATTGTCAATCTTGCCAGGACGACACTTCGTAACATCATTGGCACCATGACGCTTAAATCGGCCAACAGCGAAAGGGGTAAGATCAACAAAGAGTTACATTCTACATTGCTGGATGAGACCCACAATTGGGGAATTGAAATTGTACGTACAGAGCTGAAGGAGATTGATCCGCCGAAAGATGTTCAGGAGACGATGAACAAAATTGTGAAGGCCGAGAATGAGAAGATTGCTGCCATTGATTATGCCACAGCTACCGAAACTAAGGCAGACGGCGAAAAGAGGGCCGAAATCAGAAAAGCAGAGGGGATCAAGCAAGCCGCTATTCTGAGGGCAGAAGGCGAGGCTCAGGCGATACAACTTGTCAATGAGGCGGCAGAGCAGTATTTCGTTGGTAACGCCCAGATGCTGCGCCGGATCCAGGCCATGGAGACTTCTCTGAAAGACAACTCCAAAATTGTTGTACCCATGGGCTCTGACCTTGTTAACGTGATGGGAGAGATGGGTGGAATCATTCCGCTGATGAAAAATGAAAAGTGAAAAGTAAATAATGAAATGGGAGGAGTGAAAAATGTTGGCTTCCGATCATTTTTCATTTTTCATTTTTCACTTTTCATTTTTTCTGAAAGAAAAAGTTTTATATTTGCACCCGCTAACTCAAACAATGTGGTGTTATTTGGGTGGTGCAACAAGCGGGAATAGCTCAGTTGGTAGAGCACGACCTTGCCAAGGTCGGGGTCGCGAGTTCGAGTCTCGTTTCCCGCTCCACAAAACGTTCATGTAAATAGGACATCCTTCCTGCGGGAATAGCTCAGTTGGTAGAGCACGACCTTGCCAAGGTCGGGGTCGCGAGTT
>CAZGSQ010000264.1:0-2436 GCA_964528535.1 uncultured Tangfeifania sp. | reverse complement strand
TCTAAATTATTATGAAAATTCGTATTACACAGTTTAAGAGCAAAATTGGCGCATCTAAAGCTCAAAAGAAAATTATCGATGCGCTCGGCCTGCACAAATTGAATCAACCAAAGATTCATGAGTCAACGCCCGAGATTCTTGGAATGGTTAGAAAACTTCAACACTTAGTTAAGGTTGAAGAAGTTAACGAATAATATTTCTTAAGCAATGGAATTAAATAACTTAAAACCTGCAACAGGTTCTGTCAAAAAAGAGAAGCGGATTGGTCGCGGACAAGGTTCAGGCCATGGTGGTACTTCCACGCGTGGTCACAAGGGGGCAAAATCTCGCTCAGGATATTCATCGAAAAAAGGGTTTCAGGGAGGTCAGATGCCTTTGCAGAGACTTGTTCCAAAATTCGGCTTTAAGAATATCAATCGCGTTGAATACAAAGCAATTAATCTGAGTACAATTCAACAATTGTCAGAAGACCTGCAGCTTACAACCCTTGATTTTCAAACCTTTTTGGAGGCTGGTTTTGTCAGCAAAAATGACAAAGTAAAAATCCTTGCCAAAGGTGAATTGAAAAGCAAACTGGATGTTAAGGCTCATGCTTTCTCCAAAACTGCCAAAGACGCAATTGAAAAATTGGAAGGTACTACTGAATTAATCTGATTCTGATGAAAAAGTTGATCGAGACGCTTAAGAACATCTATAAAATTGAGGATTTAAGATCCCGGTTGAGTGTGACCCTGTTATTCCTTATGGTCTATCGTTTTGGGTCATTCGTTATTTTGCCGGGTATTGATCCGAATCCTGCTCATTTTCAAGCTTTAAGAAGTCAGACATCGGATGGAATTCTTGGATTGCTGAACATGTTCTCCGGAGGTGCCTTTTCGAATGCATCCATCTTTGCGTTGGGTATCATGCCTTATATCAGTGCTTCTATCGTTATTCAACTTCTCGGTTTTGCAGTACCGTACATTCAACGCCTGCAAAAAGAGGGTGAATCGGGTAGAAGGAAAATTAACCAAATGACCCGGTACCTAACTGTCGTGATTCTGGTTTTCCAGGGTTGGGCTTATCTGGCCAACCTTAGGTTTCAGCTTCCTGAACAGGCCTTCCTGGTGAGTCCTTTTGCCTTTAATGTTAGTTCAACCATCGTTCTTGCTGCCGGTTCCATGTTTATCATGTGGCTTGGCGAACGAATTACTGACAAAGGTATTGGAAATGGTATATCCTTGATTATCATGATTGGTATCATTGCCCGACTTCCACAATCACTCGCTCAGGAATTTGTGAGCCGTATGGCCGAACAGGGCAAGGGGTTTATCATGATGATTATTGAATTGGTTGTATTTCTGCTTGTTATCGCAAGTACCATTCTTCTGGTTCAGGGAACCCGCAAAGTGCCGGTTCAGTATGCCAAGAGAATTGTTGGAAATCGTCAGTACGGGGGTGTTCGTCAATACATTCCTTTGAAAGTGAATGCTGCGGGTGTTATGCCGATCATTTTTGCCCAGGCAATTATGTTTATCCCTGCGACCGTAGCGGGTCTCTTCTCCTCTGAGACACTGGGACGGATGTTCGCCTCTTTTTCCAATTATACCGGTTTCTGGTACAATGCAGTCATGTTCCTGATGGTTATTGTATTCACCTACTTCTATACCGCCATCACGATCAATCCCAACCAAATGGCCGAGGACATGAAGAAAAATGGTGGGTTTATACCCGGTATCAAACCTGGAAAAAGGACTGCAGAGTACATCGATACAATTATGTCGAGGATCACATTGCCAGGCTCTATATTCCTTGGGTTGATCACCATACTTCCAGCTTTCGCCATGATCTTGGGGATCAATTCACAATTTGCGCACTTCTTTGGAGGAACCTCTTTGCTGATTCTTGTCGGAGTAATTCTCGATACATTGCAGCAAATTGAAAGTCACCTTTTGATGCGCCATTACGATGGTTTGCTGAAATCTGGTAGGATCAAAGGACGTACGGCAGGGGCAACTATGTAGGTTTTTCGAGAACTCTTCCCAACAAGGGTAAGATTCAAGATGGCAAGTTAGCTGTGTAACAGCATCATCATAATTCAGATTGAGGCCAAAATGGGTCATCGTCTGATGCGTTCTGATCATTTTTTGAAAGTTTACTGTTTCCTGAAATGAGTGTTGCATCTATTTTTTCTTTTCAGTATCTTTGCCGACCTGAAAAATTAGATCACCTCCGTTTGTTCTAGATTATTCGTTGGAGTTTTAATTCCAGGAATGAGCGCGGCAATGAACAGACCATCTTTACTCGGATGATGGAAGGAAAAGTAAAGTTATTGAAGGATGGATAGAATGTTATAGGTTTGCTCTCAAGAGCGGAATAAGGAAATAGTTTGAGTGTTTTAATAATGCAGAAGTATTAGTTTCTATGTCAAAACAATCATTTATTGAACAAGACGGA
>CAZGSQ010000263.1:0-2450 GCA_964528535.1 uncultured Tangfeifania sp. | reverse complement strand
ATACGAGATAGCTTCAGGTGACTGGAGTTCAGACGTGTGCTCTTCCAATCTAAAGTAAGAAGGTGATATTTGCTGCTACCTGGGATTGATCCGAAGCCGCATCAGGTAATCATCCATCACATATCCCGATCCAATGTCAGAGATGACCTCTCCATAGATCTCAAATCCAAGTTTTTCATAGGCATGAATGGAATCGAGATTCTGTTTGTTGACAGTCAAGGTCATGTAAGGGGCACCAATCTCCCTGGCTTTTGCGACCAGAAAGTCGATGGCCATGTGACCAATCCCTTTCCCGCGCTCGGCACTGAGTACGTATAATTTGCTCAGGAATAATTCGTTGTGTTTTTCTATGAAGCCAATGTAACCAACGGGTACAAAATCAAAATGGATCAAATAATAGTAAGTGCCCTCCTGCTCAATTTGAGCCTGGACCGACTTCGTAGTTTGGTACTTTTGGAGCATGTAATCTACTTGCTCCTGTCCGATGATTGGGGAATAGTGGTCAGGCCAGATGGTTTTGGCCAATGCCGATACCTGTTCAACCTGCGATGTTGTAGTGACCCTTTTAATTGTAACTTCCATGCTACCTGATTTGAGCTCCTAACTCTCTTTTAAAGGCATTCATTAATTTTTCCATGACTTTCTCAATCTGTTTGTCGTTCAGCGTTTTGGAATCATCCCTTAGCAGGAAGCTGACGGCATAAGATTTTTTTCCTTCCGGAAGGTGCTCTCCTTCGTAAACGTCAAAGATGGTAACCGATTTGAGCAACTCTTTTTCGGTACGCAGGGCCCACATTTTGATGGTGCTGAAGTTGACATCACTGTCAACCAAAAGTGCCAGGTCTCTCTTGACTTCCGGAAATTTCAGCAGCGGCGTATAGGCTGTCTTGTGCTTCTTGATGGCATTCAGGAGCAGCGTCCAATGTATATCGGCATAGCAAACACCGGCCTGCAATCCGTTCTTTTTCAAGATATTCTTGCCAAGTATTCCCAATACGGCTATCTTTTGGTTGTTGAAAGAATAGGTGATGGCCTCGGAATAGATCTCGGACGAAAAAACCTCCATTTGACAACCATCCGCGGCGATTCCTAACCTTGAAAGAATCTTTTCGAGGTAACTTTTTAGCGTGAAGAAACTGGAAGGCTGAGCCTTGGCTACCCAATTCTCTGTCTCCTTATTGCCTGTCAGCCACAATCCGATGTGTTCCTCCTCCTTGTAGTTCCTGACAGGATTCGCATGGTTCTTCGACCCATCAAAGAAGTACACATTGCCAAATTCGTAAAGCTTAAGGTCTGAATTTTTAAAATTGGTATTCCTAAGTATTGTTTCGAGTCCTCCGAAGAGCAGTGTCTGGCGCATGACATTCAGATCAGAACTCAGCGGATTGTACAACTTTACGCAATTTTCTTCCTGGTAGGTGATCAGCTGCTCATAATAAGTGGACTTTGTAAGCGAATTGCACATGATCTCGTTGAAGCCATGTGCTGTCAATATCTCAGAAATCAGATTTTGTAATTTCAGCTTATCAGGATGACTGGCATGTTGAAGGGTCGATTTCACCGAACTACCCGGTTCTACATTGTTGTAGCCATATATTCGAAGAAGTTCCTCGATCACATCCGCTTCGCGGCGCACATCCACCCGATAGGGCGGGACTGCAAGCTGGAGTGAGTGGTCGTCTTCCGCAATGATGTCAATTTCGAGGGAGGTAAGAATATTTTTTATCTGATCCCTGGGGATCACCTTGCCAATCAATCTGTCAACATGGTCGTAGCTGACCATCACCGGAAAGGCTTCCAAAATGGTCGGATCGGCTACGATGTCAACGATATCAGATGCGATTTCACCGCCTGCCAGCTCACAAATAAGATTGGCGGCTCGCTTGAGCGCATAGATGGTGCCATTGGGATCGACCCCGCGCTCAAAACGGAAAGAGGCATCCGTATTCAATCCATGCCGGCGTGCCGTTTTGCGAATGTAAACAGGATTGAAAAGGGCGCTTTCGAGAAACAGGGCAGTGGTTTCGTTTTTAATGCCTGACTCTTTCCCACCGAAGACGCCTCCAATGCACATTCCTTCAGATTCGTTGCAAATCATGAGATCTTTCTCGTCGAGGGTTCGCCCGACCTCATCCAGGGTACTGAATTTTGTACCCGAAGGTAAGGTTTTGACCAGTATCTTCTTGCCCTTGATGGCTGTCCAGTCAAAAGCGTGCAGAGGCTGGCCGGTCTCGAAAAGGACGTAATTGGTGATGTCTACCACATTGTTGATCGGTTTAAGACCTATCACGCTGAGCCTGTTTTTGAGCCAGTCGGGTGATTCTTTGATGCTTACACCTGAGATTGAAACGCCTGCATACCTGGAACAAGCTTCCGGATTTTCGACAATTGCCTCAATTTGATGGAGATCGGAAGAGCACACGTCTGAACTCCAGTCACCTGAAGCTATC
>CAZGSQ010000262.1:0-2466 GCA_964528535.1 uncultured Tangfeifania sp. | reverse complement strand
ATAGCTTCAGGTGACTGGAGTTCAGACGTGTGCTCTTCCGATCTCATTTATCGCATTACCAGGATTATTGCTCACACAATCCAATATAAGTACCTACGAACAGATTCTTAAAACAAACCTGAATCGGCTTAAAGAAGGGTTGTTACCGAAATATGCCGGGATGCCAAGTGACTATGATTCAGCCGATGCACCACTTTTTGCATTTCAGGCAATTCAGGAGCTCAAACCTTATAAGGAAAAGAAGGAACTATGGAAAACATACGGACATTACCTTAAGGAAATACTCTTGAATTACAAAAAAGGTACCCGGTTCAATATCCATATGGAATCGAATGGATTGATCTATGCCAAACAGGATGGTGTTGCCCTAACCTGGATGGATGCTTATGTGGATGGAAAGCCTGTTACACCACGTGGAGGGTTTACAGTAGAGATCAACGCTGCCTGGTACAATGCTGTTTGTTTTGCACTTGAACTTGCCGAGGCATCAAAGGATAAAGCATTTATCAGTGAATGGAATAGTTACCCTACATTGATTGCCCAATCATTCCAAGATGTTTTCTGGAGTGATAAAATGGGCTATCTTGCTGATTTCGTGGATGGTTCATATACTGACTGGTCTGTTAGGCCGAATATGATTTTTGCTGCCAGCCTTGAATTCTCATCTTTAACAAGGGATCAGAAGAAGCTGATTGTGAGTAGGGTCAGGAACGAACTCTTAACGCCACGCGGGCTTAGGTCGCTAGCCCCTGTTGACCATAACTACAAGGGATCGTGTGTTGGAAATGTAAGCATACGATCGGCAGCAGCCCATAATGGTAGCGCTTATCCGTTCCTGATGTATCCTTTTGTAAAAGCGTACCTCGATATTCATAAAGCAGGAGGCCTATCGTTTGTTAAACAAGCCATGGCAGGGTTTGAGGAAGAGATGTCTGAACATTGCCTGGGAACTTTGTCCGAAAATTATGAAGGCAATCCACCACATACTGCCAGGGGTGCGATATCGATGGCTTGGAATGTTGGCGGTGTGCTAAGTGCAACTTCGTTGATCGAAAAATTCGGTGAATCGCTCTAAAAGGTTAAAAATAATTATCTCAACTTAGCTTATATAAGATGAAAGTTTTAATGTTTGGATGGGAGTTTCCCCCGCACATTAGCGGGGGCCTCGGAACGGCCAGTTACGGATTGACCAAAGGGCTGGCTCAATTTGATGATGTTGAGGTACTGTTTGTTGTTCCTAAAGCTTATGGCGACGAAGACAATACTGCAGTAAAACAGATTATCGGGGCCAGTGATGTATCGATTACGCAGAAAAAGATCGTTTTCAGCAATTCGGAACGAAAATTCGATTCGCTTGAAGTTGAATCAAATCTTGTCCCATACTCGGATCCTGAAGAATTCTGGAAATTTACCGAACAGCGTGTTTCTTCACAAACCCGTTTTATCCAGACCGATTCGGAAGGTAAACTTCCCTTTACCGGTAAATATGGCGCCAACCTTCACGAAGAGATTGCCAATTATGCAATTGTCGCTGAGTTTATCGGTAAAGAATACGATTTTGATATCATCCATGCACACGACTGGCTGGCGTATCCAGCCGGAATCGCGGCAAAAAGGGTCAGTGGCAAACCATTGGTTATCCATGTTCACGCTACTGATTTTGACCGTAGCGGTGGAAGCGTCAATCCAAGGGTTTATTCGATCGAACGTGAAGGGATGGAAATCGCCGACCAGATTATTACAGTTAGTAATCTTACCCGCAATATCGTAATCGAAAAGTACGGGATCGACCCGGCAAAAGTCACAACGGTTTACAACGCCGTTGAACCAGTTGAAAAACCTGAAAACAAAGGTTCCGAAAGGGGGATTAAAGAAAAAATAGTGACCTTTTTAGGTAGGATCACGATGCAAAAGGGACCTGAATATTTCATCGAGGCTGCCTATCAGGTACTGCGCAGAACAGATAATGTTCATTTTGTGATGGCAGGAAGCGGTGATCTAATGGAAAAAATGATCAAGCGTGCAGCTCATTTGGGCATTGCCGATAAGTTCCACTTTACAGGATTCCTGCACGGTGATGACGTTTTCGATATGTTCCGCATGAGCGATGTATATGTAATGCCTTCTGTATCTGAGCCTTTTGGAATATCCCCCCTTGAAGCCATGATGTCGGATGTTCCAACAATCATCTCCAAACAATCTGGTGTGGCAGAAATTCTGACCCACGCCATAAAGGTTGACTTCTGGGATATCAATGCAACTGCAGATGCAATATATGGAATATTAAAATATCCGGCCTTGTCAAATATGTTCAAAAAGTTCGGTCGCGAAGAGGTGGATAACCTGCAATGGAAACAATCCGCCGAACACGTACGCGAAGTTTATTTAACCGCATTAAGCAACTCAAACAAAAAAGAGATATGAAATCAGTTTGCCTCAATTTTCAACTGCATCAACCATTCAGGT
>CAZGSQ010000261.1:0-2493 GCA_964528535.1 uncultured Tangfeifania sp. | reverse complement strand
GTAAGTGCCTCGTCCAAACCGTTGTGGCCATATTTGTTGATCGTTGCCTTTGCCACGATCCCCTTCTCGATATGGGCGTTCAAACGGTTGATGGCCGCAACCAGTGCGGCATTGTCCTGGGCAGGTTGAATGTCCAACGGTGCCTGTCCCGCTCCGGTGGGCGATACAAACCCTCCCGACACATACCCGTTTTGGTTTCCCCTGGCAAATTGCACCATCGGCCTTAGGTCGAGCCGTGCAAGGCTGTTGTTCTTTCGCGCCTGTTCAAAAATGTGGATAAACGGCAGTAGACCAGGGTTGTCAACGCCCTCTTTGGGTATGACATACTCCCCCTTGTGAACTACACCGGCGGGTTCGTACTTTCCGCCCGGTTCGGTAAAGCCGCCTTCGGACATCCCCTTGTCTTTTTTGCCCGACATGGAGCCGATGGTTTGTGCCAAAACGCTCGCAATACTGACACCCGCCGTGACGGTGTTGATCGTGACCCAGGGCTGGCCGAAGGTGATGGGGGATGCAGCGACAGCTTTTGAGTTGGCGATGGCCGTGTTGAAGATGATCTGCCCGATGGCTGCAGCCTGTTGTGCCAAAAACATCGCTTTTCCAAGTGCCGTCTCTTTGCCAAAGACATCTGCCAACGCGCCGAAAAGGTTGTTTGCCGCACCAAAAACGGCATCACCGATCTGCTGCCGCTTGTCAAGTTCCTCGGTCTTAATGGCGATCAGCTTGTCCGACAGCCCCTTCTCGGCCTGTGCGATCCTGGCTGCGTTCCCTTTTGCGGCTGCTACTTCTTCGTTGTACTGTGCCTGTGCAAGCTGCTTTTCAGCGGCCCACCGCTGCTCGTCAGTTCCTGCTTTGGCCTGGTCGAACAGAGCCGCGTCCATCTGGCTTTGCAGCACCTTTGCTGTATCAATGTCAGAGACAACCTTGTCGTGCGCCAGTTTTTTTTCGATGATCGTCTGGTTTATGGCATCGTTTAAGGCCATTTCGTCCTCTGAAAGGGTTTGCTTTTCTATTTTTTGTTTGTTCAGCCTCTCAAGCTCGTCTTTCCATTTCTGCTCCAATAAAGCTTTTTCTTTGTCCAGGCCTTCCTGAAGGTTGGCAATTTTGGCATCCGCAAGTTCTTTTTCGGCTTTTAGGAGCAGGTCTTTGACAGCCTCCTGTGCCTTGAGTTGTTTTTCCGCAACCTGGGACATTGCGTCTTCATATTCTTTGCTGCCAACCTTATAGACAGCAGCTTTCGCCGCAAGGAACTTTAGTTCCTGGGAAAGCAGGTCGGCCTTGAACTGGTCCTCGGAATACTTCTCGTCCGTCCGCCGTTTGTCGTTGATCGCCTTTACGGCCTTTGCGTTGTCGGCCTCTACCTGCTCAAGTTCCTCTTTTTCAGTGCTCTTTTCTTCCTTTTTTGCTTTTTTCTCCGATTTGGCTTTTCCCAGCTCGTTTAGTTTGTTGATCTCGTTTTGGATCGCCTCCACCGCTTTGTTCCTTGCAATGACCTCCGCAATGGTGGTGCCGGGCATCCTTTTTGCCGCTTCGAGTTCCTGCTCCTTTAGTTTTACCAGGTCTTCGGTCGCCTTTTTCTCCCTGTCCTTGTTGCCTGGACCATCGGGAACAGCCGTGTCCACAGGCTTGTTGATGATGTCCTTCACCGCCTTTATGGAAGCAAGGTAAGTTTCGTTCGATTTTGTGGCGTTTTCGGTTGACTTGGCTTCCATCAATGTTTGCATCATCAGAAAGTTGCCGCCCGATTTTAAAGAAGCCCCCACTGTTTGCCAAAACCCAACTTTGCGGTCGGCGCCGCTTGCAAGGTCGTCCAAACGTTGTTTCTCGATCTCGGCAAACTTCTGTTCGGCAGCCATAACTTTCGCCTTCTCCAACAATGAATCTGTATAAGCCTTTACGCTTATTTTTGCCTTGTCCGTATTGATCGTCTCAAGGGTAAGGTTGCCCAAATATTCCGGGGAAACGGCATTTATTTTCCTTATCGCATCGAGCCGTTCGGCCTTCGAGAGGCTTTCGTTGCGTGCCATATCGAGAAGGGTTTCCAAACGGATCTTTTCCTCCACTATGTTTTTCCTGGCTTCGAGGTTGATGTCGTTGACCGCTTTTTGTGCAACCTGCGCTGCCGTCAGTTTTGCGGTGTAGAAGTACAGGGCAGAACCTGCTGCTACCAGGAGGCCAACAACAAGGCCGATGGGGTTTGCCATCAGGGCAGCGGAAAATGCCCTAAACTGGATCGCCGCCCTTCCCAAATTGCCGGTAAGCAAAGCGGTCGCGGCATTGTAAAGGGCGATGGCGGCAAACTGTGCGTTGTATGCCAATGCCTGAGCTTTGCCTAAGGCGATGGAGATCAGGCTTGCCGCATTTTTCCTCTCTTCCCACATGGTTGCCAATTTGGTGGCAAGGGTGTAGGCGACAATTGATGTGGTGGCCGTGACAATGACCGGGGCATATTTTACGAATATATCGATCAGGGCAGAAAAAAGCTTTATGGCC
>CAZGSQ010000260.1:0-2498 GCA_964528535.1 uncultured Tangfeifania sp. | reverse complement strand
GCACGAAGATTCACAAAGGTTATCTATTTAGATTTCAATTCTTTGTGTTTCTTTGTGGCTTTGTGGCGAATTTCAATTAAACATCTTAAGGAATGGGTCCTTTATTTAAAAACGTAGAGACGTACGATCGTACGTCTCTACATAATTATTTGATATTAAATGAATTAATATTTGAAAACCTTACCACCAGCCATTACTTGCTGTGTTTTTTCGTCGAACGTTGCTTTTTGTCCGGTACGAAGGGCAGCGGTTGTCATGATGTTGGCGATCGAATGGGCATACCCGGCCTCAACAGGCGCATTGGTCTTGATGTTGTTGTCGCGAACACACTGCATCCAGTTTTTCACGTGGGCATTGGTCAACGGATCGGCACCGGTATTCGAATCGGTTTCCACCTTCATCTGCGGAAGCTCGAAATCGGCCAATAAATTGGCTTTCATTCCCATCTCCTTGGCATAACGTTCTTTCAAGCCCCCTTCGGAAGTGATCTTGTTCGTATCGAGATCCAATTTTCCACCATTCGAGAAATACCATTCCTTGGTACCACCCGACTCGTTGGTCTGACGTGAAGAATAAATAACCTGAAAACCATCTTCCATATTGTCGAGTGGGCCGTAGTCGAACACCGCTGTCATGGTATCAAAATTCCTGCGGCCATCTTTCCAAACATAGATACCACCATTGGCAGCAACCGAACGGGGATGTGGCAAATGTGTAAACCAGTGTACCGTATCAATTTGGTGCGCCATCCATTGTCCGGGAATACCTGAAGAATAAGGCCAGAAAAGCCTGAATTCCAGATATTTGCGTGGATCCCATTTTTCAACTGGACGGTTCATCAAAAACCTTTTCCAGTCGGTATCCGATTCTTTGATATCGGCCACCTCTTTTGGACGACGCCAGCGACCTGGCTGGTTCACGTTCCATGTCATTTCCACAGCACATATCTTTCCAAATTTTCCTTCCTGGATAAAATTATGGGCTGCCTGGTAATTGGGTCCCGAACGGCGCTGCGAACCAATCTGGACAACTTTACCTGTTTCGTTTACTGCTTTCTTTGCAAAGATGGCATCGTCCATTGTTTCGGCAAATGGCTTTTCGCAATAAACATTCAATCCTGCTTTCACCGACTGACCGCAAAGCAAGGCATGTTGAAAGTCTGCAGTTGAGATCATTACGGCATCCATTTTCTGATCGAACAGCTCATCGGTATTACGGGCTTCAAGTGGAGTAGTCCCGTTGTTTTTCTTGATCCAGTTGGCCCCATCAGCGCGGCGTTTGCTCCAAAGATCGCAAACGGAGGCAAATTCAAAATTCAGCTCTTTTGCCGATTTCTGAAATGCCGGTCCCAATGCACTTTCGAAACGGCCTGAAAACCCAAGGATCGCAACTTTCACACGGTCGTTGGCACCGATGATACGGCCATAGCTTTTGGCACTCATGGCCATGCTGCCTACTGTCAAACCGGCAACACCAATCGCCGATTTCTGAATAAATTCCCTTCTGTCTGACATGTTCTTTTCTATTTTAATTGTACTTCATTTATATATTGAGTTATCCCTATCCATTTCGGGCGGCTGGCGGCTTGCAACTGGCGGCTACCAGTCTGCATTTCAAATGAAAAATCGATTTCACATTCTGAACCGAAAATCCAAAATAAAACAGCTGCTGGCAATTTGCAGTTGGCGGCTGGCAGTCCAAAAAATAGTAGCTGACAACTATATGCTTGCGACTTGCGGACTGTAGTTCGAAAGAAAAATGAATTTTAGAACCTGCACCTACTATTCTATCAATATTTTGAAAACCTGATCATCTTCGAATTACGATCTGCCAGTTGCCAGAAACCAGTAGCCCGCCGCTAGTTTAAATCTTCGGTTCCCAACCTGGTTCGTAATCGCGTCCCCACAACTTCATGGCTTCCTTGTTCAGGATATGTCCATCTTTTGTATTGACGTCGAAGGATTTACCAATCCGGTAGGAAATGTTTGCATAGTGGCACATCATCTGACTGATCGCACCTTGCTCGATTGGCGAATTGAGCTGTGACTCTTTTCCCCTGATCACAGCAAAAAAGTTCTTGATGTGGGAGTCGGTCATATCCCCTCCACCGCCAAGAGCAGTACCTGCTTCGTTTCCTGTAGACTGACTGCTCTTGATCACTTTACCTTTCAAGTCGAACAGTTTATAGCCACCACGGTCCACAAATACAGAACCTTCTGAACCATAGATCCAGGTACCACGATCGGCACCATAAGTCAATACACCGGTACGGCTTTTGCCATCCCATTTGATAACTTTATTCCCCGGGAATTTGAATGTAGCATCCATCGTATCGTACATCACCCAGCCATCGTCTGCATAATGACGTTTGGCAGCCTCGCAATCAACATGTTCAGGATATTCAACCTGTAGTGCCCAGCGGGCAACGTCAAGCTCATGGGTAGCATTGTTTCCTGTTTCGGCAGTACCCCAGATCCAACCGTACCAATGCCAGTTGT
>CAZGSQ010000259.1:0-2518 GCA_964528535.1 uncultured Tangfeifania sp. | reverse complement strand
AGATAGCTTCAGGTGACTGGAGTTCAGACGTGTGCTCTTCCGATCTGTTGCTATCCGCTACTCCTACACCCCAGGTAACCGCAGCAATGACCGGGGCGTCCGCCTGGTTTTAGTCCCTTAGTTCGTTGCAGTTTATTTGTGCCACACTTTCGAGCAAAACGAGTTTACATTTGGAATGAGCAAAAAGCGAAGTGGAACGGAGCGCGTTTGAATGGAACAGGGTAAACAAGTATGTAAATACCGGATTGCCGGTCGATTTTTTGGGAAAATAGGCTGGTACCATTTTCCCGGCGAACCTTCGGGCGATTTTTGGAACTTTGTGGCGCAATCCAAAATTTCGCTTGTTTTCCCAAGGTGTTGCCATTGGGTTAGGGTATGCTAAGCCTTCAGCCTGTTGATTGTGCCGGGATGGTGATGGTGCAAGACAAAATTATTGGCACAAATTTTATTAGGACGTTTTTCCTCCCGAAGCTGTCATTGCGAACGAGCATACTGATTTAGAATGGTTTGCATTGTTGAAATGCGAGTGTGGCAATCCCATGTTTGAAGCACTTTCAGAACATTGTTTTTGGGAAAGTGCTTCTTAGTTTGAGATTGCTTTTCCGATAAATCGCTGAAGAAACGGGGCAGACTGGAGCAAGTAGGCGTGAGCAGGATTATCAATCAAATTTTGGCTATTTCGCACTCTGCATCCCGAAATTTCGTAAATTTGTTTTGAACAAAAAAGGGGTGCTTCAATGCAATAAATAGTAATCTTCCTAGAATGTTAAATTGTAGATTCTTACCGGTTTGTAAGCTTGAAAAGAATTCATGGGCGAGGATAGGCCATCCGGGCAGGATATTAACTGTCAAGAAACATCAGTATTGTATTGTTGATGGATTTAGTATCACAGGAGATGCCCCAAAAGAATTTATACGCGTTTACGAATATGGAGCCGCTCGCAAGGCATCACCCCAAAACTGGCCTTTGTATATCGCTAAAACAGGGCATAAATGGTATCCAACAGAGTCTATTACCGAGTATTTATTGAACCTACTTGGAAAAGAATTTGGCATTGAGATGGCAGAATCAAAGTTGGCATGGATTGGCGGACAATTACGTTTTTTAAGTCGCTATTTTTTATCATCCCAAAAACAGGAGTTAATACACGGAGCAGATATTTTTGCTGGTTTTGTTCACGACATGGAATTAGTGGAGCAAATTGAAGAGCAACAATTGGCACGTGACTTATTTACACTTCAATTTACAAAAGATGCACTTGAATTTACTTTCCCTATTCGGTGGGAGGAAATTCTTAAAGAGTTCGTAAAGATGCTTCTTTTTGATGCCTTGGTAGGCAATAATGACCGTCATTTCTACAATTGGGGAATCGTTCGTCATATTGAATCAAAAGATGAACCCTACTTTTCGCCTGTTTATGACTCGGCCCGGGGACTGTTTTGGAATGAATCAGAAAAAAAAGTATTAGCTTTGTGGAATGACAAGAACCGTTTACAGGCATACTTGATGAAGTACTGTAACCATTCGCGTCCAAAAATAGGTTGGGAAGGAGCTTCAAACATTAATCACTTTAAATTGTTGAACAATATATACAAGCACGAATTTGGAATTTCCAAACCCGAGATAAATAATCTATTTTTGCGTTCCAATTTTGAAAGGATGATTAAAAGTATTGAGTTAAATTTCGCTGGCATTTTAAGTATTGAAAGAACAAGGCTCATTATTAGTTGTTTAAATTTTAGGTACAATGAAATATCTAAATTAATAGGAGGTTAAAGGAGATGTTGAAGAAATTAACAAAAGCACTGTGGCACACTGAAGGCATGATGCATCGAGTTATTCCTAAAGATATTCATTATCAGTTTGTCTTAACATACAACAAGTTGGTGATCGGACACTTATCAGTCGATCAGGGGAAATGGACTTTTGAATATTCCGAGGATTTTAAAAAACAAGGTGAAATCTTGCCTCTTTCAAATTTTCCCAATAAGGAAGTTGTTTATACATCAGAAGAATTGTGGCCATTCTTTGCCAGTCGGATACCAAGTATTGCTCAACTTGAACGAAAGGCAAAAATCACTTATAGTGAATTGCCCGAGCGTAATGAAGTCAATTTATTGCGCAAATATGGTCACCGTACCATTACCAATCCGTTTGTTCTTCAGGCAGAATTTTAACCTAAAAAAATCCAGTACTCCGCGCAATGACAGGTCCTGAGGGCGAAAGTGAGATAATGTTGTTTGTGGTGTTCCTACAACTTTTAATACTTTGTGGCGCAATCCAAAATTTTGTCCACCGTTCAATCTTTCATTTGTGATGTAGTGGCGGGTTATAACCTCACAAAGAAAACAAATATTTGAATAGCAATAGATTATCTGATCATTGCCTCTGGAATCATAAAAAAACGGCTCCTGAATCTCAGGAGCCGTTTTTCATTTTTAGATTGGTATTATTCCGTTGCTGGAACGTCCCAATTCATATTGGCCATACGTTGGTATGAGCGGTATCTCCATTTTG
>CAZGSQ010000258.1:0-2525 GCA_964528535.1 uncultured Tangfeifania sp. | reverse complement strand
GATAGCTTCAGGTGACTGGAGTTCAGACGTGTGCTCTTCCGATCTACCACAGGCACTTTTTTTATCATTAAGCCGTAGGCAATATTTTCAGCCACTGTCATATGAGGAAAAAGAGCATAGTCCTGAAAAACTGTGTTTACCGGACGATCATAGGGTGGCAACTGGGAAACATCCTGTCCATATAAAAATATCTGCCCATCCGATGGCCGGTTAAATCCAGCAATCATTCGCAGACAGGTTGTTTTCCCAGATCCGGATGGGCCCAACATGGAAAAAAATTCTCCATCTTTGATTTCCAAATCGATCCCATCAACAGCCTTTACTTCGCCAAAATACCGGCTAACCGATTTAAAAAGGACAGCAGTCTGATCAGTCATTGATACAAATACTCCAAAACCAACATTAAAACTCGCCCACTCAATCAAATAAATGATTAAGTGGGCGAGTGATATCTTTACTTACCGCCGATTATTGAAACAAAGGCTTTCACCCATTCGCTGTATGGTATGCACGTGGTACTACCATCTCCACAATCAGCTATTGGTGTCTTCCAAAAAGAAATCTTATCAAAGTTTTCAGACCCGTTGGTTTTGCAACCTTCCGACCCCAACAAATCGTTTCCAGAACAGGCAGCAGGAACCGCAGGAACAGACCCAAACCAGGCAGCGACGTCACCCTGTACTTTTGGCTGTATGGAATGTTCCAGCCATAAATAAGCACAATTTGGATGTGGAGCCTTCGAATTCATCATTGTTGTATCAGCCCAACCCGTTGCACCCTCTTTTGGGAATGTGCTTGAAACAGGTTGCCCATTTGCAATCAAAAGATTCACCTGATAAGGCCAGGATGAAGAAGCAATAATCCCTTCAGTTGTGAAATCTTCAACCTGAGTGGTGGCATCATGCCAATATTTTGGAACCAGTGTGCGTTGCTGTCGCAACAAAGAAACCACAGCATCAAATTGTGCCTGTGTCAATTCATAGGGATCTTTAATACCCAGCTCTGGCTTATTTGCTTTCAGGTATAAGGCTGCGTCTGCCAAATAAATGGGATTATCTGGGGCCTGAACACGACCCGAATTGGTCTTTCCATCAGGCAATTTTTGCTCTTCAAACACGACATTCCATGATTGTGGTGCAGAAGAGAATACACTGGTGTTATACATTAAAACATTGGGACCCCATTGATAGGGAACTCCATAATGCACACCTTTGACGGTATGCCAGGGAGCATTCTGCAGCCTAGGGTCAACATTTTTCCATGATTGAATCAGGTCAACATTGATCGGTTGAACTGTGCCACCGGCAATCAACCGCAAACTGGCATCTCCAGATGCAGTAACCAGGTCAAAACCTCCCTGATTCATCAAAGTCACCATTTCGTCTGATGTTGCAGCATCCTTTACTGTCACTTTACAACCGGTTTCGGTTTCAAAAGCAGTGACCCAGTCATAATTTTTATCATTTGCGCCACGTTCAACATAACCAGGCCAATCAACAATCGCAACCTCACCTTCACCTTTGCCGATTGATGTTTTCATTCCACCTGCCGCATTGCCCGCTCCTCCGCAGGCATTCAGCATCAGACTGACAATTATCACAAATGCAGTCAAGGACAGAAACCGTTCTTTTCTCATTTTTTCTCCTCTTTTTAGGCGAATAAGTAAAAATTTAATTCATGTTGCCAAAATTTTTATAGAAGAAGACGGTTATCACCTCCAGATATATTTTGAAAAATTAAAACCTACACCAATAAATAGGTACAAAAAAGATTATATTACTTTTATGTCGTTAATGTCAAATATTACGCGCTATTTTGTCTGATTCGGAAATTATTGACAAACAGCGTGAATGCTGAAACTAAAATTATTTTTGTACCATTAGACAGCTGCAAGGCCAACAATTGTCCTGAAAGCCGAATAGGCAACATTCATGTCAGATACTTCAATCGAAACACGCGTTCCATCGCGCTGAGTTCCAGGCATTCGCATAGCTCGATCCGCCATATCAGATGTCCGCAAATCAACCGTCACCAGCAAGGGGGTATCAACGATAAATGGATCTGGGGATTTACCTCGGCTCAATCGCAAAACAGCCCTCCGGGCCGCATCAGTAATAAGCTTGCGTGTCACATCTGGGGGCAAACATTCCGCGGAATATCTTCCCGTCGCCTGTTTTACAACTGCAGTTTCCACATCACCTAATAATTCAGTTGTTTGTTCACAGGCTGTCTGATCACCGCTCACCATGATCACGGGAACTCCATAATAGCCAGCCAGTGCACCGTTTAAGCCAAATTCCCCAACTAGAATATCATTTAGCCAGAGATTGCTCACACATGCATTTGACCAAGTGTGATCACAAACCGCATTCGGCGAACCCTGCCGGGCATGATAACCTATAAAAATAACACCATCAAATGTTTCATCAATCCCCTGCATCATGGAGTGTGGAGATGAAGTACTCGAATTTAATCGTAAGATCGGAAGAGCGTCGTGTAGGGAAAGAGTGTTCAGAGCCGTGTAG
>CAZGSQ010000257.1:0-2540 GCA_964528535.1 uncultured Tangfeifania sp. | reverse complement strand
TTTGGAGGAGGCATTCAAATATTATTCAAAAGCAGCCGAAAATGGGTACAACGATTCCTGGAAAAACCTGGGCGAGATGTATTACAATGGTGAAGGTGTAAAAAAGAACATTGAAAAGGCGATACTGAGTTATGAGAAGGCTGCCGAAAAGGGCGATGATGAAGCACGGACCGAACTTGGCAGGTTGCTCTTCACAACTTTGGGATTTCAGGATTTTACAAAAGCATTGGTCAATTTGAAAGCTGCTGCTGCGAATGGTTTTGCTCTTGCTTATAACCCTTTGGCCGTTATGTTTTTATCTAAAAAGGTGGCTGACCGCGATCCAGTAGTTGCCTGGGAATGGCTCGTTAAGGCAGTCAATGAAGGATCAAGGGAGGCTAAGCTCAATCAGGCAACTTACTTGAAGAGGGGAGAAAACGGCATTGTTGATTATCAGCAAGCTTATGTTATCCTTGATTCGCTTGTGTCTGAAAATAAGGATGCTGTTGCAGCCTATCTTTTGGCACTTCTGATTCTGTCAGGTGTTTGCGATGTTAAAGACCAAACCATTGCACGGAATTATTTGGAAATGTCGGAAACGCAGGGCAACCAATCGGCAGCAAAACTTTTGGGCAACGATGACCTGTTTACCGGTCCTGCTATCCTGAATTTCTGGGAAGATTATCTGATCAGCGAACCATCTGAGGATTGAATATTTGATCTATAACTGACTGAAATTCAGATTTGTGCGTCTCCCACTTTGAAAAAGGGGGACCAAGGGGGATTTTTAGTTCCTATCGGGATAAAATTTTAGGATACGAACTGTCCGAGTCTGAAAAGAGAAATAATTGTCATCAACTGTTGTAATAACTAATTCTTTAAAATCATGAAAATCAAATCATTATTGGTATCGTTTCTATTTATTTCCTTATTTCTGTCTGTTTCCAACCTACAAGCCCAGACCGGTAAAACTCTACGCCACGTTGTGATGTTCAAGTTTAAGGATACAGCCACACCTGCCAATATCAAGACGGTTGAGGAGGCTTTTGCACAACTGCCAAAAAAAATTACGACTATCAAAAGTTATGAGTGGGGCATCAACTCAAGTCCGGAAGGTTTGAATCAGGGATTGACCCATTGTTTCCTTCTGACTTTTACATCCGACAAAGACCGTAACGATTACCTTGTCCATCCGGCACATAAGGAATTCGGAAAAATACTTGGGCCGTATCTGGATAAGGTAACTGTTGTTGATTTCTGGGTTAAATAGAAGGCATTGATTTACAGGGTTTAAAATTGTAGAGACGATGCATGCATCGTCTCTACGTATGTAAATTTGGTCACTTTTGCATTAATCACAGGCGGGAATTGCCAGGCTGTTAACGAATAAATTGAATTCTCTCAGAACTCTAAAATAAGACGAAGTCAAATGAAAATTGGATTGTTTGTCCCTTGTTACATCGACCAATTTTATCCGAAGGTTGGCATAGCAACCCTTGAATTGCTCGAAAAGTTGGGTTGCAATGTTGGGTATCCTATGGATCAGACCTGTTGCGGACAACCCATGGGCAACAGCGGTTCAGATAAAGAGGTGGTAAAAACTGCCGGATTGTTTGTAAAGAACTTTCAGTCTTATGATTACATTGTTGCCCCAACAGGAAGCTGTGTTTGGTTCGTGAAAGAGCATTACAACATCCTGAAGCAGACAGATGCCACCCAACATGTACGCGAAAACATCTACGAACTGGCGGAGTTCATTACCGATATTTTAAAGGTTGATCAGATCGATGCGTTGTTTCCTTATAGAGTTGGGTTCCACTCCAGTTGCCATGGGCAGAGAGGATTAAGGCTGGCCCAGTCGAGTGAATTGAATTTACCGTTCTTTTCAAAGCAGAAACAACTCTTATCATCGGTTAAAGGAATTGAAATCGTAGAGATAGACCGACGCGATGAATGTTGCGGGTTTGGTGGCACATTCTGTGTGACAGAAGAGGCAGTTTCGGTCAAAATGGGAAAAGATAAAGTAGCCGATTTCATGAGGAATGGTGCCGAAGTGATCACTTCTGGCGATGTCTCCTGTCTGATGCACCTTGATGGGATCATCAAAAGGCAAAAGTATCCCATCAGGGTATTGCATATGGCTGAGATACTAAACAATACGATCTAACCATGAAACATTCTGAAGCAGCGGAAAAATTTATTTCAAACGACGAACGGACCAATTGGCACGATAAAGCTTTGTGGTTTGTACGTGCAAAACGGGATATTGCGATTAAGCAGGTTCCTGAATGGGAGGAACTTCGGGCTTTGGCTTCGCAGATCAAGGCACATGTGATGTCGAATCTCGATGTTTTATTGGAACAGTTCGAAAGCAATGCGATTAAAAACGGTATCCATGTCCATTGGGCCAAAGATGCTGAAGAACATAACCAATTTGTCTTCAATATTTTAAAGCAAAATAAAGCCAAAAGTCTGGTGAAGAGCAAGTCGATGCTCACCGAAGAATGCCATTTAAGATCGGAAGAGCACACGTCTGAACTCCAGTCACCTGAAGCTATCTC
>CAZGSQ010000256.1:0-2541 GCA_964528535.1 uncultured Tangfeifania sp. | reverse complement strand
CCGATACGGATGAAGATATAGTTTGGACCAGCAAAAAGATCACACAACTACGTATCTTTGATGATCCAAACGGAGTTATGAATCTCTCTGTTAAAGATGTTGATGGTGAAATCCTGGCAGTGAGCCAGTTCACACTTCATGCCAAAACGAAAAAAGGGAACCGTCCCTCCTACATTCAGGCAGCTCCGCCCGAACTTTCGATCCCACTTTACAACAAATTTGTAAATGTTATTTCCGAAAATCTGGGAAAAGAAGTGAAAACCGGCGAGTTTGGGGCGCATATGATGGTTAGCCTTGTGAATGACGGTCCGGTAACGATCATTATCGATTCCAAAAACAAGGAGTTTTAAACTATTCTATTATGGATGAGGATATTACAATCAGGAATGCGCAATCGGCAGTGCATGAATGGATTACAAAATATGGGGTGCGTTACTTCAGCGAATTGACCAACATGGCCATCCTGACCGAAGAGGTGGGTGAAGTTGCAAGGATCATCGCACGGAAATATGGTGACCAATCATCAAAAAAAGGTGAAAATGATATTGATCTTGGAGACGAACTGGCCGATGTCCTGTGGGTGCTAATTTGTCTGGCCAACCAGACCGGTGTTGACCTTACGGAAGCCTTTAAAAAAAACATGGAGAAAAAGACAGAGCGCGATCAGCTCCGTCATTTGAACAATGATAAACTATTTGCTTAAATTTTAATAAGATAGAAAATGACCCAAAGTTTACAAGGTTTTGACAGAAAAATTCAGGAAAGTGAGGTTGAACTCGCTGTTGCTGGTATTGTAAAGAATTCGGCAGAAATGAACAACCGTAAATGGTATGAACTGGCCTTGTCGTGCATCGATCTGACCACATTGAATTCGACCGACAACGCAGTACAGGCAGAGAAATTCGCAACGAAGGTTTCCGGTTTTGAACAGGAATTTCCCGGTTTGCCAAATGTTGCCGCTATCTGTGTCTATCCAACTTTAGTTAAATCTATAAAGAAAAACCTGCTAACTCCTCATGTAAACCTGGCATCCGTTGCTGCGGGATTCCCTTCATCGCAGACTTATCTTGCTGTAAAAGAGCTTGAAATTCAAATGGCTGTGGCGGACGGTGCCAACGAAATAGATATCGTCCTTAATCTTGGGAATTTTCTGGCAGAAGATTATGCTTCTGTTATTGAAGAAATTTCCAACCTGAAAAAAGCTTGTGGTCTGGCCCATTTAAAGGTTATCCTGGAAACAGGTGCTTTAAAAACGCCCGAGAAAATTTGGAAAGCTTCACAATTGGCCATGCAGGCGGGTGCCGATTTTATCAAAACCTCAACCGGAAAGCTGGAACCTGCCGCCACTTTGGAAGCAGCCTGGGTAATGTGCAGTGCCATAAGTGATTACTACGATAAAACACAAAAGAAGATTGGCTTTAAGGCAGCAGGTGGAATTGTCCAGTCTGCTGAGGCGATCAACTATATCGCTCTTGTAAAAGAGGTGCTTGGCGATGAATGGCTAAACAACAAACTTTTCAGAATCGGTGCGAGCAGGCTTACGAACAATTTGCTGACTTCAATTATGGGTGAAACCACAAACTATTTCTGATGGAGAATTTAGTTAGAGATCTCAATACTTTCTTTAATTGCCCTTCCTATCAATATCCCGTTTACAGAGGCTTGCATCAATCCTCGTGTGATTCCGGCCCCATCGCCTCCAAAATAGAGGTTTTTAACGGTGTCACATTGGAAGGTTTTGTCAACTTTGATGATATTGGAATAGAACTTCACTTCAACACCATAAAGCAAAGTTTCGTCGCTTGCGAGCCCAGGGCTAACCTTGTCCAACGATCTGATCATCTCGATGATATCCATCAGTATTCGGTGAGGCAGGACCAAACTCAGATCTCCGGGCACTGCATCCTTTAACGTTGGGATGATGTTATTCCGGTAAAGCCGTTCAGGAGTAGTCCTACGCCCCCGGACCAGGTCGCCAAAACGCTGGACGAGTATCTTATTTCGGGTGAGCATATTGGCAAGACGGGCTATGTGATGGCCATATTCGATCGGGGCATTGAACGGTTCCGTAAATTTCTGGGAAACCAATAACGCAAAATTGGTATTGTCGCTTTTCAAATCCTTGTAACTGTGGCCATTCACAACAGCGAGGTTTCCATCGTAATATTCGGATGAGACAAAACCTCCCGGATTTGAACAGAAAGTCCTGACCTTATCGTCGAAGGTGCGTGTATAATGGACCAGTTTGGCCTCGTAAAAATTTTCGTTGATCTCCTGCATAATTTCATTCCGACATTCGAGTCGGATCCCAATATCGACAATACCTGTCTCTGTGGGAATATGCTGGACTTTACATTGCTGCATCAACCAGTTGGAACCTTCGCGGCCCACCACCACAACAACCTTCTTCCCATAAAAGGTCTCCTTCGAACACTTCACCCCTTCGATCTGATTTTGGTTGATGATGAACTCTTCAACTGGCGAATTGAACCGGACTTGTACCCCCTGTTTTACAAGATGATCGAAAAGTGAGCGGTAAAG
>CAZGSQ010000255.1:0-2600 GCA_964528535.1 uncultured Tangfeifania sp. | reverse complement strand
ACGAGGCATTGTTTTATCTTCAGTCGAGGGGAATCAATGAAAAAGAAGCCCGCCTGATGCTGATGTTTGCCTTTGCCCATGAGGTACTTGCTGAAGTAAAGGTAGATCAGTTGCGCGAAATGATCGATAAACTCGTGAACAAACGCTTAAGGGGCGAAGTATCAAAATGCCATTCGTGTGCAATGGACTGCATCCGCTAAAACAATACCATTCATCTGTATTTCAATCATATAAAATGTCACTTGATATTTCAGCCATACGCAGGGAATTTCCGATCCTTGATCAGAAGATCAACGGAAAACCTTTGGTCTATTTTGACAATGCGGCAACCGCACAACGACCACTTCAGGTGATCGAAAAAATGGATGAATTTTCACTTTTGACCAATGCGAACATTCATCGTGCCACCCACACCCTCGCCAACAAAACGACGGAGGCATTTGAATCGGCCAGGGAAACCGTTCGGAATTATCTAAATGCCCAGGAAGTAGCCGAGGTCCTCTTTACCCATGGGACAACAGAATCCATCAATCTTGTCGCTTTTTCGTTTGGTGAAGCATTTGTCAATCAAGGCGATGAAGTGGTCGTGACCGAAATGGAGCACCATGCCAATATTGTCCCCTGGCAAATGATGTGCCAACGGCGGGGCGCAGTCCTTAAGGCAATCCCTTTCGCAGACAACGGTGAGTTGTGTACCGACCAATTTGACAGTATCGTTACCGATAAGACAAAAATAATTGCGATTACCCATGTTTCGAATACTCTTGGGACTGTCAATCCAATAGCGGCAATCATTTCAAAAGCGCACCAAAGAAATATACCCGTCCTGATCGATGGTGCTCAAGGGGTGCCGCATTTCAGGATAGACGTTCAGGACCTTGATTGTGATTTTTATGCGTTTTCGGGCCACAAAATATATGGTCCCACAGGAATTGGTGTCCTATACGGAAAACGCAAATGGCTTGACCTGATGCCCCCATTTCTGGGTGGGGGCGAAATGATCGATAGGGTAACCTTTTCAAAAACAACGTACAATCAACTCCCCTATAAATTTGAGGCTGGTACACCTAATTATATAGGTGCGATTGGTTTGGCTTCAGCAATACAGTTTGTGCAGAACTTTGATCATCAGGAGCTCGCAACCTACGAATATCAATTGGTTACAGCGGCGACTTTGAAGCTGATGCAAATTGAGGGGTTGAAAATATATGGGGAAGCCCCACACAAAGCAGGCGTGATAAGTTTCAATATTGAAGGGATCCATCCGTTTGATCTTGGGACTTTGCTCGACCAATTGGGTATCGCAGTCCGGACAGGCCGTTTGTGTGCAGATCCTGTGATGGACCATTTTGGTGTCGAAAACATGGTTCGTGCCTCCTTTTCATTTTACAATACATTCGATGAAATTGAAGTTTTCTATAACGCATTGATCCGGCTTAAAGCGATGTTTTAGGATTTTGATTAAGTTACAACGATCCTTGTTTGCGCCCATCAGCGGGTCTTGCGGGAATGTGTAAAAACTGAAAGGTCCGCGATTGCAAACGATATAAATAGAACAAAATAGAGTAGATATGACAATAGACGAAATCCAAAAAGAGATTGTTGATGAGTTCTCGGGGTTCGAGGATTGGATGGACAAATACGCTTATCTCATTGAAATCGGAAACGAGCTCGCTCCGATCGATCCAAAATACAAGGTTGAAAGCAATTTAATAAGAGGCTGTCAATCAAGGGTCTGGTTACATCAGGAATTTATTGGGGGAAAAATAGTATTTGAGGCAGAAAGTGACGCATTGATTGTAAAGGGATTGGTCGCTTTGTTGTTAAGGATCTATTCAGATCGTTCACCTAAAGAGATCCTTGCTTCCGAGCCACGGTTCATCGATGAGATCGGATTAAGACAGCACCTGTCCCCCACCCGCTCGAATGGCCTTCTGGCAATGGTAAAACAGATGAAACTTTATGCAATCGCGTACGAAAGAATAGCAGAGAAAAAATAAAAAATGGATTCAAGAATAGACCAAATCATCGAAAACCTCAAGGAGGTTTTTGATCCGGAAATTCCCGTCAACATTTATGACTTGGGATTAGTTTATAGCGTTGATATAGTAGGTGATGAAGCAAAGATATTGATGACCCTTACTGCTCCGAATTGTCCTGCGGCAGATATGATCCTTGCCGATGTTGAATACATGACCAAAAAGGTAGAAGGAATCGAATCGTGCAAAGTTGAAATTACTTTCGAGCCCGCCTGGGAAAAATCGATGATGTCGGAAGAGGCACGGCTGGAATTGGGATTTATGTAGTTTAAACTATAAGGGTGATAATTTTATTAACTTTGGATGATTTTATATTTTTACTATGGAAAGAGTAAAATTTATCGATCTGTTTTGTGGGATTGGCGGATTTAGGACCGCCATGGATCAGGCATGTATCGAAAACGATCTTATTCCTGAATGTGTGTTTTCATCTGACATTGACACTTATTGTCAGGATATTTACGAAGCGAATTTTGGACATAGACCTGTTGGCGATATTACAAAAGTTGACGAAAAAGATATTCCTGACCACGATATATTGTTTGCTGGATTCCCTTGCCA
>CAZGSQ010000254.1:0-2628 GCA_964528535.1 uncultured Tangfeifania sp. | reverse complement strand
CCTTTCCCACAGATTTCATCTGTGGCTATTCATGTTTGATCACTTCGTGATCAGTAGGTTAGAAGGTCTTCGATTTGGAAGTGATTCAGAATCTTTCAACGGATTCGACCCAGAATGGGTCAAACGTGATTAGCCCTGGGTAAGCGGTCCAAGTACAAAAGCCCCGGCGACACTCAAAAAATACTTGGACCGCGCAACCCGGGGAAAAGTGCCACCCCCACAAACCGTCCGCGCTCAAAGGTTCAAAAAAGAGACGATGCCTTTTCGGACGGAGAAGGGGTGATAGGAAGAGGAGAAATGCAGAATTTGATGATTTGAAAATTTGAATATGGCGGATCGTAGGGGCGGACCTATGTGTCCGCCCTTTTCCTATCGAAACGTCTTTCCAATCCATAAAATTGGGTGTAGGGACGCGTTGAGTGTGCGGACATGCACGGTGTTCGGATGTGATGGGTGGGCGGACATGCAGGGTGTGCCGACATGCAGGGCGTTCGGATGTGATGGGTGTGCCGACATGCAGGGCGTTCGGATGTGATGGGTGGGCGGACATGCAGGGCGTTCGGATGTGATGGGTGAGCGGATGTGATGGGTGGGCGGACATGCAGGGTGGGCGGATGTGATGATGGGCGGACACGCAGGTCCGCCCCTACAGAAATTCTATCCTAAGGTTTGCAACTGATTATCTTGATAATTTATTACTTTTAAAGCCGTAAAACATGAACAGCCGAATCAACAAGAACATACATATCCTTTATCAGTCAATTACAATATGATCACTTTGGAACAACTGGAGAAATATTTCACGAAAGACGACATTACCGGAAACCTTACTTTTAAAGACCCGGAAGGTGTTATCCCCGGCTTTAAACTTATTTTTGTGCAAGGTGGCGAATTTATCAGTTGTGATGGGAAACCAATTGAGCTTTCATCTTTCTATATGGCTGAATTTCTGGTGACGCAGGAGCTTTATGTGGCAGTTACCAATAAAGAAAACCCAAGCCATTTTCAAGGTATAAACCATCCTGTCGAAAAGGTTTCGTGGTTTGACGCGGTTGACTTTTGCAATGTTCTGAATCGCAAGATCGGTTTGGCGCCTGTCTGCGATAAAGATTATAATTTCATCGACAGGAAAGGAATTAACACTGGCATTGGCGATGTTGAAGGTTTCAGGCTGCCTACCGATGCCGAGTGGGAATATGCGGCACGCGGTGGCATAAAGCGCAGGGACACGCCGATAGGTGGGCCTGCATATTATTATGCAGGCAGCAATAACGTTGAGCATGTTGGATGGTACGAAAAAAACAGTAATGGTGAAACCAAACCTGTAGGTTTAAAATTCCCCAATGAACTCGGAATCTATGATATGAGCGGCAATGTGTGGGAGTGGTGTTGGGATTTTTACGATATCGTTTACTTTACAAATTCGGCAAAATTGAATCCGGTCAACGTAAGCAATGGCACTTCCCGTGTTTTGCGCGGCGGCTCATGGGGGGGCAGCGCCGACAACAGTCGTGTGGTTTTTCGCCTCGACTACATACCCGCCAGACTTTGGTTCTACGATGGGTTCCGCTTGTCGTTTGCCTTGGAGTTCACCTCTGGGCAAGGCAAGTCAAGTCAGGAAAAAAGTCAATAAAATTTGGCTATTGCAGTAGTGGGAAGGAGCTGAGTACCGCCAGATTTGATTGACCTTTTTGGTTTTAGAAAGACACGAAGGATATGAATATTTTAGAAATAACATTGATATGAAAGAAGTTACCTTGTTTAAATTCGAGGACTTAACAAATCTTGAAGGGACAAAACCGCCGAAAATTGAAAACGGGGTCTTGACATTCAAAAAAGATGAAAATCTTGAATTTATTGCTCTTTTGGATAACAAAGAATTAAGGGAGGTCCGTTTTGAAAGCTTACAAAGCAAGCTTCGATATCTGGACCTCAGTTACTCGGCAATAGAAAAAATTAGTTTCGACTGCGAATGTCCCAATTTACAAAGCATTACGATTCACGGATCACCTGATAAAAGGAGTGTTTTAAGAAAATTTGAAATTCTTGCTAATTTACCCCATTTAAAGCTCATTGATTTAAGCAACAACAAAAACCTGAAAGAAATCAATATCAAAGCAGATTTGCCTGAATTGAAATTCTTGTATTTGACCGGGTGTGGACTGATAGGTCTGCAACACCTTGCAAAATACTTTGTCCGGGATCATTTTGATTTTAACATCGACAAAAACCAAAATTTACAAAGTCCGCCTATTGAAGTTGTCAAACAGGGGAAAAAAGCTGTAATCAATTATTTCAAAAGCATTTACAAAGGTGAAAAAGTTGAGTTCGACTATTTGTTTGAGGCGAAGTTGATCCTTGTTGGCGAAGAACGCGCCGGCAAAAGCACCCTAGCAAAAGCACTGATCAATGAGGATTTCCAGATAGATTTGAACCAGAAATCGACCGAGGGGATCGATGTGTTGAAATGGATGATTCCAAAGCAGGATGTCAAAACCGAAAAGGATTTCAGGTTCAATATATGGGACTTTGGGGGACAGGAGGTTTACCATGCCACGCACCAATTTTTCCTTACCAAACGCTCTTTGTATCTATTTGTCACCGAAGCCCGGAAAGATTTGCGTTTCG
>CAZGSQ010000253.1:0-2631 GCA_964528535.1 uncultured Tangfeifania sp. | reverse complement strand
ACGTCTTCGTCAAATAAGCCCGCTTGATTTTTTCGAGATATTCATTCTGGTCCATTGCCCAATATTTATCCGAGAAAATTTCTACTTCATTATAGCCTGAAAATCCTGCATCCTCAACCCACGACCTGATTTCAGGAACATTGATACAACCATCGCCCATTAATCCCCTGTCGTTGAGGAAATCAGTAGTCGGGACATTCCAGTCGCAAACGTGAAATGCAAATAATTTGTTCATTGCGGCACACCGTTTGATTTCGCTTCGCAACGAAGGGTCCCACCAAAGATGGTAAACATCGACAGCTACCCCTACCCAATCGGAATTGATCATTTCGGCCATATCATTGGCTTGCTTTAGGGTATTGATCGCGGAACGATCACCCGCATACATCGGATGAAGCGGCTCGATGGACAATTTAACCCCAGAACTTTGGGCCGCAGGCAAAATCTTTATTATCCCTTCCGCAATCTGCTCCCGTGACTTTTCAAGCGATTGACCACCATCTGCACCGCAAACCAATACGATCGAAGGGGCACCAACTGCCGCAGCCTGCTCGATTGCCCAAAAATTGTCATCAATTGCAACCTGACGTCTTAATTTTTCAACGGATGGGAAAAACCCTCCACGCGCAAGTGAAACAACCTTCATTCCAAAATCATCCAAGAGGATCTTCACTTCTTTCAAGTTCCTATTTTCCAATACATTGCGCCAGATCGTAATTCCATTGATACCGGAAGCTGAATAGTTCTTGACACAATTCTCAATATTCCACGGTTTTGTGGTCAATGTATGAACACAAAGCTTTGAAAAGTCTTTGATTTCTGTTACCATAACCTAAAGTACCCCATTAAAAAAAGTGTAATAACGTTCGCCTGAAATAATCCTCGATAAATAGAGGGCAGATTCACGCATATGGTAATCTCCCCACATACTCGATTCATTACAAGGCACTTTATTGCCTTCCGGGATATGATCCCATCCATTTGGCCGGTGGTAAACAGAATGAAGCAAAAGTCCCTGATGTTGGGAATCAACTGACAGATAAGGAGTTTCCAATAATCGTGAAAGGACTGTTGTTCCTGCCTGAAAATAGCGGACCCCTTCATCAACCTTATCAATGGAGATCAAGAAATACCCCAACCGAAAGAGACCCTGCGACGCAATGGCTGCCGCCGAACTATCAACCGGTTCAAATTGATTAAAAGGATCAGCAGTTTTGCTGAGATAGTCTTTCATTTTCACCAATCCTGGGGCACCTGTATCCCAATAAGGTATTCCATCGATTGGTGTGTGGTCAATATAGAAATCGCAGGTTGCTTCGGCTGCCTTAAGCAATATGCTGATTATCTGATTCTTATCGCCTATTGTATCAAACGCTGTTTCAGGAAGTTCGTTAAGGAATTCAAGTTCCTCGGCAAAACCAAGCATAGCCCATGCGAGACCCCTTGTCCAGGTAGAAAAACCTGTATAGCCTTGCTGGGAATTGGGGCAGCGGTAGTTTCCATCATTCGAATTAAAAACAGATTCGTGCGCGGTACGCCCCCAAACATCGTAACTGTCCCTTCCTTCACCATAATAAACGGAAAACTTAGCTGTTGCAAGCAAATGCTCAATTCCCCTGTTGAACAGGGAAATTCTCCTGTCATTTTCAGCAGGTAAGAAATGGCCCAATTGATGCGCCATCATCAGGACGCGGCACGAACGGATCGTGTCAACAAACAATGAATGTGGGCCATTGAAAGAGTAAATAAAACCACCTTCATTGATTTGGCTCCATCGGCTTGCCTGAACAGCCCCCGAAGCCTTTAGTGCCAGTTCGTAGAAATTTTGCTCCCATCCGTTTTGCTGGATCTTACCTTCTTTCATCAAACGGTGAAGGTTTCCATAGGTGCTAACATTGTTGAAACCATGGTCGTGGACACCGATATGGCTGATGTGGGAAGCCATTTTTTTTACCGTATTTTCTCGTCCCAGGTGTAAAAAGGATTCGTCACCAGTTGCATCAAATTGCAGAATAGCCGAACCATATTGAAATCCCTGGGTCCATTCGGTCCAACCCCTGGTTGAATACTTTCCTATGATCGTGAAAACCGGGGCACCGAGCTTTTGGTCGTATTCTTTTTCGATCAGTTCTATTTTCGCACCCGACAAATCCCAAAACCTGATGAGCTTGGGTTTTAGGTCTTCAGGTTTAATTGCGTAATTAATTATCATATAGATAGATACATTGTTTTTCAAATTAATGCAGCTGGCAACTGCTGGATGGATACTGACTTCTGGCGGCTTGAAACTGGCGCTGGCGACTTACGGACTTTTACTTTGCGGCGCATATAAGGTCCCAACTTTCTTTTACATTCTGATTACGCCTCTTTTCCCCAGAACATATCCTTTTTCTACAATAGTTTAACACCTACGGTGTATTGTTTAGATCTAAAATCTGAATCCAGTTCCGTTTTCCAGACAACTCTATCTTCCAGCACCAATTCTCCCGTCTCAGTTCTTCAATTCCGTTTTACACTCCGTTCTCCCTTTTCTAAACCACCATTCTTTCGTCTCCGTTTTCCATTTTTCGGTCTCCTGTCTCATAGATCGGAAGAGCACACGTCTGAACTCCAGTCACCTGAAGCTATCTC
>CAZGSQ010000252.1:0-2649 GCA_964528535.1 uncultured Tangfeifania sp. | reverse complement strand
TCCTGGGTCCAGCAACCGCAACCAAATGCATCTTTTACAGTTCGTTGTATCATTGTAGAGGATACGATATCCGCCGACCCCTGGCCAACACCAAAACAACGGAAAGGGAAGACAGGATAGAGTTCGCCATTTTCAGCATTTTGTTTTTTCTCCCACTTCTCAGCAGGAGCAATCGATTTTTTACCATCGATGGTTTGAAAAGATATCTCCGGAATTTCGTTCCGGAATTTTCGCCAACGGGATAGGTCATCGGAAGTCCCTGCTTTCATCGCCAGCAATTGGTCAAGGCAAAAGCGCAACCCTGCTACGTCAGTTGCCGGATTGACTGCGATCCACCAGGTCTCAACCACTTGTGCCGGCTCAAGCCGGAGCTTACCATCCATACCACGAGGGTAGTGCTTGTCGAAAAACAGGAGGATTTCGCGTGCAAACGGAACAACGACACGATCAAGGAATGCCTTGTCGTTTGAATAATTGACATTGTCGCACATCATGGCAAGAATCTCAAGCCCTGAAGTAAAATAGTAGTCGTGATACCATCCACTGTATTTTTCCCCTGGTTTTGTTTTTGGTGGGATTCCCCCATTGTCACAATCCTGCTCTGCACCGGTAGGTTCGATGTTCTCGCGATAATAGGCACCATCATGCCCGAACCAGGCTTTTGTAATGGCTTTACGCATATCGAGGACATTGAAATAATAGTTGAAGAAGGGTTTCATCAGGTCATAGTCGCCACATGCAAGAAGCGGCCAGTAAAGCAACCGCTGATTCTGGAAAGTAAAACGGCGTCCCCAAAGTCGGTCATCTTCGCTAGTTATCCAATAATCATTCATCGGTTGCAAATTTCCGGACCGGTTCCTTTTGTCATTTCCCTTTAGTTTCAATTGTTGTGTAAACAGCCCTCCATTAAACTTGGCTTGTACGGTGCCGCGGCTCTGACAGGCCATCAGGAAACGAAAAACATTGTAACTCTGGGCCGTTAAAGCAGCACCGTCTTTTTCCTCACGTTTGCCTGAAACAGATGGCTCGCCGTTCAGTTTTTCACGGTCTGCCTTTGGTAACGTATTGTCTGAAGCGGTGATCCAGCTCCTGTTCCAAAATTCAGCCCACCACCGGCAGTGGTTTTCCCAATCTTTCTTTAATGTAACCGGTTTTGCAGCTTCGCGTTCGATCGCCTCGACCCATTTGGACGGGGTGGGCGTTTTCATAGTCAAAGCGTGGATCCGGATGTCGAATGATTTTCCCTTGCCCGAAAGCATACCACTGCTTAGTTGAAGGTTGGGACTTTCAAGCAAATTGCCAAAAGTGTTGTAACGGAAAGGGTCTGTAACTTTAGTTGACATTTGCCCTACGTTATAGAATTTCAGGTCGTCTACCAAAATGCTCCTGTCGCCAACAGGATAATACCAGATCAATTTACCGTTTCTTTCCAACTGTACATCCTGAGTTGGTTCAGCATCAGGCAGCCAGCCACCGGCGGAAGTGTAGACCTTCGTGACATTGAATGAAGTATGGTCTATTCGTTTCCACAGATCAGGTTGTGCTGAAACGGCAATCTCTTTCAACGAATTGATTTCAACATGATAGATGGGACAGTTTGCATCCGCCCAGATACGCAGCTTTACACCATCCGCCTCGATTCCTATGGACCCTGTCACAAGATCAAGTGTCTGACGGAAAGGTTTTCCTGATATGAATGGATTTGGTTTTAAGGAAACACGGACACGACCAGTTTTAAAAATATCTCCCATATAAGTGTAAGCATCGTTTTTTGCAAGGAGAAGGAATAAATCGCCATTTTCGATGGCATAAACTCCCGCAGCAATATCGCCGTTTCCCAATGGCATCACCCCTGTGGCATCTTTCGAAGGAGTGTTCCAGACCACATTGTAGCGGCTCACCTGATTTTCGGATCCAAAAGCAAAACTGTTTGTCAAAAACAATGCAATCAGGCGGATAATAAGATTATTACAGTTTTTTTTCATTGATTAAGTGTTGTATTATCAATATAAAGAAAATTGAATTAATTTGATTGTCCGGAAAACTCCAATATCTGATCATTCTGGTCACCAAAACCTCTGATTACCAACTTATCAGGATACACATCCATGATTCCGAAAGATGTTTCGGATAGGGCTTCCACCATCCCTTTCAGTATGAGGTGATGAACATTTTTATTCTTCACATAACCTCCTGCATGGTGATGCCCTGCTATCCAGGCGACAACAGATGGATGCGTGTTGATGAGGCTTAAAAGCTCCCTGTTGTTCCACAATTGGGTCCCATTCTCAGGCAATAAAGGCCAATGACAAAAGATTATCACCTTCTTGTTGTCAGTGTCGGCTTTTTTCAATGATTTTTCCAGCCAATTTAATTGTATGTCACCGATCCCGCCATTCCAGATATAAGCATTGTTTAGCCCGGCGTTCTTAACTTCTTCGAATTTAGCCTCTCCGTTTCTCGATTGTTTTGTCCCTTTAACTGATGCAAATGTGCTTACGTCTGAGCCATCCAACACAATGAAAACCATATTGTTGATTTTAAAATTAAAATACCCGATCTTGATCTTTAAACGTTTCCGGATCTGATTCTTATATTGATCATCGACCTCAAAATCATGGTTTCCCAATATATTATAAAGTGGAGCCT
>CAZGSQ010000251.1:0-2722 GCA_964528535.1 uncultured Tangfeifania sp. | reverse complement strand
AATCGTTGATGCCGAACTTCAACATGGCAATCCTTTCGATTCCCATTCCGAAAGCAAATCCAGTATATTTTTTACTGTCAATCCCCGATGCATCAAGAACATTGGGATCGACCATTCCGCAACCCAAAATTTCGAGCCAGCCTGTATATTTGCAAACATTGCACCCTTTACCGCCACAGATCGAACATGAGACATCGACTTCAGCAGAAGGCTCAGTAAACGGGAAATAAGATGGGCGCATCCTGATTTCTGCATTTTCACCAAACAGTTCTTTAGCATATTGGAGCAAAGTCTGTTTAAGGTCGGCAAACGACACATTCTCATCAATATACAATCCCTCGATCTGGTGGAACATGCAATGTGCGCGATAAGAAATTGCCTCGTTTCTGAAAACGCGTCCCGGGGTGACCGTGCGGATCGGTGGTTTCAGGGTTTCCATATCATGGACCTGAACAGACGAGGTGTGGGTCCGGAGTAGAACATCGGGATTTCTCTGGATAAAAAAGGTATCCTGCATATCGCGGGCCGGATGTTCTTCGGGGAAATTCAGGGCACTGAACACATGCCAGTCATCCTCAATTTCGGGACCTTCTGACACAACAAAACCCAATCTTTTGAAAATATCCAAAATCTCATTTTTCACAATTGAAATGGGGTGGCGGGTTCCCAATTTCATCGATTCGCCTGGAAGGGTAAGGTCAACGCCAGAACCGCTTGATTTCTGCTCTTGTAACCCCTCTTTCAAAAGGTTTATTTTTTCTAATGCAAACTCTTTCAAGGTATTCACAGCCTGACCGATCTCCTTTTTCTGATCGGCGGAAACGTTCCTGAACTCCTCGAATAATTTGGAGATTTCACCTTTCTTGCTCAGGTACTTGATGCGGATTTCTTCTGCTTCCTCTACCGAACGGGCAACGATTTCTTCGATCTCCTGCTGTAACTCTTTGATGCGCGTCAACATTGCAATTCCTATTTTGTGAGGTGCAAAATTACAAAAAAATAAGACAAATGCTTTTGTGGTTATTCAAACTCTTTAGGTGTCAATTGTTGGACAATCTTAAATTCGGATAGGAATTCCCCGGCAATCACCCTCATCACAGTATAAACCGGAATTGCCAGGATCATTCCGGGAATACCGGCGATTCCTCCAGCCATTAAAGTCACGAAAAAAATTTCGAGCGGATGGGCTTTGATGCTGTTCGAGTAAATAATGGTCTGAAAAATCATGTTGTCGATAAATTGGATAACCATTACGACGATGACAATCCAGAACATCAAGGGTAGGGTCACCTCAGTAAAACTCGAATTAAGGTTATTTGCCACAGCAACGGCAAGTCCGAACAAGGCACCAATCCATGGACCAATATACGGGATGACATTGATCAATCCTGCAAAAACCCCAACGACAACAGCATGGCTAAACCCCAATCCCACAACAGTATATCCAAAGACTGACAAAACCATAACGGCTGATACCTGTTTTAAAATCCCGATCAGGTATCTTTTTAACAGGTTGGCTATTTTGTCCATCACAACAGAAACCCTTGATTCAATTTTTTCAGGTGCCAGCACAAGGATCCAATTCCGGAACAGGTCCTCTTCCTTGAGAAAAAAATACAAGACAAACGAAACAGAGAAGATCATCATAAAGAAATTCCCTACAACAGTGGCGACTGACCCGAAAACGTCGCTGACCTGACCCACATTGAGCAACCCTCTGAGCTGAGTGGTAAGGTAGGTTTCAAGGTTCCCACCACTTGGGATATTGGGTGCGATTTGCGGAAAGTTGGTTTTTAACTGGTTGACTGCATCGTTCAGATAGGCTACAACATCCTGGATATTAATGGTTGACAACTGGTCAACTTCTGAGACGACCAAAGGGATTAAGAATATGAAAAATCCAAGAAGCACGACCCAAAGAGCGATTAAGGTAAGCAATGCTGCCGCAGACTCTCCGAAATGAAATCTCCTATACCTGAATTGTTGCAACTTACGGGTAATTGGCCGGCCAATAAGTGCCAAAACAGCCGCAATCAGGATATAACTGACAATATAACTGAAATAGTAAACTAAAACACCGAAAAGCACGATTGCCAATGCTACGATGATATTTTTTAACCGTTGGTCCATATGATGATAATTTGTTAATTAGCAATCAAACTTACTAAATTTTGGAATACAAACATAAATCCTAATTTTGCATTTATGACAATCCAGAAAAACCATCAGATCATAGCTGAACGCCTCGGCATCAGTATCAGGCAAATAGCCAATACAATCACCTTGCTCGATGAGGGTGATACGGTTCCTTTTATTTCACGTTACCGGAAAGAGATGACAGGAAGTCTCGATGAGGTAGCCATTGGCAATATCAAGGAGGCAAATGAACAGCTTGAGGAACTCGACAAACGCAAAGTGACGATCCTCAAAACGATCAATGAACAGGAATTGTTGACTCCTGAACTTCAATCCAGGATTGAGGAGTGTTACGACATAAACCAATTGGAGGACATCTATCTTCCCTTTAAACCCAAGCGGCGTACACGTGCCACGATGGCGCGTGAAAAAGGGCTGGAGCCACTCGCGAAGCTCATCCTGAAACAGTTCGAGACAGATCCGGAGGGACGTGCCCTGAAATTTTTAAACGAGTCGGTTCCCAATGTAGAGGAGGCTTTGGCTGGGGCAAGGGATATTATCGCTGAATGGATCAACGAAAATCAGG
>CAZGSQ010000250.1:0-2786 GCA_964528535.1 uncultured Tangfeifania sp. | reverse complement strand
AGAAAAAATAATTGCATAATTTCCTTTAATCAATGTCAATTTTCCATTTTTAAATTTGAAGATTTATCAACTCCTTTACAGGAGATTCTATTGAAATATGAAAATACTTGTTTTAATCATTATCGTACTTTCTGGCTTTCATTTGGAAGGCAAAACCTTTGCAAAATCAAAATCTCAGCCACCCACAGAACTGGTTGCCGATAACGGGGTTTTGACCCTAAAGCTCGATCTGACGCGGGGTGGGGCGATCTCCTACCTTTCGCTTTCGGGGTCCGGGCGAAGTGTGGTCAATATTGCCGATGAGGGGAGGTACATCCAGCAATCGTACTATGCCGGTAAAAGCCTCGACCGCAAGGCAGACGGGCAGGCCAAAAGCTGGTCGCCGTGGTGTTGGAATCCGATTCAGGTGGGTGACGCATTCCGCAACCGGGCAAAAATCGTTAAATGGAAACAAAACAGGAAGTCGTTGTATGTGAAGTGCATCCCGATGCAGTGGGACATGAACAACCGGCCGGCAGAGGCTGAGATGGAGCAATGGACGACTTTGGAAGAAAGTATTTTGAAGGTCAAAAACAGACTGACCTGTCACCGGACAGACACCATTTATGGCGACAGCATCCTGTGCGACCAGGAGCTTCCGGCAGTTTACCCGATTTCGGCGTTAAAGAAATTGTTCACATACATTGGCAGCACGCCTTTTACGAAAGCGCCTGTCCAACAGCTTGATGTGAAAAACCTGTCCAGCGGTTTTTGGGGCATTTACAAGGACGTTTCCGAAAACTGGATGGCTTTCGTCGATGAGAACAATTGGGGAATGGGGGTTTACAATCCACGATGTGTCAATTTCCTGGCCGGATTGTCGGGTGTTCCAGGAAAAGAGGCAGCCGATGGTTCAACCTCCTACATTGCCCCAGTCAGGAAGGAGACCCTGACAAAGAATTGTGTTTACGAATATGAATATTACATCCTGATTGGCTCTTTGGATGAAATCCGCGAAAAGATTTACATGATTCGGGATAGGAAAAAATAGCTCGATTAAAATGAGAAGTAAAAACGATATCGCGTAGCGATTAAAGTATTGTAGAAATATACAGGATTTGATATCCAGTACCGCGTAGCGGTTAAACTTTTTGAATAGAATTTCGATTTCAATTGTTAGCTTGGAATGCAATTAATCTCACTTCAGATGAAAACAAATATTATCTTATTGATATTTATCGTTTTAGAATTAAGCCTTTTCACCCTTCCCTCAATAACAAAGGGTGGCAATCATTCCGTTTCAATCAATCCTGAAAAGAGAGATTCCGTGATTTGGGTTGACAATAAGGAACTTACCGGATTAAACCTGGATTTGCCCGATGGAGGACTCGCGCCACAACCCGGCGTCCTTAACCTCCAATTGTTCCGCTCAACCCGAGATCATCCTGAAATTGCCGATGGGGATGGCTGGACTTATGCCCACCACATGGACCTCGCGATCTGGAAAGGGAAATACTATGCCGCCTGGAATATGACCTTAAAGGATGAGGACCGACTTCCGTCAAAAGTGGTTTTTGCAACTTCGTCAGATGGGATTACCTGGACAAATCCGGTTGATCTTTTCCCGCGCGAATCGGCCTGGGCTTGCCGTTTTTATTTTTTCAGGGCTTCAAACGACCGGATGCTCACTTTTTGCGTAGCCAAGAACAATGCTGGCGAGATCAGCGAGGACAAGAAGTCGATTTTACAGGTGCGTGAAATCAAAGCAAACCATCAATTGGGACCTGTATTTATTCTTGTGAATCCATCCAAAGGAACCGCACCTTCGTTTGAAACCTCCAAAGATAAGGATTTTGTAACTGCCTGTCGTGAAGCTGTTTCCAATAATATGCTGCTCGAACAGCAGGATTATGGCGTTTTTCTCGGCGACCGTAAAATGGTCTGGCACGAAAAGACACCTCCTTACAAAGGATCTTTCAAATTTGGGAAGGCTTTCTGTTTTTATCACCGGGCAGATGGGAAGATTGTTGGATTGTCGAAAATGGGGTTTGCGACTACCTCCGATGACAATGGGAAAAGTTGGTCCGAACCTTTGCTTCCAAGCTCATTGACGGCAGGTTCCGCCAAAGTGTGGGGCCAGAAGACCAATGATGGCCGCTATGTATTGGTTTACAATCCCGATCCAAAACGATCGAAACGGTATCCGCTCGTCGTTGTTCAGGGTGACAATGGATCCCATTTCAGGGAGATGCGCGTGGTTCATGGCGAGTTTTCACCGCTTAGGTATCCCGGTTTGTACAAAGATCCCGGTTACCAGTATGTCCGCGGAATCCCGGAGTGGTCAACCGACCATAGTTTGAAAGACAATGCCTTATGGCTGATCTACAGCGTGAACAAGGAGGACATCTGGATTTCAAGGATTCCTTTGCCGGTCAGGTCAGTACTGCCTGATTATCCTAAAGACGATTTTCAAACTGCATCTTTGGGGAAAATAGTGAAGGACTGGAACCTTTACTCCCCCAAATGGGCACCAGTTTCAATCATTTCAGAACCCGGAAATCCAAAGAACAAATGCCTTTCGCTCGAAGATGGCGATCCTGTCGAACATGGGCAAGCGATGCGGCTTTTCCCATCAACTCCCGTCATTGAAGCCAAATTCCGTGTCCGGCCTATGCAGTCAGGGGCATACTTTGAAGCAGAAATGGCAGATGCGGATGGCAACCCATTGTTCCAGGTTAACCTGAACGGGAATGATAAAATCCTTTTTTCAGGAAGGGGGAATGACCAGAATTTAAGCACTTATCGGC
>CAZGSQ010000249.1:0-2787 GCA_964528535.1 uncultured Tangfeifania sp. | reverse complement strand
CTTGTCATCAAGGCCGACAAAGCCATTCGTGGTGATGGTTACCGGATCAGTAAAAATGCGATTCAGGCCAATACTGAAAATGGTATTTTGTATGGTGTTTATGATCTTTTGCGTCGTCAGCAAACCGGAGAAGTCCTGCAGGAGGAAATTTGCAACCCATCCTACGATCGCAGGATACTCAATCATTGGGACAATGTTGACGGCTCGATTGAGCGTGGGTATGCCGGTAAATCTATTTTCTGGCGGAAAGGCGACGATGCCCTGACCGTCACTCAAGCCGATAAAACCTTGTGGCAGGAATATGCCCGCGCCAATGCTTCAATTGGGTTAAACGGTTCTGCCCTGAACAATGTAAATGCTTCTCAACTGATGCTGACAAACAATTACCTTCAGCGTGTAAAAGCAATTGCCGATGTTCTCCGTCCATATGGTATCAAGACCTATCTTTCGGTAAAATTCTCATCACCAGCACTGATTGGAGGCTTAAAAACTTCAGATCCGTTAAATCCTGAAGTCGCAAAATGGTGGAAGGAGAAAGCCAAGGAGATTTATGGATTGATTCCTGATTTTGGTGGATTTCTGGTGAAAGCAAACAGCGAAGGGCAACCCGGGCCTCAGGATTTTGGGCGCACCCATGCCGATGGAGCCAATATGCTGGCAGATGCCGTCAAACCTTTTGGTGGAATCGTGATGTGGCGTGCATTTGTTTACAGCGCTTCAAACGAAGACCGGGCCAGTCAGGCCTATCATGAGTTTATGCCTCTCGACGGACAGTTCAGGGATAATGTGATCATTCAGGTAAAGAACGGCCCCGTTGATTTTCAGCCACGTGAGCCATTCAGCCCGCTTTTTGGCGCCATGAAAAAAACGACGGTAATGCCTGAATTGCAGATTACCCAGGAATATTTGGGACATTCCATTCATCTGGCCTTTTTGGCACCTATGTGGGAAGAATTCCTGCAAAGTGACACTTATCAGAATGGTCCCGGAAGTACAGTTGCCCGTTGTACCGATGGGAGTATTTTTCCCCAGAAAACTTCGGCCATTGCAGGTGTAGCCAACATTGGTCTCGATGCAAACTGGTGCGGACATCAATTTGCACAGTCAAACTGGTACGCGTTTGGCCGTTTAGCCTGGAACAGTTCCTTAAAAAGTGAACAGATTGCTGACGAGTGGATTAAACTGACTTTTAGGAAATCAAATGATAATCTAGAAGTTTCAAACATTGACTGGAATCTGAATTTTCTGTCGCCTGTGAAACAGATGATGTTGGAAAGCCGTGAGGCAATCGTTGATTTTATGATGCCTCTGGGATTGCACCACATTTTTTCTGCGAATGGCCATTATGGTCCAGGCCCGTGGTGGGCACCACTGCGAATGCGAAAAGACTGGACTCCACCCTACTTCCACCAAGCTGACACACTCGGAATCGGATTCGACCGGACCAGTACCGGTAGCAACAACGTCAGCCAGTATCAGGAACCGCTTCGTTCAGAATTAACCAATCTTTCAACTTGTCCCGAAGCTTACCTTTTGTGGTTCCATCATTTGCCCTGGGATTATAAAATGAAAAGTGGTCGATCGTTGTGGGATGAGTTGTGCATTCACTATGACGGTGGTGTACAACAAATCAGGCAGTTCCAGAAAATTTGGGATCAGGCTGAGCGATATGTTGATCATGACCGTTTTGTGGATGTACAGAAAAGATTGCGCGACCAAAGCCTCAACGCACTTGAATGGAAGGATGGCTGCCTGTTGTATTTCCAGAAGTTCAGCAGGAAACCTATCCCTTTCAATCTTGAACGCCCCATGTATAATCTTGACTTTCTAATTGATAAAGACACAAAAAGAGTAGGCGACTATCGTTAACCCTTGACTCTGGAAGAATGAAAATTGACTGAATAAAAACAATATTAAGAATGAGAAGAATTTAATATCCTATTTCAACCCCCCCGACCTCCCGACACGTCCCCGAGATTCGGGGCTGGCAGGGCCAGGCTCTAAAGGGGAGCATTGAATTTCAAGCAGATACAGAAAGTCCCCTATTAGGGGATTTAGGGGTGTAAAACGACAATATTTAATTCATGATATTTACAACTAAAATGAAAATTATTAAATTACTGATATTTAGCTTTATAATGCTTAATGCAAGCATGATTTCAGCTCAGAATCCAATCGTTCGCGACCAGTTTTCTGCCGACCCGACAGCAAGGGTTTTCAACGGCAAGGTGTATGTATTTCCTTCTCACGACATTCCAACACCCAAAGACCAAAAACAACTGCGCAAGGATTGGTTCTGTATGGCAGACTATCATGTGTTCTCTTCCGATAACCTGACTGATTGGACCGATCGTGGGGTCATTGTCAGCCAGAACAAAGTGAAATGGGTCGATTCAACCTCTTACAGTATGTGGGCACCCGATTGCATTGAACGCAACGGAAAGTACTACTTCTATTTTCCGGCAAATAAAAACGTGCCGGATGCAAATGGCCGAAAAGGTTTTGGCATTGGTGTTGCCATTGCCGATAAACCGGAAGGTGCAGTTGGTATTTGCGCACCAGCACTTCGATGATGAACTCGTTGGACAGTTTGCCCTTGGGCACGATCTGCGCCGGGGCCGGCGCAGTGACCACGCCTTGCTCGGCTTCACAATGCGAACCGCGCTTTTCGCGTTTGATCACCCGCACCCAGAATTGGGCGGGGGTGCAGGCCAGCTCTTCGCGGGTGTCGTAGCCGATAGATCGGAAGAGCGTCGTGTAGGGAAAGAGTGTTCAGAGCCGTGGAGA
>CAZGSQ010000248.1:0-2794 GCA_964528535.1 uncultured Tangfeifania sp. | reverse complement strand
ATCTGCCTTACAAGCAGAGGGTCGATGGTTCGAACCCATCAGTTCCCACAGAAAATCAGAGAGTTACAACACAAAAAGTTGTGACTCTTTTTTTATTTGGTAACCTCCTATTTTAGGAGCCCCAATGTACTCAAGTAACCCATTATTTTTCAGTAGTTTTAAGTACCTTTCGATGGTTGAGACTCCTTTTTCGATGTGCGTGGCAATTTCTTGTGCTTTCGATAATCTCTTGTTCGGGCTGAAGGCCCAATTAATTTCAGCCCAATGGCAACGCCTTGGGTCCACAGCGCGTAATATTTCCGCCCGCGCCCTGAAAGGGCAAGTTAATCAGTCCAAAGATAACGTTCATCATATTCAACGGCATATTCCTTCAGAAATAAAATTAACTCTTCTTTAAACGTCATCTTTTTGTGGTGTTCTTCCTGATTGTGTATATAATTTTTGGTTTTTTCATGCAACGATTGGCTCACAGAAAAACCTGCATAACCTCCTTGCCAGCTAAATTGACTATAATCGGGGTGCAGGGTTTTTATCCACCGACTGCTGTGTCGTTTAATTTCCTCAGTCAGCTTGGCCAAAGAAATATTTTTCGACATTACACACAAAATATGGATATGATCTTCAACCCCATTTATGAGTATAGGCATTGATTCGTTGTCTTTTATGATTGCCCCGATATATGCAAAAAGAGCATTTCGGTCTTCCTTACGAAGCACATCCTGTGAATTTTTCGTGTGGAAAATCAGGTGAACGTACAATTTTGATAACGATTGGCTCATAATTCAGATTTTTAGCTGCCCTTTCAGGGCGTAACAATAATTGTTGTTTTCTATCTCCCAAGGCGTTGCCGTTGGGCTGAATTGATTTGTCCTTTCAGGACGCACATCTAAATAAAACCGTATTTCCATTCCCCAAGGCCTTGCCTTGGGATGAATTGATTTGTCCTTTCAGGACGCACATCTTATATTTCTTCTTTAACCTCCCCAGCCACATCCCCAACTTCAGGTTCTTCCGATGCTTCCGGTTTAAAAACTTTTTCAATTTTCACCTGAGCAATATCCAACTTTCTTTTGGTTCCTAATGAAATACTCTATCCCACCATCGGCCAATCCCTGTATTGCCCTTCGGCTTGTTCGAGCACCTCTTTTAACAAGTTATCCAGTTCAGAGAATTCGACCTTACCCCGAAGCTCTTTTTTAACAGCAAGACGGATGGCTGCGCGGGCATCTTCTTTTTTGGACCAGTCGAGCTGAAGGTTTTTCTTTACAGAGGCGACTACCTTGTGTACCAGGTCCTGAATTGGCCCGGCTTCATTCAATAGCTTTTCATTGGCCGACAATAAATCGTAAAATGCCAGTTCATCTTCGGTTAAGCCCAACTGTTTGGTGCGGATGTCATCATTTTTAAATTCGTTGGCCAAATCCAGTAAGTGTTTGATGACAGCAATCGAGTCAAGCGTGTTTTTGTGGTATCTGCTCAATACCTTTTCAAGTTCATCTTTGAGGCTGGTCATGCGCCGGATGTTCTTCACCATTCTCACCTTTAGTTCATCGTTGATGATTCGCCGGAGCAATTCAACTTTAATGTTTTCACTCCCCTTTTCTTTTACGATGGCCTGAAAACGGTCGTCGATAATGGAGATATCTATTTTGTCCAAATCGTACATGGTGGCCAGATCAACGATCTCGTGCGACTCAATCGACTTGCTGATCAGATCTTTGATTCGCTCATTCTTTATGCGTTGCGGACCCGGAGGTGTCTTAATCTTTCGGATCACGTCACGAATTCTTTGAATGATCCCCACTTCTTCCTGTATGACCCAAATCCGCTGATCGGAATTGGTCATTGCCACCAATTCTGTGAGTTTTCGCTCTTCACGCAGAAAGGTATCGGTCACACTGTCGGATTGTAACAGCGTGTTGACCAAACCGTTCGACCATTTCAGCTTATTGATCGCGGTCATCTGATTGATGACTTCCAGATCAAAATTGCCCATCAGCCCTTTTACGGTAACAAATTGCAACAGACACAACTCAACGGCAGCATCCAAATCGATGGTTGGTTTTCCTCCTCCACCGCCACCCGTGTATTTTTTGGTTGCTGCAGCAAGGAAACCGGCAATGCCAATAAAATCGACCACGAGGCCATTGGGTTTGTCATCAAAAACCCTGTTCACACGTGCGATGGCCTGCATCAGGTTGTGTCCCTTCATGATCTTATCGACATACATCGTGTGGGCACATGGGGCATCGTAACCTGTTAGCCACATGTCGCGGACAATTACCATTTTCAAAGGGTCGTCGGGCGTACGGAAACGCTTTTTAATGGCATCCATGCTGTCTCTTGTGCGGATATGCGGATTCCAGGCTTCGGGATCCTTCCCAATGTTACTCGTCATGATCACGGCTATTTCGGGACAACCCTCCAAAGTTGAAAGGGCATCGTACATTTTCACACAGTTGCGACGGCTCATGCACACGATGATCGCTTTGCCGTCAAGAGAGGCTGTCCGCGCCTTGTAATGTGTGAGTATATCTTTGGATACCAGTTTGATACGATCTTCTGCACCGGCTGCATCTTCGATGGCTGCCCATACCGCATTGGTGCCATCTTCCTCCGCATCGGCAGCTTCATCGAGTTGGGTCAGGTATTTTGCCTTAATGTTTAGCGGAACCATCTTCGGCTCGTAATAGATAGGGACAGTCGCCCCATCTTCGACAGCCTGTTTAATATCGTAGGTATGAATCGTTTTCCCAAACACAAGCTCCGTATCGGCATCTTTGCCATCGACAGG
>CAZGSQ010000247.1:0-2828 GCA_964528535.1 uncultured Tangfeifania sp. | reverse complement strand
ATAATATCTGGAATAAAAAATTCGACATTGCTAAGAGGGATCATATAAAAGATTACCAATCCTATTTTAACCGTTTTGAAATAGATCTGGGAAATTCAGGTATGGAAAGCCAGCCTACAAATGCCCGCATCAATGCCATTCCCACCAAAATTGACAACTCGCTGGCTGCCCTTTATGTCCAGTATGGACGTTACCTGATGTTGTCTAGCAGCCGGCCAGGTACCTACCCTGCCAATCTGCAGGGAATCTGGAACGATAAGCTCAATCCCGCCTGGGACAGCAAATTCACGGTGAATATCAATACCGAGATGAACTATTGGCCGGTGGAGCCTTTGAACATCAGTGAGTGCCATGATGCTCTTTTTAAAATGATTGAAGAGGTTGTTCCCTCCGGACAGAAAGTAGCTCAGGTTCATTACAATGCCAAAGGCTGGGTCTTGCACCACAACACCGATTTGTGGAGAGGAGCTGCACCCATCAACGCATCGAATCACGGAATCTGGGTTTCGGGAAGTGGATGGATGGCATCCCATTTCTGGGAACATTTTTTATACAGCCGAGATACATCCTTCCTTGCCAAACGTGCATGGCCTATACTCAAGGGTGCCGCCCTGTTTTATGTTGACTATCTTGTCAAAGATCCAAAGAGTGGATGGTTGGTTTCATGCCCTTCAAATTCCCCCGAAAACGGAGGATTGGTTTCTGGTCCGACAATGGACCACGAAATCATCAAAAGCTTATTCAAAAATTGCATCGAAGCCTCTGCTATCCTTCACAAAGATCAGCCTTTTGCTGATTCCTTAAAGGTGTTATTGCCACAGATGGCCCCTTATCAGATAGGCCGTTTTGGCCAGTTACAGGAATGGGTGGCTGATCTTGATGATCCAAAAAATACACACCGGCATGTCTCCCATTTATGGGGCATTTATCCCGGCAAAGAGATCAACTGGCAGGATTCACCTGAACTGATGGAGGCTGCACGCAAGTCTCTAATTGCCAGAGGTGATGAGGGTACTGGATGGAGCCTGGCATGGAAGATCAATTTCTGGGCAAGGTTCCGTGATGGCAACCATGCCTGGAACATGGTACAAATGCTGCTCAGGCCAACAGGGCAGGTTGGCACAAAAATGACAGGTGGAGGCTCTTATCCAAACCTTTTTGATGCTCACCCACCGTTCCAGATTGATGGCAATTTTGGTGGCGCTTCTGGAATTGTTGAAATGCTGATGCAAAGCCATCTCGATGCAATTGATTTATTGCCTGCCCTGCCAACCGATATTCCCGAGGGGTATGTACGCGGACTGCGGGCAAGAGGAGGATTCGAATTGGAGTTCAATTGGAAAAACGGGCAACTTGTACAGTTAAAAGTACATTCAACTGCCGGTTCTCCTTTAACACTGCGGTATGGTGATAAAAAGTTTGCCGGGAAAACCCAAAAAGGGCAGATACTGGTGTTTGATAATGGACTAAGGAAGATTTGAGAATATTTGATCCGGTGCTTTTAGATTTTGCCGTTTGCGATAACGGTGTAAATTAAATTAATCTATCTTAGCATCCGAATTAAAAACAAAAATTAACGAATAAACTATAAAAAAAATGAAGAAATTAGTCGCTTCTGTTGTTTTGATAGTGGTTTCTTTGGGCGGTTTTGCAGCAAAAGGAACATGGGAGAAACTTTTCAATGGCAAAGACCTTACAGGTTGGGAACGGTTGAACGGTACTGCCGAATATAAAATCGTGAATGGGGAAATTGTTGGAACAAGTCGTCTCAACACGCCAAATACGTTTCTTGCAACAACCCGGACTTTCGGGGATTTTATCCTAGAGTTCGAAATGAAAATGGACGAAGGGCTTAATTCCGGTGTCCAGATCAGGTCCGAAAGCAAAAAAGATTATGACAATGGTCGCGTTCATGGCTATCAGATTGAATGTGACGATTCACCAAGAGCATGGTCTGCAGGAATTTACGATGAAGCTCGCAGGGGTTGGCTGTATCCAATGGAATACAATCAAGCCTCCAAAAAAGCTTATAAACGCTCACAATGGAACAAATACAGGGTTGAAGCCATTGGAAACTCTATCCGTACCTGGCTAAACGACCTCCCTTGTGCCAATCTTGTTGATGATATGACCCCTTCCGGATTTATTGCGTTACAGGTTCATGGAATCGGTAAAGAAGAGGCAAACGCTGGAAAAACAATCTGTTGGAGAAATATCAACATCATGACCAAAGACCTGGAAGCCAACCGCAAACCAATGGATAAAAGTGTCGCCGAAGTAAGTTACCTGATCAATAATCTGACAGCCAATGAGAAAGCGAATGGCTGGAAATTGCTCTGGGATGGAAAAACAAATCAGGGATGGAGAGCAGCTGCCCTTGCTACTTTTCCTGCAAAAGGTTGGACCATAGAAGATGGAATGTTTATCCCCAATAAAGGAGACAACAAAGGTGGTGGCGATATCGTAACCACAAAAAAATACAAGAATTTCATTCTTGAAGCCGATTTCAGATTGACCGAAGGAGCAAATAGTGGGATCAAGTATTTCATCCAGGCAGAACCGGGAAAAGGAAACACTGTTGGCTTTGAATTTCAGGTACTTGATGATGCAAAACATCCTGATGCCAAATTGGGGATCAATGGTAACCGCACATGCGGATCACTTTATGATTTGGTACCTGCCAATTCTCAAACCTTTGACCCGGCACAACCCGTTAAACGGATGAATGCGATTGGACAATGGAACCGTGCAAGGATAGAAGTGAACGGAAACAAAGTTGCGCATTATCTGAATGGTGTAAAAGTCCTTGAAATTACCAGAGGATCGGA
>CAZGSQ010000246.1:0-2829 GCA_964528535.1 uncultured Tangfeifania sp. | reverse complement strand
TATCTTTTTTTTGACGAAGCAACCAATGCTTTGGATGCCAGGAATGAGTTAACGATTATGGAAAATCTCAATCAGTACTTTAAAGGTCATACGGTTATTGTTGTTGCCCATAGGCTAAGTACAGTTAAAAACGCAGATCAGATCGTTGTGTTGGAAGCTGGGAGGGTCGTCGAAAGGGGGACTCATACTGAACTCGTTGAACAAAGAGGTCATTATTTTAATCTTGTTAAAGACCAACTTGAACTTGGAAATTAATATTAAAAAAATATGTTAGAATTATATAATTCAGAAAATCACAGTGAAGAAGTTCAGGACATTATGTCTTTTATTCCAAGCCGTATAATAAGTTGGGGATTAACGGTATTGTTTGTCTTATTCATTATCCTTCTTATCGGAAGTTATTTTTTTAAATCACCAGAGATCATACGAGCACCGATGCTTTTAACAACAAAAAATCCACCTGTTTCATTGATCAGTAAATCCACAGGTAAATTAGACCACTTATTTGTTGTCGATGGTCAGATGGTTGTTGAAAAGGAAAACATAGCTTTAATAAATAACCCAACAGATTACAAGCATTATCTAATACTCAAGAAGGAATTGTTGCTTAATAATAAAATTTCTGATTGGGACAAACAGGTTTTTGAATATGACTTGTCTGAAGATCTTACTATTGGCGAATTGCAGTCGAGTTATAGTCCATTTTTGAAAAGTCGTAGCAATTTCAAGCATTACCTGACACAAAATTATATTCCTGAGAAAATTGGTCTGATTGACAGGCAAATTGTTAAGCAGCAAGAGTATTATAATACATTGATCCGTCAAAAGGAAATAATGAATAATGACCTTATTCTATCTGAAAAAAGTTTTCACCGTGATTCTTTCCTTTTTCAAAAAAGAACTACGAGCGAAGCTGAATACGATAAATCAAGACAGCTATTCCTTTCAAAAAAATCGGAATTGATGGGATTTGAAGCCACATTGCGAGAAACCGAATCTACAATACTCCAATTGCAATCTACACGAGTTGAGTTGCAGATGCAACACGAAAGGGAATTATCCGAATATCGTCTCGCACTTGATGAATCAAAGCAGAACCTCGAAAATGCAGTTCATCAATGGGAAGAGAGATATTTAGTTACAAGTCCAATAAATGGTAAATTAACCTTTACCTCCATTTGGAGTGTAAATCAGGAAGTCAAAGTTGGTGACCTCATTGCCACCATCATACCAAAAGAAGCATCAGCCATTATTGCAAAGGCAGTAATCCCACCATCCGGTTTTGGGAAAGTTGAGGTAGGCCAGAGGGTAAATATAAAGCTAAACGGCTTTCCATACATGGAATTTGGGATGTTAAAAGGTACGATTCGTTCCATTTCTTTAGTGCCTGCTGCAAGTGGGTATGTAGCTGAAATCGAACTTACAGGAGGAATGACATCTTCATATCGGGAGAACTTGAAGTTTATTCAACAAATGGATGGAACAGCAGAGATTGTAACAAAAGAAATGAGATTGATCACAAGACTCGTGAATCCTTTAAAAGCTCTTTTCGACAATGGGAAATAGACCTAAAATTTATTAACGAAAGTAATTGGTTGAAATATCACATTGTAATTTGACTGTCACTTTACGACTCATAAGATGTTAGCGATTAAAAAAAATAAATATAAAAAGGGGTAACAAGCGTTTGTTTATTCCTATTAACTCATGTCATACATGCATACTTCGTTTCGGAATCAGTAAAATATCTTAACCGGTTTTTGAAGATGATTTTAATAATATCTGATATTAATGATAAACATGCCGATCAGGTTGAATCTATCTTGCAAATAAATTCAGCCACTTATTCTCGGCTAAATCTTGATGTTGATTCATTACTAAATACATTGATCCGATATGATGATAATTCACTGCAAATAGAGGGTCCAAATTGTCGGTTTTCAACCGACGAAATTGAGGCCGTCTGGAACAGGAGCTCAAGAATAGAGCATTTTGAAAAAAGCAACTGGAGGTTGTACGAAGACTATCAGAAATGGAAGGAGAAATGTAATCGGACACTGGAAGGACTCTTTTCTTCCCTAAAATCTACAAAATGGTTGAATTTCAATACCGAATTTTATACAGATAACCACTTCAGGCAATTTACTATTTCGAAAAACATAGGTTTGAAATGGCCTTCGTATATTTGTACGAATGACATTAACTATCTTAACAGTTTTTTTGAAAATAAGCGTGACGAAATTTTGAAATTAATGAATCAGGATAGTTTCAGGAAAGTTGCAGGCGAATGTTTTTCAAAATGTAATGATAAGTTTGGGTCTGCTCTTTTCTGTGATCTTTCTGATCATTCAAGGGTAGTTTCGGATGCCGCTTATCAGGTGAGATGTACTATTGTTGGAAAAGAATATTTTGTTGGGAAAATTAAACCTGATAATATTGGTGAGGGTTCAAGATCTGATTTACAACCAACAGATTCTCCTATTATTCAACCCCCAGCCCCAATAAAAAAGAGGGCAATTGACATTATGACAGGATTAAATCTTACACATGGCATATTTGATTTTATTGTTACCAAAAATGAAGAATGGTTCTTTGATGCTTTGAATCCAATAGGCCCCTACCAATGGATTGAAGATATTGAAGGTCCTGACATTTCTTTAAGCATCGCCAAATGGTTGATGAAAAACAACTGACTGACTGAAGATCAAGGTCGAACAGATAATTTATCCCATAAATCTGGAAACCCACCATGACCGCGTGGTTTGACAGGTTTTAACGGGTTTTACTTTTTTAAGTGGTTGCCATTTAGCGGCTTAATCCATTTTGGTA
>CAZGSQ010000245.1:0-2867 GCA_964528535.1 uncultured Tangfeifania sp. | reverse complement strand
AAGCCCAATTGATGTTCAAATTAAAATTTTCGACAACAGCATCACTTTTTTTAACCCCGGAAAATTGTTTGGAGATTTAACTGTTGAAGATTTAATAACGAATAACTATCAGGCTTATGCACGTAATAAACTGATTGCTGAAGCCTTCTATCTTACTGGTGATATTGAAAAATATGGTAGTGGGTTTAAGCGGATTCTAAATGAAATAAAAAAATATCCAACGATGAGTTTGGAGTGCAAAGAAATTCCAAATGGTTTCCTGGTTGAGTTATATTATAAAACCCAAAAAACAATCACAAAACTTGAAATAGTAGATAATGTCGGAGATAATGTCGGAGATAATGTCGGAGATAATGTCGGAGATAATAGATTAGCTATAATTACAACTTTAATAAGGCAAAACAATCAAATATCAGCAAAACAAATTGCAATGCAGTTATCTGTTTCTGATAGAACCATTGAAAGAGACCTTGAAAAACTAAAAGTACAAGGGAAAATAATTCGCGTTGGTAACGAAAAAAACGGTCACTGGGAATTAATCCTTAACACTTAATGAATATCGAATATTGATCAACGAATGATGAAGTTTGAACGGATGGGCACACGTATTGAATATTGAATATTGATCAACGAATATGAAATTTGAACAGATGGACACTATTAACAATTAACAATTAACAATTAACAATTAACAATTAACAGTAATGAATATTGAATATTGATCAACGAATGTTGAGAACTGAAAACTGAAAACTGAAAACTGAAAACTTAACTTCAGATGGTAACAGAAAGCTCTCCGACATGCCCCGGATGGTCAATGGCCTTCGCGATGATGGTGACGCCGGTAAGATCGGGCACCTGAACGGTGGCGGTGAAGTCATAGTTGCCGGTCCTCGGGTTGAGCACACACGGTCCCTGCTCGATCATGGCGCCGGTGGAACCAACAATTTGAAGGGTAACACTTCAACATTCGTTGATCAATATTCAATATTCATTACGTGTTAATTGTCATGACTGTCCACTTAAAATAGATTGAATGTCAGTTGGTTAGAAAATTGTTCTTTGACATCTTTGTAATCTATAACTGTAAGTAGTTCAACTACAGGGGTTTTGTCGAGTAATGAAATGCCTAAAACTTGTAGGATTTCGTAGGTTGAACGATTTATTTTTAATTCTGTGCCCACGATCGCGACCAGGCAATAGGCAATCAAGGCGGAGTAAACCTGGATACGTACCGCATTCTCGGTGGTACCCCAAAATGATTTTATCTTGAGATGCTGCTTTATCCATTTAAAAAAAAGTTCCACCATCCAGCGGTTTTTATAAAGGAGTGCAACCTGCTCAGCCGTCAGGTCGAAGTTGTTGGTGAGGAAAATAAAAGTTCGCTCGGTTTCTTCATCAAAATACTTAACCCTTCGCAATTTATCTGGATAATCCTGGGATACATAAAACCCGGTCAGTTTGCCGACTTGATCATATATAACACCGTTGGATTTATTGACTTTTCGGGAGTACATCCTTTTAAATTTCAGGTTGATCTTCCCTCGTATCACGAAGAAGGCGGAATGCAAAGTTATCCGATGAAGCCTCTTAAAGTCAACATATCCTCTGTCAAAAATATAGTAGGCACCTGGTTCATATACTAGATAATCCATTGCATTCACATCATTGACGGTTGCCGGGGTAATATGAACAAAAGCAGGGATCTGAGTGGTTACGTCGTATAGGGTATGGAGTTTAATCCCGCCTTTGGCTTTACGGAACTTTGCCCACCAGAAGACACTTAAGCAGAGATCAATGGTAGTGGAATCAAAAGCATACACTTTCCCTTTTATCTCGAAGTCATCATTTTCCCTTGCTTTTCGTGCGATCGAAATCATGTGATAGGCAAACTCTTCAAAAATCTTGCTGCTCCGAACTTCGTTGGCCTTGGCCAGGTTGCTGCGGGTAACGCTTCTGCCGAAGCCAAGATGATAAGATTTATTGCTATGGGCATCCAGAGCAACCATCAGATCCCGAAGGCTATCCCGATTTGTCAATTGCCCGAAAACCATGCAGAGCAACTGATTCCAACAAGTAAAATGCTTAACGTATTTATTGCCATCGTGCTCGTCAACCATCCGATCAAAAATTCGTTGGGGCAGAAACTCCACGATCTGTGCGAAAACATATTTCCCTTGGTTCATCGTCAGCTAATTTGACAGCCAACTTAACCAATTCAAATCGTCACGCTAGTAAATTGTTTGTAAACTATAGATAACCAATGATTTCAAAGAACTTTTAATTATTTTTAATGGACACTAGTGATCTGCTATAAGGTTGTCGCATGCATAATTAATTGCCTCTTCCTCATGCATGTCTGATAATGTCATATATTTTCTATTCTTTAGATTTTCTATTTCATAGGGAACCATATTTGGTCCAATTAATGTCAATCTAATTTTATTCTCTATCTTGCCCACATAGTTAAATTCAAAGATTGTTTTAACAGTAATTATTTCTGTTCCAAAATATTTCTTCTTTATGCAGGCATTAATCAATTCAAAAGATTGAGAGATATCCTCCATGAATATAATTTCAGACTCGAAAGGTTCATGGATAGGAGTGCTTGCGTTACTTAGCGGATACAAAATATCCAAATTAATTTTAAGCAAATTTTTGAATCCTTCTCTTGAAGTATCGTATTCATAGGAACAAAAAGCATTTCCAATCCAGTTTCCTTGAAACATCAGTTTATAATCTACAAGAACAATTCTCTTATTTTCAATTTTACACATTTTCTTATTTTTTTTAGAATGAGGCATAACGCCCGGCCTGTAAAACCATCGCCGTAATAAGTTTTATTAGCAGAAAACCGCTGGCAGCGT
>CAZGSQ010000244.1:0-2920 GCA_964528535.1 uncultured Tangfeifania sp. | reverse complement strand
GTGAATATGTATTATCTTTATCACGGTAATAATAAACAGTACTATGAACCCTGCAACATTCTTTTTGCAACCTAAATCGGTGGCACACAAACAATACGAAGCGCTTCGAATGTACTATGTTGACGGCAATCCTGCCCACGAGGTGGCCCAGCGGTTTGGATATACTTACCGGGCTTTTACTTCCCTGGTCTCCTCTTTCAGGGAGAAACTTGGGGAGAACCAATCTGGCTCCATCTTTTTTGTTGAACATACACCCGGACGCAAAATCTCTCCGGAAACGCTCGGGTCAAAATCGGTGATCATCGATATGCGTAAGAAGTACTATTCTGTGCCCGATATCAAAGTCGCCCTTGACGGACTTGGCCAGTCTATGTCGGAAAAGAACATCTACAACATTATCGCCGCGGAAGGGTTTTCGCGGTTGCCAAGGCGCACAAAGCTTGTCAAACACCAATTGGACAAGGTTCAAATACAAGCTGAAAAATCGGCTCCACTGAGTTTTGAAAACGAAACATTGACGCCCCTCCGAAAAGTCGGCAGGCCTGATTTGGTTAAATAAATTCATACTATTTGTTATGCTTAATCATTCTTGACAAAGTTATAAACAAATGATTGTCAATAACATAAATTTGTTTTGTCGTTTTTTAACTGTAGATTTGTTTCGATAAGTAAAGCATAGACGATGTTTAAAAAATCAAACAAAGAACCTCAGTTAGATGCCTTCGCCAGTGTTCCTATGATGCTGGAGAGTTCAGCATTTAAACAGTATAGTGATCAGTGTCATTGGCATAACCAGTTCCATAATCAGGTTGTAATGCGCATTGATGAAACCATATTCAGTATTCTCTTCAATAACACTACTGGTGCGCCTAATTCCTCCATCCGTACTCTTGTTGGGATGATGATTCTAAAAGAATCTTTTGTATGGAGCGATTCACAGCTTTTTGAACATTGCAGATTTAACTTGCTTGTTCGCAGCGCATTAGGATTGTTCAACATGAATGATCCGCTACCTGTAGAATCAACCTATTACCTTTTGCGCAAACGGATATATGACCATCAAAAGCAAAATGGTGAAGATTTGATGGGAAAGGCCTTCACACAAATTACCAGCGAACAGGTCAAAGAGTTTGATGTAAACGGACGCAGTATTCGTATGGACAGTAAACTCATTGGCAGCAACATTGCTCTGTTTTCCCGGTACGAGATCATCCATCATACACTTTGTATGTTTTATAAAACACTTGATAAGGCGGCAAAATCAACGCTTTCGCTGGCAGACCTTGAACAACTGGAAAAACTTTCCACAGAAGAACCGCTCAAAACTGTTTATCGTAGTACCAGAGAAGAAATTAAGGGGAGGTTGCAACCGATCGGTATTATTAGTTACAAACTATTGACCTTATTTAATGACCTCCAAACCGATAGTTTTCAACTACTTTACCGGGTCTTTAACGAACAATATAAAGTGTCAGATAATCAGCAGATTGAACTTCGCCCCAAAGAAGAAATCTCCTCCTCAAGTGTCCAGTCGCCTCACGACCCCGAATGTGCTTATCGCAACAAGGGGGATCGAAAGGTAAAGGGCTACAGCGTGAATATTACGGAGACCTGTTCGGATGAAGGCCTGAACTTGATTACCAACGTGCTTGTTGAACAAGCCAACACCCCCGACACAGCCTTTGTTGAACCAGCTATTCAGGCGACCATCGAAGTCACCGGCCAAATAATTGACAAAACTTACGCTGATGGGGCGTACCAAAGTCCTGCCAATGATGGTTGTTGCGAAAACATCGACATGGTTTTCACCGGTATCCAAGGCGCCGAATCAAGGTATGATTTAGAAATGACCCCTGCAGGATTACTGGTTACCGATACCAAAACAGGTGAACTCATTAAGGCTGTTTTAGTTAAAAAGAGGAAGAACAGTTTCGAAGACAAGTGGAGCATAAAAACCTCTTCAGGTTATTACTATTTTGGTCAACAAGCTATCCGAGCCTCTAACATGCGCCGCCAAATGAAAGGACGGCCAAAAGAAGAGCTCCACAAACGAAATAATGTGGAAGCAACCATCTTTCAACTCAGCTTCCCGTTAAGAAATAACAAATCAAAATACCGGGGACAAATCAAGCAAAAAATTTGGGCTTGCTGTAGATGTCTGTGGATCAATCTCGTGCGAATACTTAACTTTACGAAACAAATATGTCAAAGAACGTTTAAAACAATGGGAATACCCACCCTGGAACCCTATTCTTCAGGTTATCTTAACCTACAGATCATGGTACAACCAATTTGGAGCAGAAAATTTTCCATTGCACTATTTTTATCGATCATCAGTAATTTCTTCGTTTGTTAAAAAAGTCCCTTTTCGGAGGGGCGTCAAACTTTGTTTTATTAAATGTTATTATTTGATTCTTTTAGTTTCTCTGCAAAATATTGATAGATCTTTTCCTGTGAACGGACAGCGGGACCAAAGGCCGGTTTGTACCTGTTGACCTCTCCGTCATTGATGATCCTGGACTTCACATTGTCGGAAAGCTGGATTTGCAGCATATCCATGAGCTCTTTCTGAATTGATTCGATAGTGATAAGATGTTTGGTGAATGATCACGAAAAAAGAAATGAGGTTCTCTGAACAGCATTTCTAGTGAAGTTATTTTGAGCCTTACTTGAAATTATATTTACAAACGCACTTTCTATATATTTTCACTCCTTGCATTCAGAGCCTGCCTCAGTGCTTTTCAGATGAAATGGCTCTGTTCGACGGAGCAAAAGTGGAATTTTTTCTCCGTCGCAGCCAGGCATGTATTTCTACATTGCCATCAAAGCCGAGTCTGAAAGACAGTAGTCGGACTGAACCGGTCACACTTGGATTGTTTGACGAAACCGTTATCATATTTTTCAACCACCTATGCCGAGG
>CAZGSQ010000243.1:0-2924 GCA_964528535.1 uncultured Tangfeifania sp. | reverse complement strand
AATGCCACTCTCATGCACCTACTCTATGCACTCACCGAGCAGTGCATTCCGCCGTTTTTGATTACCAAAGCGCCGAACACCGAACTCTCGACGGCTCTAAACACTATTTCCCTACACGACGCTCTTCCGATCTGAGACTGAGACCAGCACCGGACGGATAACGGTTCCAGGTTACGAAATCAACGGAAATTTTATCTGGGGGGCAACAGCCATGGTGCTTGCCGAACTTGCCGATATCTTTGAGGGGGATCCTCAATCGTAAAACGACCAGGAGAGGCCGAACAGCAAAGTAGCAACCGGCGCCGGATAACCTGGTGAAGTAAAGAAGCCTCCCTTGACAAACTGAGTGGCCAGGTTGACATATTTGATGTAGAAGGCTGTTCTCTTCAGTTTCAAGTTGGCGAATCCGTCGACCCATGCATAATCACCTATCAAAATGCTGTTTTGGCGGTAAAACATGCCAGTCGCCGGCGAATATTGGTCTGCGTAAAAAGCTGTCTGGTAGCGGGTGTCCAAGCCCAACTGAAAGAACAGAACCTTGGCATAAATTCCTTCGATAAAAATTGAATTGCGAACACTGATTTTAGGCAATGCCAGGTAAGTGCTGGTGGTAGTATACTGGTAGTTGACCCAGTTCCGTATGTTCAAAACCCCAAACTTAAAATCTTTGTTGACCATCGCCTGCAACACAGAGAATTCAGATTTGGCTTGTTCAGGGATGGCTTTTTCGTTGAAGAAAACATATTTGTTGACGATGCCGTAATTGATAGCTGCTTTTAACCTCCATCCTGGTTTGTCGAAGTTTGCACCTACCCTCATCGTATAGGTCTTGTCGAAAATGTTCTCCCACTTGTAATGGTTGGAATAGTAATTTTCGTAAAAATAATCGGGTGTACGGCTCGACATCCTGGAGAAAATTCGGATGTAAGAGGTGTCACTTTTGGATCTGAGGGGTTTTTCAATGGCACCTGAAAGCTCATAATCAAGTGCATTCCGCCCCTGAATGTAGGATTTTCCTGCTACATTCCAACTCCAGAAGCGACCTCCCGTGCGGTAGGCAGATCCGCCAATGTAGGTGTTTGAGTAGTTGTGTTTTTGAAACAGCCCCAGCGGTGCATGTTGAACGCCAACAGAATCCAAATAGGGTGCCTGTTGCGGATAATGAACATTTACCAAATCGTTGGCAATGAAAACCTGCTTGCCAAAAGTGTATTTTCTGTCGGAAGCTTCGAGGAATTTGAGCACAAAACGGTTCGAGACAACCGATTGACCGGACCTGTCGATGGTGGCAGGAGCCGCAGCCGATCCAACCGTTTTGTTGATGAAAGGAATGCTGTCGTTTGCATAGAAATTGACGGTTCCTCTGCCATCGCTGAAGCCAAAAGTGGGCACAGGATTGGCCTCTGTGAAGAGCCTCGTCGAATTCTGAATGTCCATCACATGCATGAGGGTTACCCGGGGGATGAATTGTTGAAAGATCTCTTTCTTGTCTTTCATCTCCTTCCAGACCCCCAGTTTGTATTGGTGTGTCAGGGTGGTGAAGATGTTGTTGTTGATGGTTTTGGCATCCGTGAGCCAGACGGTTATGTTCTCAGGTTGAAGATCAGGATTCTCAATGTCGGAAGGATTTGGCAATCCCCCGTTCTCCTGGTTCTCAAACCTGTTTTTCCCGATGGTCAGCCAATAATCATACCTTTCAAAATTTCCACTTGAGAAGAGACCTACGCTGCGGTCCTTCGATTGCTGGTTGAGGTATTTTCCCGATGATCCTATCGAATTGTAATAGAATCCGAAATTGACATCTTTGTTGATGTTCTGTGTATGCAGCACCTTCATCACAGTCTCTCCTTTGGGTTTGTTGGAGAACCATTGGCCATAGGTGAGCAACGTATATGGCTTTGTTACATTGTAAAAGTGGACGCTCCCCGGCCAAAGGCCATAATCTGAGAAATTTTTTTGAAACAGAAAATCCCGATCTGTTGGCAAGCGTTGAAAAAAATCTGTGGTTTGACTCGAATTCCCGATATTTCCAAGGTTTTGAACAGAAATAGAATTCTTGAAGGCAGGATGGTAGATGTGAAAATCAGTGATGGAGGTATCGACTTTCACCTCGCTGACACGGGTCAGCTCATCAATCAATTTGAATTCACGCATTTTAAAGACGATAGAATCCGCCTTTGTTTTAGGCGCCTTTTGACCTTTCTTACCACCGGCTGCCCCGGCTCCTGAACGGGAACCGCCACTGCCACCAGACAGTTGGGCCTGAGCAACCGTCAGGTTCAACATCAAGAGCGAAACAAAAATGCATTTCAACATCCAATCCATCCCGCAAATATAGACATTTCGAAAGGATCAAAGAATTTTCGGTTTTGGATTTTGGATTTTAGACCTCATCCTCGACAGGATCCTTCCCAATTCTCCGATCCAAAGTACGACAGAAGTGCCTCCAATGATACTGAGCCAATCTGCAAGAGGCAATGGAACGGTCCTGAAAACATCATTTCCATAAGTGACAATCACGATCTGACCCAAAAGAATGATCACTGCCGTGATGACAAATCCGAGACTCCGGTGCAATTGGTGAAAGGCCGAATGGCCTGAGGCAAAAGCCTTGGCATTGAACAAATTCCAGAATTGCAACAGAACGAAAATGGTAAAGAAACGGGAAAGATTGAGGCGGGAGATGCCTCCGTTTGGTTCGGTGTAATGGTAAAGTAGCCACAGGAGAAATACCACAAAGAGGAAACCGACAGAGAGGATTGTTCTCCTCATGGAACGGGTGATGATGAAATCCTCATTCCGGCGGGGTTTGTGCTGCATCACTTTCCTGTTGGGAGGCAGTGAAGCAAGGGCCGCTGCCGCGAAGGTGTCCATGATCAGATCGGAAGAGCACACGTCTGAACTCCAGTCACCTGAAGCTATCT
>CAZGSQ010000242.1:0-2937 GCA_964528535.1 uncultured Tangfeifania sp. | reverse complement strand
CATTGGTAGAATTAGGTTTTCTGCGATAGGCCACATGAAAAACACTCCATACATTTCTTAAGGAATCAAATACTGCATTTGGTGCCCAAGGCGACATCCGATGAGTCGTGTCTTCCCAATTCCGGTTAGTTTCAGCAATGACCCTAAGTTTCTGAAAACTTAGTCCATCGGTACTCTTCCATATAGCAAGCCGCACTGCAGCTGTTTTGGGAACATCGAACACTTCAGTGGTAAACAGGTAGTAAACACCATTGACTTTCCGGCAGGTACCTCCTTCGAAACCAAATTTGATGTCTTCCGTACCCGGGTCCCCAGATTTAAGAATCGGTTCCGGATGAAGGCTGACAAACTCAAGGTGGACATCCGAATAATTTTTAAGCGACTGTTTCTGGGTACAACTCATGGAAATACTTATACCTCCAATAAAAAACAAAACATATAATAAGCGCATATTCATTCGGTTTACATTGTTGATTTATTTACTGATTACTTTGTTGCAGATTAATTTGATAAAACTTTCAATTCCCCGTTCAAGGACACAAGTTGATCTTTTTTCATTTTTAGCTTTACCTCTAAACTGCCATATTTTACCATACATTCGTTATTCCCGTATGATTTGATGGTTGCCTTTACTAGCTTGTTCGCCACCCATTTCATGCTCACCTCAACATTTCCCCTTGCTCTCAGCCCCGAAACTTCCCCGTTTTTCCAGAATGCCGGTAAGGCAGGAAGGATGTTAATAACACCGGTATGACTCTGCAACAGCATTTCAGCGATCACGGCGGTTGATCCAAAGGTTCCATCCAATTGAGCTGCACCGCCAAAGAAATTTGGATTCATCCCATATTTCAACTGATACTGGTGGTGTTTGTAGGTTTGTTCGGCTTCTCCCAGACGAAGCCACATCATGCTGATCCACACACTTTGCCAGCCCCCGAAACTTTTTCCATCGAGGTAGCTGCCATAACTCTGATACCTGTTTTTGGCTTCGTCAATGGCGGCATTTGGATTTCCTGCCAGCCGTCTCTCCAGTGTTTTGCGTGCCGCCTCATACAATTCGGGTGTATTCACATTGATTTGAGACGACGGGAAAAGGGCGTAGAGATGAGAAATATGACGGTGCCCGATCTCTGGTTCCTTATAATCTTCAACCCATTCCTGAATTCCTCCTGTAGTAGGACTGATTTTTATAGGAGCCAGATTTGCCATTGCCTTTTCCAATTCTTTCCGAAACGCAGATTCGAAAGGCTTTTCCGGAGTACTTAAAACATGAATGGACTGCAAACAGTTGGTAAATAATTCGTGGATAATTTCCATGTCCATGGTTGCGCCATAGGTAAACTGGTACTGGGTTCCATCGGCTTTTTCAAAGGCATTTTCTGGCGAATGGGAAGGGTTGGTGACCAGTTTTCCTGCATTGGGCATTCCGGCAGGAATTGGTTTCAGAAAATCGAGGTAGAACTCTGCAGCTCCTTTCATTAAAGGAAAAGCTTCGTTACGCAAAAAAGTTTTATTACCCGAAAACAGGTAGTGATCGTAGGGATGATGTGCTAGCCATCCACCACCCATCGGCCACACTCCCACAACCCCGTCGGCCGGGGCAGTGCGCCAGAAAACATCCGAAAGATGATGAACCACCCAGCCGCGTGCATGGTACATTACTTTGGCAGTATGCTTCCCATGTATTGCCAATGAATCCATAAGCGAATATAATGGCAGCGTGCATTCGGGCAAATTCACTGCTTCTGCCGCCATATAATTCATTTGGAGATTAATGTTGGTATGGTAATCGGAACTCCACGGCGGCCTCATGCTTTGGTTCCAGATGCCTTGTAGATTGGCTGCCAGGTCGCCTTCGCGTGAAGAAGCAATTAAAAGATACCGGCCATACTGAAACAGCAATTCGGATAAATATGGATCTTCGTAATCCTTTTCCCTTACCCTGTTCAGCCTGGCATCCTGGGGCAATTCATAGGGATTTGAATCGGGAGATAGATTGATTTTTACCCGACTGTACAACGATTGATAATCGCGCAGATGAGCCTGAAATAATTTTTCAGCAGGAACTTTGGCAGTTTTTAAAATAGTCTGTTTACAGGTTTTATCCGGATCATTTCCTGAATAGCTTGTAGCTCCCGCAATGTGAAGCACCAGTTCCGAAGCTTCTTTCACCGTCATCACACCCTCATGGTCAAGCTGTATTTTTCCTGATTTTGAAATCGCTTTCACATACGAAGCGAAGCGCATTCCGACCGGTTTCCCGGTTTGATCATCTTTACAATCAACCTGGCCTTGCATTTCAATACAATTTGAAATTGCAGCCGATGAGCCGGTTTTTGCATCCTGTTCGCGTGTTAAGCGGATCCGGAGATTCAGTCCGTTGGGTTTGTTGCAGGAAATTTTGATGACGATTATATTTGCCGGATGAGAAGCAAAAACTTCCCGGCGGAAATTTATTCCATTTTGAGTGAATTGGGTTACCACCATTGCTGAATCGAGGCTTAACCACCGGTGGTATTTGGTATAGGTGGTATCAGAAGGAGCATCAAGTTGCTCAATAAACAGGTCGCCAAGAGATTGATACGGTCTAATTTGAAGTGGGATTCCCATCATGGTTTTAGAGGCGATCGTCTCAGCTGAATCATTTTTGCCTTCAAACATCAGACGCTGAACTTCGGGAAGTGCTTTTGCGGCCAATGGATTGGCTGCATCGCGCGGATAACCATCCCAAAGGCTTTCCTCGTTGAGTTGAATGCGTTCGCTGAATACGCCACCAAAAACCATAGCTCCCATCCGGCCATTACCTAACGGAAGCGCTTCGAACCAGCCTTTTTTCTCGAAGTGAAATGAATTGGTAAACTCTTTGGCCTGATAGGTAAATACTTTGGGCTGGTGTGCAGGTTTGTCAAACCACATCAGCATGGGTTTTTGCTGCGA
>CAZGSQ010000241.1:0-2970 GCA_964528535.1 uncultured Tangfeifania sp. | reverse complement strand
CTTTTTATCTGAAATTATCGCAAAATTTGAATAAAGAGAAATTTAAACGGTCTCTAAATCCATTTAACAATATTGCCTTATCCTACGTTTGCTCATTAATCTCAATTTGTTGCGTCAATAAATCCAAAAGATAAATCAGATTATGAGAACGCTGAAACTCAATTCCAAGGTGGGCAAGTACCGCATTGAGATATTTTTCGGTTGCTTGTTGGCAATGAAACGCAATCGTATCAAAATATTGAAGGATAAGAAGGCAAATTAATTTTGCTGAGCCTAAATCGTGGTCAGCCCTTTCAATCCAATTGTTGATAAGGTCATCCTTTTCGCTCATCCTATTCTTTCATCCGCACCACCGCCGTCCTTTTTCGGCCATCCATCAGCACCTCCAGGGGATTTTCAAAGCGAACCCATTTCACAAATTTACCTTCCCGTACCAACGGTTGGCCTGCCAACAATTCCATGTTCACAAACTCATTTCCATCGACCTGTGGCACAGAGAAATAGCCCACATTCATGGAAGTAACGTTGTGAAAAAAGTGCGAACCAAGCGAGGCATCGAGCGGGAAATTTGGCAAGCCTATTTCGACAATCACCTTGGCATTGTTGATGTGTGCCCACCTGACTGGGATGCCCGTAAATTCATCCCTGGTACCCCACCTGCCCGGACCAATCAGCACATATTTACGCTCCTCCTCACAGAGTTGCTTGTTGAATTCGAGTATTTCGGCGGCGATCTCCCTGGTTCGCAAGCGGTCGAAATGATCCGGATCGACATACAGCACATCCGTGATTCCCTTGATCCTTCCATTGCCCATTCCCTTGTGCGACAGAAGCACCAGGTTACTTTTATCCAGTTCGTTCAGGTCGATCTCCACATCGTCTTCGCGCCTGATCAGTGGTTTGAGCTGAAGCAGGTAGAAGGTAGGCCAGCCATTGTCGCCTTTGTTCAGGTCGATGGCAAATTCCATCTCGACGGGCGATCCCATGGCCTGCTGAAACAATTTCATCAGCACCAGCAGGGTGTCGGCCATGGGGACCTGGTTGTATTTCAATATATTGGCAAAATCGACCACACGAGGCCCCCTGGTTCCGATTCCCGGTAGGATCACCTCATTTTCCATGTCATAAGTAGAGATGCACTGTTCGATCACTCCATCCTTTTCGGCTACACCGACAGGATATTTGCGGATGGCCGCCAATTCACCCTCATGGGTCATATCGAATTCGCTGTGGGTCAAATCGATGGCATAAAATTCGCGCTGGGTATCCCTAACCTGGTCGGAAATGGCCCCAATGTTGAGCGCAGGATATTTCGGACAGAAGCGATAGGCCTTTTCGCCTCCCGAGACAGCTTGTCCCAGTCCCATGGCCGCTACCGCGAAGCCATCTTCGGGTTGCATGTAGGAATAGGGATAATAGTTGTAGGATTGCGCGATGCCACTGATGTCGACATAAAATTTACCACTGTGCTCTTTCCCCACCACCGGCTGAATGATGATGGCCATCTTCTCCTCCTCAATTTTGTAGTTGATGGCCTGAAAATAGGCCCTTGCATCGTCGCTGAAAACGGAGGCATAAATTAGCTTGATGGCATTCGTCAGTTGCTCGAAACGGATTTCAGGGCTGGCATGGTTGTTGGGAATGAGGTAGGTGTCGTAGACCCCCGAGAAGGGTTGCAACAGCGAATCTTCGAACAAACCCGACGACCTCACCGCAAGCGGCTGCTGAATGTGCTGAACATACTGCATCAACTTCTCATTGAGCGAGATACTCAGTTCGCCAGCCAAAAATCCGGCTTTTATCTTCTCCTGATCCGTCGAATGAAAGGCACTGTCGAACAGATTGTTCGACTCCAGAAATTTGTCGAACTCGATGGCTCCGATGATGGAAGTAGCAGGCATCCGAATGTTGATGCCACTCAGAATGGCCTTCATGTCAATGTTCTCGAGCAGGTTGCTCATGAATGCCAGTCCCCTCCCCTTTCCTCCCAACGATCCCAATCCCAGGCGCACAATGTACCTGTTTCCCGTGATGAGTGAAGGATCAAAATTGACGATCCGGCCCCTGTTTTTCTTCCCCCGAACATCCGTGAAAACGTTGAGACAGAAGTCGCGCAGCTTCTCGGTATTCTCGAAATCCTCGACTTTGAAGGGAATCAGCCGCTCGGCCATGTTGATTTCGCCCCGTGCCATGAGCCAGGTGGAGAAACCATTTTCCCGCGCATGGTAGAGGAGCGACTCCATGGGTACCTTTGAGACCAGCTCCTCAAATTCATGCAGGTTTCTGGCGCAGGCAATCTTGTTGCCTTTCTTGTCCTTGAAGATAAAGTCGCCAAATCCCAGTTTACAGTTGATAAACTCGTGAATATCGTGTGCCAGGGTATCTGAATTCTTGGTGATAAAACCTGCCCCTACCGCCTCCGCCCGTTTGGCATTTTCGATGTCGTGCGACTGCAGCAGCAATGGAATCGGATATTTCAGGTTTTTGCGGGTATAATTCAACAGATCGATGCCGGCATCCTCGTCGTTGACGCCATTTTTGGCAAACTTCACGTCAGAAATGACGCAGAGCAGATAATCCTTGTAGTCGTTGATGATCTGGACGGCCTCTTCGTAAGTACTTACCAGCAAAACCTTTGGCCTGGCACGGTACTTGAAGATCTTGTGCAGCTCGTCTGTCGAATCGTCGGAGACCAGCGACTGGGTCTGGGTGAGGACGCTGGAGAAGAGCAACGGCAGGTACCGTGAGTAATATTTGATGGAATCTTCGACCAGCAGCACGATCCGAACACCGCCGAGAACCGTATCTCTGCCCACATTGCGTTTGTCTTCCACATATTTGATCATCGCCAGGAAGACGTTGGAATTGCCATTCCAGACGAAGACCCTGTCGATGGCAGAGACCCTTGCTGCCGACCGCTTGAAGAGATCGGAAGAGCACACGTCTGAACTCCAGTCACCTGAAGCTATC
>CAZGSQ010000240.1:0-2980 GCA_964528535.1 uncultured Tangfeifania sp. | reverse complement strand
ATACAAAAGTCCTGTACATTGGCCCATAATCATAACGGTTTACATCCCCAATTTCCGGATCCCAGAGTGGCCAGTCCGTTAGCGTATATAAATTCTTCCCGCTGATGTAAAGCTTTAATCCTTCCAGTTTTGATTTACTTAGAAGCGATTTTGGCAAATCATAAGAGAGTGTAACATCCTGGAGGCGAACAAAGGATCTGCTGGCATAAAATTTCTGTCCCCAGGGATTACCAAAATTGACGACAGGCCAATCATTTATTTTATTTTCCGGAGTCCAGTAAGGAATATTTAATGAGTTGGCCCGGTTATAAAAGTCTTGTCCCAGGATGAATTGTGGAGAAGCTTTATAACCTCCATGCTGCGAATTAACCAGAAAATTGAATGTGAAGCCTTTGTAGCAGAAAGTATTTGACATGCTTAAGCGGTAATCCGGTTGATCAGCGCTGATCACATGTTTATCACCGGCATCAATTACTCCATTCTTATTCCAATCAATGATTTTTGGATAACCAGGTTTTGCCCAGCTCGGCATGGTTTCACCAACCTGGTAAATTCCATCCCAGGAGAAATCATAATTCGCAGTAATTGGTTGTCCGATAAACCAACCTGATGCAATGATATCGTCTTCTATTCCGTCGCCGTTTGCATCCCCGACAAGGTGCGTGATCTTATTTTTATTGGAAGAAAAATTAAATGAAGTATTCCAGGTGAAATCTTTGCTGGTAATATTGACGGTATTTAAAGTAACTTCAATACCTTCATTATGAGTGGCACCTATATTCTGCCATACTGAACTGGCTCCGTTCATGGAAGGAATTGTTCTTTGCAGCAACAGATTATGGGTATTGGTATCATAATATTCAATTGAACCGGAAACCCTGTTTTTTAACAGTGAAAAATCAAGACCGAAGTTCGAAGATGTGGTTGTTTCCCAACCCAGATTCGGGTTTGCAACCGATGAATTATATAAACCGGCTACTGAGGTGCCTCCATCACCATAAACATAGTAAGTTGTGCTCATTTTACTTAAGGAAGCATATCTGCCAATGGCCTGATTTCCACTATTCCCATAGGAAACCCTTAATTTCAGATTGTTTATCCAGGTGATTTTTTTCATGAATTCCTCTTCCGTAATGTTCCACCCTGCTGCGGCAGATGGGAATGTTCCGAATTTATGACCTTCCCCAAATGTTGAATATCCATCCCGTCGTGCTGTTAAGGTGAGCAGGTATTTGTCCTTAAAACGGTAATTTAATCTGATCATCGAAGAAATTGTATTGTCTTCTCCGGCATTGGTTATTATCGTAGGATTCTGCCCCATTTGCAAACCATTGTAACCTAAAGCATCGCTCCACATGTTGTTGCTGGAAAGATTTGAAGAAGTACTTTGTGCATGTTCACGGCTGTATAAAAAAGTTAAGTTGACAGTATGATTCTTCAAAATAGTTTTGTCCCATTTAATCACATTATCAAGCACCCAGTTATATCCTTCACCAATGCTTCTTGATCCATCACCCAAACGTTTTACTCCCTCGTCGGAATTATATATCTTATTGTAATTAAACAACTTAGACCAATTAAACGTATTTGAGTAATTGACCCTGTAGCTAAAACCATATGGCAATTTAATGTCAGAATAGACATTAATAAACAAATTTTGTTTAACTTCCTGATTGTCTGAATAATAGATATTTAGTAATGGATTTAGTTCGAAGGGTTCAGTCATCGGAAGTAAGTAAATGCTTGTTTTAGTATCATCCCGGTACCAATTGGCATAAGGACTCATGTAGGAAGCATTGGCAAGATTTGCTTCATTCCCTGAGTAATCCCTGTTAGAAAAACTAGTATTGATACCCATTTTCATCCAGTCAGTTATGCCAGCTTCCACGTTGCTCCTAAATGAGTACCTTGAAAACTTATCGTTTTTAACAACGCCATTCTGTTTGGTATAAGCTCCTGAAATAAAATAGTTTGCCTTTCCGCTATTCCCGGAAAAGCTGAGTTCCTGATTGGTCATCGGAGCGTTTTGCTTAATTTCCTGGTAAGGATCTGTGGTGACTCCTTTCAAATAGTTGTCAACTTCCTTTGGCCTGAGGTAGGTAGCAATATCTGCAGGCACATTCGAAATAGCCAATCCATTGGCAACTCTTCCGTCCAGTACTTTCTGGATATATTGTTCTGCATTTGAATAACTTGGAATATGTCCAAAAGATGAATAACCGTAATAGGAGTTATAGGAGATGACCGGTTTGGCAGATTTCCCTCTTTTTGTGGTAATAATCATGACTCCGTTGGCTGCCCGTGAGCCATAAATTGCTGCCGAACTCGCATCTTTTAGAACATCAATTGATTCAATGTCATTGCTGTTGATGTCTGACAATGCACCTGTATAAGGTACACCATCCAGAATCAGCAAAGGATTGTTGCTAGCCGATATAGATGCCCTTCCGCGGATTTGAATGGTGCCATCCGTACCTATCTTTCCATTATCTGTTACATTTACACCGGCTATTGAGCCTCGTAATGCCTGCATGGGACTCACGTTGATCATAGTGGATTTCTGGCTCATATCCACTTTTGCAACTGCGCCTGTCAAATCTTTTTTTCTTGAGGTACCGTAACCTATTGCAACGACTTCTTCCAATCCAAAAGTTTCTTCGCTGAGAACTACATTAATAGTGGCTTTGTTTCCAACAACAATTTCCTGTGACTTCATCCCAACAAAAGAAAATTGAAGATTGCCATTTTCAGGCACATTTGAAAGCGAGTAAGAACCATTGATATCGGTGATCACTCCAGTGTTTGTACCTTTCACAATTACTGAAACACCTGGAAGTGTTGCCCCCGATGAGTCGGTGACTTTGCCTGAGACGGTCTTTTTTTGCTGCTGGCTGCTACCAACAGCAGCTGCAGGCGACAAAACAACCTGACGTTCAAAAATTTTGTAAGTAATGTTTGTATTTCTGAACAGTTCATTTAG
>CAZGSQ010000239.1:0-2983 GCA_964528535.1 uncultured Tangfeifania sp. | reverse complement strand
CCAGTTCGATTACTTTATCCGTAACCCTTTTCAAATCTTCAGGATCGAGGCGGATACCCATATCCTCAAGATTTTTAGCAATGTTGGCTTTCCCGGAAGTCTTTCCAAGCGCATATTTCCTGATCCTGCCAAACCGTTCAGGAAGCAGGTCATTGAAATAGAGTTGATCTTTGTTGTCACCATCGGCATGAATACCACTACATTGCGTAAAGACATTCTCACCGATAATGGGCTTATTTCCCGGAATCCTGATTCCTGAAAAATTTTCGACAATACGGCTAGCGAGGCTCAGTTTACGCTCGTTGATCGAATTCGGAATTTTGAGTTGATCGTTGAGCAAGGAAATTACACTCGATAGCGGTGCATTTCCGGCACGTTCGCCCAAACCGTTAACAGTGGTGTGAATTGTTTTGATCCCTGCGCGGATGGCAGCATCCACATTTGCTATAGCCAGGTCATAATCGTTATGGGCATGGAAGTCAAACCGGAGTTCGGGAAACTTATGGATCATTGAAGTACAATAACCATAAGTTTCGGTAGGGTTCAAAATCCCGAGTGTATCGGGCAACATGATCCTGCCTATCTTTTCAGATTTTAACCCTTCGAGCATAAAATCGACATATTCAGGAGAATTCCTCATCCCATTTGACCAATCTTCGAGGTACAGATTGACCCGGATACCCATCGAATCTGCCAGATGAAGAGAACCTTTAATGGATTCGAGATGTTCTTCAGGTGATTTTTTAAGTTGCTGTGTCACATGGCGCAAGGAACCCTTGGCCAAAAGGTTCATCACCTTACCACCAGCCCTGGCGATCCAATCCAATGAAGTTCTTCCATCTACAAAGCCTAAAATTTCGATCCTCTCGAGAAATCCGGCACGATTTGCCCATTCGATAACTTTACGGGCACCCCTTAACTCTCCTTCAGATACCCGTGCCGACGCAACCTCGATAAAGTCCACCTTGAGTTCCTCAAGAAGGATCTTGGCGATATTCAACTTTTCGATTTCGGAAAAGGAGACCCCGGAGGTTTGTTCTCCATCCCTCAGGGTCGTATCCATGATATAAACCATACACAATTTGTTTTAAAGGTTGAACCCTCTTTGATTTATGCCTGCTCGAACGCGACAATCTTGTCCTTGAGACTGATCAGAAAATCAATGTCATCGTAACCATTTAACAGGCACTCCTTTTTATATGAATTGATATCAAATTGAACGCTGCTTCCTGTCTTCAAGTTTCGCATGGTCTGACTTTCAAGGTCAACTTCAAATAAAGAGGTTGGATCAGATTCGACTGTACTGAATATTTCAGAGAGGAAACCATCCGGAACCTGAACTGGTAACAAACCATTGTTCAGTACGTTGCTCTTAAATATATCGGCAAAGAAACTTGAAACCACGACACGGAAACCCGCATCATAAACTGCCCAGGCTGCATGTTCGCGACTTGACCCGCTACCGAAATTCTTTCCGGCAACCAATATCTCACCTGAATAAAGTGGATTGTTCATAACAAAATCTTCATTTGGCGAACCATCTTTTTTGTATCGCCAGTCCCTGAAAAGATTGTCCCCAAATCCTTTACGTTCCACTGCTTTCAGGAACCGAGCCGGGATGATCTGGTCGGTATCCACATTCTCGATGGGAAGTGGCACTACCCTACTGACCAGTTTTTGGAATTTTTCTATCGACATTTTATTATTTTTTGAAAAATTGTTTTTTACTTAATCAATCAGATTTCTCTAGGATCTGAAACCACCCCTGATATTGCGGCAGCAGCAGCCATAAGCGGACTTGCAAGCATGGTGCGTGCACCGGGTCCCTGACGTCCCTCGAAATTGCGGTTTGAGGTTGAAACGGAATATTTCCCCTCGGGGATTTTGTCATCGTTCATCGCCAGACAAGCCGAACAACCGGGTTGGCGCAGAGCAAAACCGGCAGCTTCAAATATGTCAACCAATCCTTCTTCCCTGATCTGTTTTTCAACCTTTTTGGATCCAGGTACGATCCAGGCAGTGACGTTTTCAGCTTTCCTTTTCCCTTTAACAAAATTGGCAAAGAGCCTGAAATCTTCGATTCGTCCGTTGGTACAGCTACCAATGAAGACATAGTCAACTTTTTTCCCTTTGATTTTTTCTCCAGGCTTGAAACCCATGTAATCAAGGGCTTTATTAAAAGTAATCCGATCCGAACCCACCAGATTCTCACCAGTTGGAATGGTTCCGTTAACTCCCATTCCCATTCCGGGATTGGTACCATAGGTGATCATAGGTTCAATATCGGCAGCATCAAAAGTAAACTCTGCATCAAAAACTGCATTGTCATCTGATTTTAGTTGCTGCCATTGTGCAAGTTTTGTCTCCCACTCCTCACCTTTTGGTGCATATTCACGTCCTTTGATGTATTTAAAAGTCACCTCATCGGGTGCGATCATGCCGCCACGCGCACCACATTCGATGCTCATGTTGCACAATGTCATTCGGCCTTCCATCGTCAGGCTACGGATAGCCGAACCTGAAAATTCGATGAAATGCCCTGTACCGCCTGAAGAAGATATTTGAGCAATCACATAAAGTGCTATGTCTTTGGCAGTTACACTACTCTGTAATTTACCTTCGACATTTATCCTCATTTTCTTTGGCTTTGGCTGAAGGATACATTGACTGGCAAAAACCATCTCCACCTCGCTGGTCCCAATTCCGAAGGCAATACTTCCGAATGCACCATGAGTAGAAGTATGACTGTCGCCGCAGACAATTGTCATTCCGGGTTGTGTAATCCCCAATTCCGGTCCTATAATATGAACTATGCCATGATATTGATGATCAAGTGAATACAGTTGAATATCGTTTTTGGCACAATTGAGTTTCAATGTTTCCACCTGAAAACGTGAGAGCTCTTCCTTGATCGGAAGGTGCTGGTTGATGGTGGGAACATTATGGTCGGGGGTTGCAATTGTGTTTTGCGGCCTGAAAACTT